>JANQRN010000014.1 GCA_028284545.1 Rhodothermales bacterium | reverse complement strand
CCGACCCGACAACGCTGATCTCACTAACGTGGATGTGACGGGGACCATCCCGCGCACCGCGACGCTGAAACTCATCCTCCGTAGCGGTCACGTTTCGCTAACGAATGTCGACGGAAGAATCGATGTTCTTCTTGAGAACGGCGACATCGCCTATCTCGGAGGCAGCGGCACGCTCAGCCTGACGACACGGAACGGCGACGTGGCGGCGGACTTCTACAGACTTGGTTCCGGCGATGCTGTTGAACTCGCCTCTACGAATGGCGACGTAACCCTCGGACTTTCGCCTGCTGCCGCCGCGAAGGTAAACGCCAGTTCACGTGCCGGCTTCATTCGTACTGACGGGTTCGAGTTCTCCAATCCGAAGCTGAGCCAGCGGGGTGCAGGCGCACGCTTCAGCGGTGCGTCGGGAGCCGATGGCGGATCCGTCAACATGAAGACGCAAAATGGTGACCTCGTATTCCGGTACAATTCGCTCTCCGCACCACCTGTCGAGACGGAGGTAGATCCGACGACAGATTCCACGACGGACCCTTCCGGAACGGCACCAGATTCTGTTACGGTTGACACGGGAACTGCCGACGATCCGCAGACCGATTCCACGGCGGCTGGATCAGACATCGACGGAAAGTCGATAAGGCCGGCTGATACGCTTGAGAATGCGATTCCATCGCGCCTGGGTCGCTCCATACCCGACACGACCGGTCAGTGAACCGGTGCCGACCGACCACGCGCAGAATAGAGCGGCGCTGAAGTCCGCACTGCTGGGGTGCCTCGCGGTATGCCTGTCACTTCCCGCGGCGAATGCGCAGGACAGCGACGGTCCCCCGCTGTACCTCATCGACGCCCAGACTTCGACAGCGTCGGTCTCGTTTCGCTTCCCCGACTCGCGCTCGTTCGGAGACGAGAGACTGCGCGCGCAGATGGCGATAAACACACCAACGTTCTGGGACCGCGTCTTCTTCTGGCGTAACCGCACGTACCCGTTTGACCCTATCGAACTGCAGAAAGACGTGGTGCGCCTGCGGCGTTTCTACAACCGGAACGGTTTTCTGTATCCGCAGATCGCGTACACCTCGTCGAGGCTCGACACTACACGAAACAAGATCGATGTAGTCATCGAGATCGAGGAGGGCCCACCCCTCATCATCCAGGACGTCGGCTACTACGCAAGTGACGGACGATATGCTGTGACACAGTTTCCCGAGTCGCAGCGCGACGAGTGGGAAGAGTTTTCGACCGAGATCGCATTGCGGATAGGCGATCGCTACTCAGAGTTTCAGCGGATCAGTATTCAGAGCAAAGTGCTGAATTGGCTGCTGGACAATGGCTATGCGTTCGCCCAGGTGGACGGGTTTGCCGAGGTGGACTCGACGTACAACGTCGCCGACGTTCGATTTGAGGTCGACGCAGGGCCGCCGACGTACGTCGACACTGTTGCCGTCCAGGGCAACGAACAGGTGTCCGCCAACGTAGTACGCCGCGAGGTACCGCTTCTCCCTGGAGATCGCTACTCCCGCACCCAACTCGTGCGCGGACAGGAAGAGATCTTCGGCCTCAACCTCTTTCGCGTTGTGCTGGCTGATGTCCCGGAGCAGGATCGGGACAGTAGCGTGACCGTCAGGTATCGCGTTCGCGAAAGCAAGTTCAAAATCGTTTCTGGCCAGGCAGGATACTCCCTTTCGCAGGGTGCAGGTTTTGAAGCGGGCTGGCAGAACCGCAATCTCTTCGGCGGCGCGCGTAACATCTCAATCGGACTCATCTCGGATACCGGCCTCGGCGCTCGCGCATCCGGCAACAATCAGACGCCCTGGAAACTTCAGGCAAAGGTCTCGCTCAGCCAACCGTACTTCCTTTCGCGTCGAACGTCCGCGATTGTCGTCCCCTACATCCTCTTTGAGCGCGATCCGAGGTTACGTGAGAGCGACAGGTTCTACGGCATGAACCGAAGAGAGATTGGCCTCGAATCGACGGTTGTGTATCAGTTTGCTCGACTGCGGACGCTCACCGGCAAGTACGTATTCAACCGCACGCTCGACATTACACAGCCTATCGAAAACGACCCGAGCTTTGTTCGCGATCCGTACACCAAGAGCGTCTTCTCTTTTACCGGCAACTTCGGGCGCACCGACGATCTGCTGCGCCCCACCAGAGGCTTCGAGGTCCATCCATTCCTGGAGGTGAGTAGCGCTGCGATCGGATCAGAAATCCAGTACGTCAAGGCAGGGTCCGACGTGGTCGGCTACTTGCCGCTGAGCGACAAACTGAACCTGACGGCGCGCATTTTTGCAGCTCGGGCAGAGCCGCTTGGCGACAGTAAACGAGCGCTGGATGGCTTGTCGGGACAGTTGGACAGTCTCAAGTTTGAAAACCGGTTCGACAACGTTCTACTGGAGGCTGGCGGCGCGAGTGACGTTCGTGGGTGGGCTGAGGGCTTTCTTGGGGCCAAGATCCCTCGTCCTTCGCTGAACCGCGACGGATCCGTTTCCGGATACGTGTATGAGCCGGTCGGTGGCCGTGCAAAATGGACCGCCAGCGTGACGCTGCAGTACCCGTTCCCGTGGCTCGGTTCACAATGGCGACTGGCGAGCTTCGTTGATGCCGGCCAGGTATCTGCTGGAGAAACCCCAACCGGCTTTGTCGACAACGGCGGATTTGACCTCGACCGATGGCGCGTTGGCGTTGGCAGCGGCATCCGCTACGCCACACCGTTCGGGTTTGTACGCCTTGATCTGGGCTACAAACTCAATCCGTCCCGCAATGACTTGCGTACGCCCGAAGAGGCCTTCCTCGGCATCGACAATAGCCGCGACCTTCGACGATTCCGGCTCCACCTGAGTCTCAGCCAGACGTTTTGATGCCTGGCGTAAAGCCGGAAATAGCACCTTCAAGGAAACGACGCGCCCCGAGGCTCGTCGTCGGAGTTGTGGCGCTGCTACTGCTCTCGGCCCTCGCCGGTTGGCTCTACATCACCTCCGATGCCGGCAGGACGCGCCTGGCAACTTTGGCGATTAACAGCATCCCGCTGGAGGACGGCTACCAACTGAGCTTCCTGGAATCCGGCGGCTCCCTGCCCGGCAACGTCTTCCTCGGCACGGTCACGCTTACGGCTCCCGACGGGGAGACGTTGCTTGCCGTAGACTCGCTGACCCTGGGTGCTCGCGTGCTACCGCTCTTGCAGCGTCGCGTTGAACTGACGCACATCAACGCCAGCGGAGTCAGGGCCTACACACGCCAGGGCAGCGCCGGTGATTGGGACCTGGTACGCGCGTTCCCAACGGATACAGTTTCGACCGGCCTCGCGATTCGCATCGGCAGTCTTCTCGTCGACGAGGTCAACCTGACGGCGGTCTACCGCGACGAAGGCTCCGAGCGCACCCTTGTTGCCGGCCCTGCGCATCTTTCAGCGCATGACATTCGCATGGTCGACACGTACGGCGGCCGCGTGGACTCCCTGATCCTACCCTTTACGCCACCGTCTACAGGTACGCCTGCCTCGCTCCGCCTGTCCGCGTCGTACTTCGACTCAGCCCTGCAGATACGCGAGGCCGTACTGCTCTCCCCACATTCGAATGTGATTGTGCAGGGAGGCATCTCGACGTCATCCGATACGGGTGAACTAACTGCGCTGCTGGAGCCGCTGTCGCTCGCCGATATCAGCCCTTTCTTGCCCACAGTTGATCCCGACGCAACGCTGCGCGGCAGACTCGACCTCACGCGCGACGCGAATCAGCTACTTGCTGACGGCACCCTCACCGTGGGCGGTGGAGGCAGCGTGTCACTTTCCGGCACAATGTCAGACAGCGTGTTGGCAATCGAGATTGACGCGCTGAACCTGGCGCCGGCTACGATCGCGACGGGACTGTTCAGCGATCAAGACCGCATCAACGGTACAGTCAGAGCGGCACTACAAGGGGAAACTCAATTCGCACCGCAGAATGCTGGCCTGCTTTCGCGGTTGAGCGGGCCGGCGGTCTTCGAGCTGCAGGAAACAACCCTCCCGTCTGTCGACATCGCGGGTATCAGCGGTCGCATCGACTTTGACAAGGGGGCGGCCGGTCTGCGAATGGGTGCGAATCTGGCCGGCTCGCCGACGATCGTCACCGGCCGACTTTCGAATCTCTCAAGCCTTGACGAAATAGCGGACTCGGCGAAGTACGACCTCGTTGTCACGCTCAAAGGACTAGACGCTGCCCGGGCCAACGAGCTGCTCGGGCCCGGATACCCTGCAACTGAGGTACATGGTCGCATTGCGATAAATGGGGAAGGCATCCGATCGCCCACTCTTGACATCAGACCAACGTTTGCTGACTCGCGGGTCGGCCCCATCCTCATCTCTCGCGCCACAGGTGCGATAGCGTATGACGACGGTGCGCTCGGCATCGGAGTTTTTCGGGTTGGCGTCGACTCCTTCTCCACAGCAACCGTCGATGTCCGCGCGCTTCAGGTCGTCGGTACCATCGACGGCCAGAAAATCAACTACCAGCAGACCGGTAGCCTTAACGGGGCTCCGGTGGCAATGGAGGGGCTGTATAGTTTTGCGCCGGCGCCTGGCGGACAAACGCGTCACTCCATACGCGTTGATCACGCTCGTGTACGTGACCTGAGACTGGACGACTTGCCGGGTATTCGGGACACGACCATCGCCGGATTTGTGAACGGTTCGTTTTCAGGCGATGTCACGTTCACGCAGCTCAGTTCGATCTCGGGTCAAGTTGACGTTGACGTCGACACCGCAGCCGTCAACTCTGCGTCTGTCCGATCCGGTCAGCTGATTGCTGAAGCAGACAATGGTGAACTTCGCTACGAGTTTGCGCTCGACACAGACGAAGGGACGGTCTCCGGCAGTGGCTCTGGCAGGCCTTTCGACGTTGCGCCACGACTCGCGTTGTCTGAATCCCAGGTCAAGGATTTCAACGTCGGTGCGTTCGCGGGATTGGACGCCCTGCAGACATCACTGAATGGATCGATCACTGCCGCCACGGGAGAGACCGACGGACAGGCGGTGGCTAGCATTCGGATACTCCCGTCAGCTGTGAACGGCGTGGCAGACGTGACAGGTGAATTGGCGTTCCACGGCGCGACCGCCACAAATCCAAGCGCGGTATCGTGGGACCTGATCTCAGCCGATGGTGCGATCTCTGGCGAGGCAGAGTGGTCAGTTGGCGAAGATACTCCCCGGCTCGCAGCCCGCGTCCGAGGTCAGCGCGTGAACGTGGCTGACTGGTGGCCGGCGACGACCGGGGCATCATCCGCCTTTGACACGACGGTAACCGACATCTCCTTTGTCCTTAGCTACGAGGGTGAGCTTCCCTCCGCCACACGGCCAGGCGATTTGGATGCCACGCTTGTCGTCGACTCGCTCGACGGGACGATCGCGGGCAATTCGGTGAGCCATGGTGTCCTGAATGTGGCAGCCGCAGAAGGCGTTGTGGATGTACGGGAGCTCTTCCTTGAAACATCAGCCGGAGTCATTCAAGGCGCCGGCCCGATCGTCCTGGGCGACGGTACCGGCGAGTCAGCATTCTATTTGGACGTCAACGCAGAAGACCTGTCACTTGTTGGCGACCTGATCCCCCGTACCCAGAAGCTGGGAGGCATAGGAAGCGTTACCGCGTCAGTCACGGGGCCGCCGACAAACGCGCAGATCCTGGTGGACGGCGCGTTTGGTTCAATCAGCTACGGAGAACGTCGATCGTCAGCGGCTGAGCTATTCGTCGACGCGACCTACAGTCACGAATTGGGCCTTCAGAATCTCGACGCCCGGTTTCGCGTGGTAAATCTGATCGTCGGCTCAGCGGCTTTCCGAGAGACCCAGGTGCAGGTAACGAAGCCTGACTCGCTCCTCCACTTCCAGGCTCAATCCGAAATCGACAGTCGCCGCGATGCCTCCGTGAGCGGCACGATTGACACCCGACCCGGGGAGCAGGCGGTGTCGATCCTCGGCGCGAACCTTCGCCTCGACAACGACCGCTGGTCGCTGCTGCAGCCGTCGACGCTGACGTACGGCGAGGCATACCGAATTCGGAACCTGCTACTCTTCACCGACGACCAGCAGATCGCGGTGGACGGGATCATCGACCTTGATGGAGATCAGAGTCTCATACTGACCGTCGAGAACTTCCGCATCGGCGCGGTGGCTGACCTATTGGGCTACAGCGGTCTCGACGGAACCGTGAACGGGTACCTCGACCTTGTTGGCCCATCGGTTTCGCCCACCGTTCAGGGTGACCTTCAGGTCGAGCTCGAGGCCAATCGCAAGAACGTGGGCAATCTGGATCTGGCTGTCGGTTACGACAGTCTGCGTTTGCGGCTGGACGGTTATCTCGAGCACGTAGAAGGCGGCACCATGAATTTTGTTGGGTTGCTACCAGTCGACCTTCGCCTTGCGTCAACTCGCGGACCGACCCAGACCGGGGTTCGCGTGTCGGCGCGGCAGGCACTTCCCGACAGTGACGTCGATCTCACGGTCAGCGCCGACTCATTCTCAGTCGGATGGATCCTGCCGTTTCTCGATCCAGCAGTTTACTCGCGCCTCGATGGGCGCGTCGACGGCGACATGCGGATGCTCGGTACGTTCGCGGAACCACTTATGTCAGGCGCTGCGACAATCCGAGACGGTCGCGTCGGCCTGCCAATTTTCGGAACCGAGATCGAAGCCGTAAACGGTCGTCTGCTGTTCGAAGACCGCAACATCCTCATCGACAACCTGAGTGGCCGATCGGGCCGAGGCCCGATGAACGCGGTTGGATCGATCGAACTTGCAAATCTGTCGCTCGGACAATTCGACGTGAGTATCGATCTCGAAGACTTCCTCGCGATCGACAACGCAGACTACCGGGCTGCGACGTCGGGGGACCTGCTCCTCTACGGCACGACCAGACAACCGGTGATTTCGGGTTACCTGCGACTGCAGTCGTTGGACATATTCTACAAGGGCGCGCTTGAGGAGTTTGAACCAGTGACACTGACAGATCGAGACCTGCGGCAAGTCGAGCTCGTTTTTGGGCGTCGCGTAAGCGCGGCCGACACCACGAACTACGATTTCTATACGGCCCTCGAGATCGACGTCAACGTCGAAATGACTCGCGACTCGTGGATGCGTTCGTACCAGAACCCGCGTATGGAAATACCCTTCTTCGGGAGCCTCGACGTGGCGAAACAACCAAGTGGCGAGATGGAGGCCTTCGGCACGATCGACATCATCGAGGATCGCGGCCAGATTGTCGAGCTGGGTCGACGGTTCAACATTGACCGAGGCACCGTCACGTTCAACGGGCCGCTCTCGAATCCGCGCATAGACCTCGTGGCGTCGTACACGGTGAATTCTCGCGGACCAACCGGGACAACAGAGGAGGATATTGAAGTAAACCTCGCTGCGACGGGCTCGCTTCAGGACCTCGACTTAACGCTAACGTCAGACCCGGCAATGGAGACGACCGACATTCTGTCGTACGTGCTTCTTGGCAGGCCGGCCCGCGAGTCGCTACAGTTTGGCAGCGGCGAAGAATCACTTGCGGCCGACATCGCACTCAGCCAGGCGGCCGGATTCCTTGAAGGCCTGGCGGGTGAAGAGCTTGGGCTAGATGTCGTTCGAATCGAATACGAGGGAACCGAGGTCAAGCTCACAGCCGGCAAGTACTTGCGCTCCGGGGTCTACGTCGCAATCAGCCAGCCGATCGTACTGAGCGCAGGCGAATCCCAAACTGCCGGTTCAGCCGAACGGGAACTGCTTCTCGAGGTGGAGATCATTAAGGGGCTTCTGGCCCGCGCCCAGCAACAGGGCACGATCTTCGGAATCAATCTGTTCTGGCAATACGCGTATTGAGGGATGGAGGTTGAGGTCTGAGGGTTGAGGGTTGAGGGTTGAGGGTTGAGGGTTGAGGGTTGAGGGTTGAGGGTTGAGGGTTGAGGGAAATTATCGGGTGCGGTCGCGTTGTCAACCGCAGTTTGTGCGCTTTCGGTTCATTCGACGACTTGCTAGACAGCCGTTTCGAGGGAGCGACCGCCCAACAACTTCCGCACCTTTCAAACCTCCTCACCTTCTACCTTCAACCCTCAACCTACAACCCTAAACCCTGAACGTTCATCCACCACCTTCAACCGTCAACCTCAGCCGTCCCGCCAATCCCACCCTCTCGGCCGTAACGCTTAACTTGTCAGTATGTCTGCCGCGCCAACCTCAAATACGGCCGCGCTGGAGCGCCTCCAGAGACGTCGGAGCGCGAAACGACGGGAAAACAGTGTTCTACTGCACGGATTCGAACAGGCCGGAGAGCTATGTCTGTTCGCCTGGAATTTCCTGCGCCGTTGGTACAGACGACCATTCGAAGCGCGTGAACTACTTCGCCAGATGGACGAGGTCGGTTCCAAGTCCTACGTACTCACGGCCGTCACCGGTTTTGCGATCGGCATCGTCCTGGCGATGCAAAGCCGCGGAACGCTCGTGCGGTTTGGCGCTGAGGCCGTACTGCCCAGCATGCTTTCGCTGTCAGTGTTCAAAGAGATCGGCCCTGTGATCACCTCCCTCGTCCTCGCCGGTCGAGTTGGTGCTGGAATTGGAGCCGAGATCGGCTCCATGCGCGTCACCGAACAGATCGACGCCCTGGAGGTGGCCGCCCTCAAGCCGTTTCACTATCTCGTGGTCACGCGCGTGCTGGCGTGCATGATCATGTTTCCGGTCCTCACGATCTGGACCGACATGATCGCGATGTCGGGCGGCTATCTCGAATCCGTCATCGCCTCGAATACCGACTATCGCGTCTTCTTCGACAGCGCCTTCCAGTCGCTGCGGTTCTCCGACCTGATCGTCGACACGATGAAGACAAGCGTTTTCGGATTCATTGTCGGCATCGTCAGCTGCCACAAGGGATACAACGTGAAGGGCGGGACACGCGAAGTTGGTCAGGCAGCAATGCAGGCAGTGGTCACGTCGTCCCTCCTGATCTTCCTTGCCGATGTGCTAATGGTGCGACTCTCACTCATGCTGTTCGGTCTGTACTAGACCCCTCGAACCCGAAAGAAACCCCCTAGCCACGCGCTCACCTCGACGCTCAGTGCCCCCGCCAGACAACATCGCGATTTCTGTCCACGACCTCCACAAGTCGTTTGGAACGGTGCATGTGCTCAAAGGCATCACAATGGATGTCGAGGAGGGTACGAATGCCGTCGTCATGGGCGGTTCGGGGTCTGGCAAGAGCGTGCTGATCAAATCGATCGTGCAGCTACTCAAGCCGGACCGGGGTGAAGTCTGGATCAACGGGGTGCGAGTGGATACGCTCGAAGACGACGAGCTGGACCGCGTCAGACTCTCCATCGGTTACGTCTTTCAGGGTGGAGCGTTGTTCGACTCAATGTCGGTGTACGACAATCTGGACTTCATTCTCTACCGCCACACCAGTATGAGGGCGAAGGAGAGAGAACCCGTCGTGATGGAGGCGCTTGAGTGGGTCAGACTGCCGGAACACGCGCACAAGTACCCCGCAGAACTGTCTGGCGGGCAGAAGAAGCGTGTCGGCCTCGCACGGGCGATCATTCTTCAACCGGCCGTAATGTTCTACGATGAGCCGACGACCGGCCTTGACCCGGTATCAGTGCGTACCGTATCTGAACTGATTGCGCGCCTTCGTGACGATCGTGACATATCTTCAGTTGTCATTACGCACGACCTCCTGTGTGCCGAAATCGTCGCAGATGACGTCTTTTTCCTCGACGGCGGACGATTTGTAGCGTCTGGAACGCTCGACGAGGTACGCAAATCGCCCATACCCGAGGTGGGCAACTTCTACAGGCAGAGCAGGTAACATTCGCCATGTCACGCCAAGCACGAGTTGGTCTACTGGTCATCGCCGGCGCGGTCCTATTCGCGGTCGCGCTGTTTGCGATCGCGAATCGGTCCTTCCTGTTCTCGGATACGTTCAAGGTGACGTCGACGTTCAATCACGTCGCCGGCCTCAATGTTGGCGCCGCGGTGCAGTACCAGGGCGTGAATGTTGGACGCGTAGACGACATCGATCTCCCGACCACGCCCGGAGCGCGCATCAACGTCACGCTCGCCATCGGCGAGCGCGCGCGCCCAGTTATTCGACGCAACACGATTGCCCAAATCAAATCTGTTGGGCTCGTTGGCAATCAGATTGTCGTTCTCGTGTCTCCGCCTGTTCCGGGAGAGGACATCGCGGAGACTGACACGCTCGTCGGGCAAGATCCGTTTGACTTGTTCGAGATCAGCGATCGTGCAATCGAGTCAGTTCAGAACTTTGAGAAGGCCGCCACAAGCTTCGAGCAAATAATGGTCGACGTTCGTAACGGCGAGGGTACCCTTGGGCGGATTATCTACGACTCGACGTTGTACCAGTCTATTGTCCGCACAACGAACGAGTCGCAGCGGGTCATGACCTCGGTCACCGACAATGCCCAGGCGCTCGTGGCGCTTGCAGGCAATGCCACCGAAGGCGTCAACGAGATTCTGCGTCGGGTTGAGAGTGGCGACGGCACACTCGCCAAGTTGCTGAACGAACCGGAGCTGTACGACCGGCTCGTTATGTCGGCAGACACACTGAATGCGATCACGTCTGATGCGCGCGCGATGATCGCCAACTGGGAGCAGACCTCGCAATGGGGTGCACTGGGTGCGTTCCGTTTTGCTGAGCTGATGGAGGCGGCCAAACACAATTGGCTGTTCAAACGGTACTTCGAGGAGCGCGGCTATCTCGAGCGTGCCGATTTCGAGGTACGTGAGCGCGCCCTGGCTGAAACGCAGTCCCGCCTGGCCGCCAGGGAAACCGAGCTCCTACGCTGGCAGGAACAACTCGAGGCCATGGAGGCCGCTCTCGAAGCGGCTGGGCAGGTCATCGACGCGCGATCGGATAGTACGAGCTCACGGAACGACGATCGCGAATGAGCGAGCCTGAAGAGCAAAAGCAAGCTCCAGACCGGCGGCTGACAAGTTTCGGGCTCGTCATCGGCGGATTGATTCTGCTGGTCACGCTCCTGTACTTCATGCGGGACCTGTTGAACCCGCTCGCCGTTGGCGTCGCGGCCGCAATCATCCTCTGGCCATTCCGCGAGAACCAGGCCGCGAGGGCGATACTGCTCTCAGGCGGGTTCTTGTTGATTCTCTGGCTGTTCAGCAGACTCGCCGGTGTGCTCGTCCCGTTCGTGCTGGCCTACGTTCTGGCGTACATGCTGAACCCGCTGCTCGACAAGGTCGAGGCGAAGTGGAAAGTGCCGCGGTGGCTCGGTGCACTCACGATGACCATTCTGGCGACCGGCGTTGTTGCGCTGCTCGTCGTCCTCCTGGTCCCGATGCTCGTCGGGGAACTGGAGCAACTCGCGAGTGACATCTTCTACGCAATGTCAGACCTGCGGGACTATCTCGTCGACTCCGCGATTCTCGAGCGGCTGGAGCGCGCAGGTGTCGTTGATCGCGATGTTCTGCTGACTAACCTTACTGAACTCGTCCAGGACCAGGCGACCGCGATTGCCAACAGCATCCCTAACACGGCCCAGCGGATTGTCCGCTCGCTCAGTTCGCTGTTCCAGTTCATTACGGTCGGCGCGATTACGCCCGTACTGTTCTACTACACCCTGAAGGATTACGATGCGATCACGTGCCGTCTCGTGGAGCTCTTTCCTCGCCACAACGGGTCACGAAACTATCTAAAGATCGCAGGGCGCGTCGTGGGCCGCTACCTCCGCGGACAGCTGACAATCTCTGCAATCGCCGCAGTGATCGTCGCGACCGCACTCTCCATATTCGGTGTACCGTTCGCTCTTGTGATCGGGCTGCTGGCGGGTGTACTCAACATGATCCCCAACATCGGGATCGTCATTACGCAGGTTATCGGTATCGCCATCGCCCTCGTGTTCGGTGAACCCGGACTCGTGAAGGCCCTGATTGTGTTCCTCGTCCTTCTGGGCGAGTCGCTGCTCGAGCAGTCTGTTCTGACACCCAAGATTCAGGGGCAGCAGGTGGGACTCCATCCCGTACTGATCATGCTCTCACTGTTCGTCTTCGGCTCGCTGATGGGCTTGTTTGGCCTGCTGATAGCCGTTCCTGCCACCGCGTTGATTGTTACCGCCTACTCCCACTGGCGGGACGAGCTCACACTCGACCTTGGACAACGGGAAAACGACTCTACCCTCGAAAGAATGCGGAACTGGCGGCGGCGCGGATCCAAAGAACAGTCCGTCCCCCAGCGCGTTCGGCTTCTGTCAGACGACCCACCGACCGCACCGTCTGATCCCGAGAACGACCCAGCGTAATACTCGCGCCGTAACGTTCGCCCACCTGCGGTCACCAAAGTGGGATCCCAGACGCCTTCGTCTCGCATATAGCGCCTTGACATCTGAATCTTATTTCATAGCGACACGCTTCTCTCCCTCCAACTCGCTGTTGGGGCGACTCGTCCGTCGCGCTGTAGATGACGAGCGTCGCGCTGCTTCGCTGTACTACGTCGCAGTTGCCGTTGTCGGCCTCTCCCTTCTTATGGTCCAGTACGCGACGTGGGCCTGGCTACACGTCGAAATACAGGCCGAGCCGATGAGCACCGTGGCGCTGAGCTTCTGGAGCGTACAGGTTATGGGTGCCCTGGCTTTCGTCGGCCTGTGTGTAGTCGGTTTCACGTCGGAGATTGAGATTGTTGTCGGCGAGAGACTACAGATTCGCACAGGAGAAACGGTCCTTGCATTCGACTACGCTACGTTGTCTGCTGACGTAGTCGACACCCAGTTGTTTTGGGACCACTATCGGAAGTACGACGGGACCGTTTCGTTTGTGGGTCAACTTGCCGAGCAGGAGCTCCTTCTTCTCAAACGATCCGACGGTCGCCACATAGTCATCGAGTTGGAAGAGCGGGCGCGTAAGATGGTCGTTGCGCGCTGCCAGCGCGCGAACGCCGTCGTCGCCGACACGACAGTGTCAGCACCACACAACGTTCGGATTACGCAGACTGCATGAGCACGGATTGACTGGGTTCGCGGTTAGCCATACTGACCCTGGGTCCGCCGCGCGCGCTGGCGTGCTCACAACCGCGCACGGCGAGGTACAGACACCGGTGTTTATGCCGGTCGGGACGCAGGGCACGGTCAAGGCGGTTGATCGCAACAAGTTGCGACAGGAAATCGGCGCCCGCATCATCCTCGGTAATACGTATCACCTTTTTCTGCGCCCGGGCATTGAAGTACTGCGCGGTGCCGGCGGGCTTCACGGTTTTGCAAACTGGCAGGGCGCACTGTTGACCGACTCCGGCGGGTTCCAGGTGTTCTCGCTCGCCGACCGACGCAAGATCACCGAGGCTGGCGTCGCGTTCCAGTCTCACCTGGACGGTACCCGACACGACTTTACACCCGAGTCAGTCATCGATATCCAACGCGTAATCGGCGCGGATGTCATGATGGTACTGGACGAGTGCCCGGCGGGTGACGTGAGCAGGGAGTACGCGCGAGAGTCCAATGAGCTGACCGTCCGCTGGGCAAAACGCAGCCAAAAAGCGTGGCAAAACACCGACGCACTTTACGGCTTCGAGCAGCAGCTGTTCGCAATAGTGCAAGGTGTGGTCTATCCAGATGTCCGCCGCGAATCTGCCCGAGCTCTCGTCGACCTCGATTTTCCGGGGTACGCCATCGGCGGTCTTTCGGTCGGCGAGCCGGCGGAGAAGATGTATGAGATGGTGGAGGTCTGCAACGAGGTGCTACCGACCTCGAAGCCTCGATACCTGATGGGCGTCGGTACGCCTGAGAACCTTCTCGAGAACGTTGCGCGCGGCGTCGACATGTTCGATTGCGTGATGCCGACGCGAAACGCTCGAAACGGCATGCTGTTCACCACTTCGGGAGTCATCAACATTCGCAATAAGAAGTGGGAGCACGATCATAGCCCTGTCGACGCGCGTCTCGAGGCTGACACGTCGCGGGCCTACACGCGCTCGTACCTTCGTCATCTCATCATGTCTAAGGAAGTGCTCGGCCTGCAGATCGCGTCAACGCAGAACCTCGCTTTCTACAGCTGGCTCATGGCGGAGGCGCGGCGGCAAATCATAGAGGGCGGCTTCCAAGCCTGGAAACGGGAAGTGCAACCACAGGTCGCCACGCGCCTGTAGGCTACTTTTGATCCAGAAGGTCGAGGGCTTTGCGAGCGTCTTCGTGCTCGGGCTCCTCTTGCAACGCCGCAGCGTACGCGGCGCGCGCTGCGTCAAGCTGCCCAGCCTGCTCGAAAAGCATACCCAGTCGCCAGTTCGCAGAAGCGTGTGACGGCAGATTATCGGGCACTTCCTGGGCGAGATAGAACTCGTACGCCGCGATACCACGCTGCGTCTGCTCGTTGGACAGTACAGCCGTGCGCCCGAGCTGATAGTGTGCACTCAGCGCCAGTTCGTTGGCGGCCACTGCACGCTCGAAGTAGTCGAACGCCTGTGCGTAGGATTCCCGTCCCTGATGGTAGATCCCTGCCTTGTACAGAACATCCGAATCGTCGGGAAATGCCTCGACGTAGCGCTCAAACTCTGCTGCGGCTGCCTCGAAGTCCTCTGAACGCACATGGATCATGGCCATCATCTCGTGACCGCGCCGCGGATGATGCGTGTACAGAATCTCTGCGTGTTCGCGCGCCTTCGTCATACTACCGCCGGCGATTCGTGGCGCTTGCGCGTAGTATTGAATAATGCTCATGCGGGCCCCGGCATGGCTCGGATCAAGGCTCAGTGCATCTTCTGCCGAGCTCTTTCCCTTCTTTGCCAGCCCTCCCTTCTTCAGAAGGCCCACACTGGCGATATGATTGAAATAGGCGTTACTCAACCAGTAGTGATACTCAGCCTCGTTCGGCGCTTCTGCGACCGCACGCTCCAACCACTTGATGGCGGCCTTTCCATCACGCCGCTCCCAGTGTATTCGTCCGAGATACGCTGCGGCCTCGCCGCGCGCTTCGCCAGCCGCATAGCTCGCCTCAAACAGCTCTTCGGCAGCGCCAAAGCGTCCCTCGTCATATGCGAGAACACCTTCGGACTGCCCAGACGTTGTAACCGCAGTCGAGACGGAAAGCAATAGCAAGACGATCGAACGGCGGAACGCCGGGAAAACGGACGAGAATGCCGACATGTCGCAGGAGACCTCGCTTACTCAAATTCACCAAACTATTGGCAATAGCCGGCTTACTGACGGTCAAAAGCCGCAAACTGTTACACGCGCTGCGCCTCGATGGGTTGAAGATCCTCTTCTATGCTCGTTACCTTGCCACGAACTACGTACGACTGGCTACTACTACGAAATACCGTCTACCGCAGCTGACTGGTACAATCGCGGCGACGTTCGTCGTCGCGGCAGCTACGTTCCTGTCTGGCTGCAACCGCGATTCGGAGGATCCGGCGTTGGCAGCCCGACTGCCGTCGACCGTTGATTACAATTTTGACGTCAAGCCGATAATCTCGGATCGATGCTATGCGTGTCATGGGCCCGACGAGAATAAACGTAAGGCGGAACTCCGCCTCGACCACGAAGACGAGGCACGCCCCCAGCTCCGCCAACTCGTAAAACGAATCACTTCGGAGGACCCTGACGAAGTGATGCCTCCGCCGGAATCGAATCTCAAGCTATCAGAGTACGAGAAGGCCGTCCTCGTGCGTTGGGTCAAGCAGGGCGCGGAGTTCAAACCTCACTGGGCCTTTAGTGCGCCAACGCAACCAGATCCGCCGATCGTCGCCGACTCGCTCAGAGCGCTGGTGCGCAATCCGATCGACAGGTTTGTACTTCAGCGTCTGCAACGCGAATTGCTTTCGCCGAAGCCGCGCGCGCCGAGGGAGACGTTGATCCGACGACTGTCGTTTGATCTTACGGGCCTCCCGCCCACTCCCGACGAGGTTGACGCGTTTGTGCGTGACGAAAGACCCGACGCGTATGAACGCCTCGTTGACCGACTACTGGCATCGCCGGCGTACGGCGAAAACATGGCGGCCGAATGGCTCGACGTTGCGCGCTACGCGGACAGTCACGGCTACCAGGATGACGGACTGCGCAACATGTGGCCCTGGCGAGACTGGGTGATTGGGGCGTTCAACGACAACATGCGTTACGACGAGTTCGTAAAGGCTCAACTCGCCGGAGACCTACTGCCCAACCGCACGCGCGACCAGTTGCTCGCGACCGGTTTTAATCGCAACCACCTGCAAAGTCAGGAGGGCGGAATTGTACCCGAAGAATACCGCGTGGACTACGTCGCAGACCGGACGAACACGCTGGGCCGTGCATTCCTCGGACTGACCGTATCGTGCGCGCAGTGCCACGATCACAAGTATGACCCGATCAGTCAGAAAGAGTACTTTCGGCTCTTCGCGTTTTTCAACAGCGTCAACGAGTTTGGCAACATCGCCTACGCGGGAGAAGCGAGTCCGACGGTGATCCTCCCGGAGCCAGACGCCGAGCAAGCGCTCGTCCAGCTCGCCCGGCAGATCGATAGCCTCGAGGTGCTCGCAGCGCCGACCCACCAACGCTACGACGGGCCTTTTCAGCGGTGGATCGATTCGTTTTCGGGTGTTTCGGACGGCGAGCTTGCACGTGGCCGTATTGCCCACTATCCGTTTGAGGACGCGACCGATCGCAAGATCATCAACACGGCCAACCGGTCGAAAGATGCATACACGTGGGGTGACGTGGAGAAAGAGGTCATCCCTGTTGCAGGTCAAGTGGGTGGAGCACTGAAACTCGTAGGCGACCCCTGGATCGACATGGGCAAGGACGTCGCGTGGTTCGAACGAAATGAAGCCTTCTCTATCGGACTCTGGTTCAATATTCCGAACGACGCGCTTGAGGGGCCGTTGTTCAGCAAGTCCGGTGGACTCTTCAACGGACTTCGCGGTTACGTTGCGATGCTGAAGCCGGACGGCACCCTCGAAGTCAGTCTGAACCACGTCTTCCCCGCCAATTCGATTGCGGTCCAGACAACTGCCCCGCTGCCAAAGCGCGAGTGGTCGCATCTGGTGCTCACGTATGACGGATCGAGTCGCGCCGACGGCATTCGCCTGTTTCTGAACGGAGGGCAGATTGAGACCCTGACTTTGGCGGACAACCTGAAGATGAGCATTCTGTACCAGGTTGACCCGCGAACCCGAGAACGCTCCAACTGGGGCGACCCGGGCAACCTCCGGGTCGGGTGGATCGAACCCAACATGATCAAGCTCGATAGCGTCGAGGTCGATGAGCTAATGGTCTACGATCGCCAACTGTCGCGTCTTGAGGTTCACGAACTGTCGGGTCTCCCAACCCAGACTGGCGAGCCAGATCACGATGACGCACGTGAACACTATGTGCTCACGCACGATCCGGTTTATCAGGAGACGTTGCGGGAACTCACCAGGCTGCGGGGAGAAGAGAACGAGCTTCTTACCGCACAGCCCGAGGTGATGGTACTCGAAGAACTGGCGGAACCGAGACCCACGTACGTCCTCGAACGAGGCGCGTACGACGCGCCGGGCGAGGAAGTCACACCGGGTGCCCCCGCCGCACTGTTGCGGTTCGACGACGCCCTCCCACCGGATCGACGTGGACTCGCCGAGTGGCTGCTTGACCCACAGCATCCATTGACTGCCCGGGTCGCGGTCAACCGGATGTGGCAGCGGTTCTTCGGCCGCGGCATCGTGGCCACACCCGACGACTTTGGCGCGCAGGGTGCCCGGCCGTCACACCCCGACCTGCTCGATTGGCTGGCGACCCGGTTCATCGAGAACGGCTGGAACGTCAAGGCGCTTCAAAAAGAAATCGTGTCCTCCGCGACGTATCGGCAGTCCTCGCTGGGCAGCGACGTCGACCTGGACCGAGACCCAGACAACATACTCCTGGCTCGCGGGCCCAGCTTCCGTCTCACGGCGGAGCAGATCCGTGATAACGCCCTTGCGGCGAGCGGACTGCTAAATCGCGAGATTGGTGGTGAGCCCGTCAAGCCGTATCAGCCACCCGGGCTCTGGGGTGAACTCGCCACGCGCAACGCGACGAAGTACGAACAGGACACCGGTGAAAAACTGTACCGTCGCAGTATGTACACGATCTGGAAACGAACAACCCCCCCACCGTCACTGATAAGCTTCGACGCGGCGGAGCGAAACATGTGTACGGTCAAGAGGCAATCAACCAACACGCCGCTGCAGGCCCTCGTTCTGATGAACGACCCACAGTTCGTGGAGGCGGCCCGCGTTCTCGCTGAGCGCATCATGCTGACAAGCCAGGACCGCGAAGCGCGGCTGAATTTGCTGTTTGCGACGCTAACGAGCAGGCGAGCCGACGATACGGAGATCGCTTTGCTGTCTGACCTGTATGCCGGCCAGCATCAACGGTTTGCGGCTGACCGCACCAGTGCAGATCAACTCCTCAGCGTTGGCGAAAAACCACGAAACGGGGCGCTGGGTCTGGCTGAACTGGCGTCCTACGCCGTTGTCGCCAACACGCTTATGAGCTATGACGAAGTCGTTATGAGGCGCTGACAAATGGGATTGAACGACGACATCAGGTACGGAATGACTCGTCGACACTTTCTGTCTCGCACGAGCCTCGGTATCGGAAGCGCGGCGCTGGCGTCGATGCTAAACCCCGCGCTGGGCCAGCCCCGGGTCGGGTCGGGAAGGGCAACGGGCGCAGGGTCGGGTTCGGGAGACCCCACCCTCAGCGAACTGCACCACGTGCCGCGAGTCAAGCGCGTCATCTATCTGTTCCAGAGTG
>JANQRN010000120.1 GCA_028284545.1 Rhodothermales bacterium | reverse complement strand
CCTACGCGCACCTGCTCGATGCACTCCCGGCGGCCGACCCCAATGTCGAGATCAACATCGGCAACTCGGTATGGCATCGTGATACCTTCCCGATAGAATCTGAGTACCTCGATCGTGTGGCCCAGACCTTCGAGGCCGAGATCACGGCGCTCGACTTCACTAGTGCCTCGGCAGTTGACACCATAAACGATTGGGTCTCGACGAAGACAGAGGGTCTCATCCCGACGATAGTCGACGCTATACCACCAAATGCTGTCGCCTATCTCATCAACGCCGTCTATTTCAAGGGGGCATGGCAAATCCCCTTCGACACCGACAAGACCGTTGACGGCGACTTCAACAATATTGACGGCACGACCTCACCCGTCAAGATGATGAGCGCTGACGGCCTCGTAGCTCAGTACCGAGGTGGCGGTTCCGTGCCGTATGTCGCCGTTGATCTGCCTTACGGCGACTCACTCTTTTCCATGACGGTACTGCTACCTGATCCGGACCAGTCGGTGAATGATCTCATCGCCGCCCTGGACACGGATGAGTTATCGCGCCTGACCGCCGGCCTCCAACCTGACGAGTCACCGCTGTTCCTGCCGCGGTTCACGGTTGAGCACAAGGTGAAACTGAACGACGCGCTCAAGGCAATGGGAATGCCGACGGCATTTGATGAGTCCGCGGCTGACTTCAGCCGAATCAGCTCGCAGGGTCAGCTGTATCTCAGCTCTGTCCTCCATAAGACCTTCGTGTCTGTCGACGAAGAGGGTACTGAGGCCGCGGCGGCGACGTCCGTTGAGGTCGGTGTCACCTCGGTTCCAATCCCGATTCGCATCGACCGCCCCTTTCTCTTTCTCATTCGTGAACGAACTACCGGGACGCTGCTATTCACGGGCAAAGTCGTGAAGCTGTAGTTCCGTATCCCGACCCTTTGAACAAAGAAACCAATCCCATGTCGACACTTCGCGCATCCCTTAACGCTGCGCGACTACTCAAAGCGGCGGTCGCGCTTCCATTGCTCCTCCTGGCAAATAGTGCGTCCGCACAGTTTTACGACAGTCGTGTTGTTGACAAGGCATTCGAGGAAAACCAGGCCTTTTTTTCACCTGGACTGTTGAATCCGTACGGGATTTCGGGCTTCGGCGATGCAGCAATCGGTCTGATCCGTCACCCGCTGCTGGATCTTCAGGTGAACCCATCGCGCGTCTCCAGCGACTCGCTTCGAGACGTTTTCGCGTACGTCGACTTCAGGCGGACGCCAACCGAACAGCCCGACTATTACTACGGCGGATGCCCGTACTGTCGCTACGACCTCGCTGTGACAGACGATCTCAGCCGGTCTTTCCTACCGTACCCGTACTACGGTGGGTACGAGCGCCAGCCGCTGCGACCCATTCTCGGTGCGGCCCTTCTTGGCCGTCCGATTCCGGGTAAGCCTGTCATCGTTGGAGCTACGTATCAACTTGTCTTCAAGGACGAGCCTTACTACGCGGTCCCCTACGACATCTACAGAAGCGTGGCAACCGAAGACTTCACGGGGCGCGGAGTAACAGATGGGCAGGTCCCGTTCTACGATGGCTCATCCGGCGAAGACGGATTCCGAACCAGCGGACACCTTGTGAACTTGCATTCCTTCACGTCCGTCGGCCCCATCGCAGTCGGCGGGCGCCTTGGACTCGCGGTGAATACGCTGGACGGTTCGCGGGGCAATCAGAGTGCCTGGACAACGTCTGCCGGGCAAGTCGAACGCTCCTTCTGGAGTGATCTCGAGGAGCGCGGACAGGACTACCGCCACATTGATCTGGAACTTGGTCTTCGCTACGCACTGTCTCCGTACTCAAGCGCAGGCATCACCGTTGGCGGCCTGAGGGGCTCAGCTTCGCAAGAATTGATTCGGACGGACACGTCGTTCTACTCACACGGGCTGGCAGTGCCCGAGCAAGACGAACAGCAGTACCTCAGGGGAGGCAACACAACCCAGAAGTGGGATCGCGACGGCACCAGTGCCTGGATCGGGTTTGACTTCGATTCGGCAATTGGTTCTCGGCGCGCCGACCGACAGGCCGCGAGGTTGTTTGTTGTGTATCGCGGTACCCGAACCGACCAGGATCTCGAAAGCCAATCCGTCATTCGCGACTCAACGTTCAGTGAGTATACAGGCGGCATCAGTTCGAGCAGTTCATCGTCCACCCTGGATGACCGTCGCAGCGGCTCCGGCACGCGTGACGGATGGTCGCACCGTATTGCTACCGGAATCCGTTGGCCTGTTGGCCGTCGGTCTCAAGTGACACTGGGTCTGAACGTGAACACAAAGCGGCAGCAAACGGCAGTATCAGAGCGGGCTGACCTGTTCCAGCATAGCAGGAGCGAGTGGACTCATCAAGGACGTACGGAGTCATGGCTGTATCGGCGTGAAGCCGAACAGGTGCTGAACTGGGATATGGATGTTCGCTCGACTATCTGGACGGTGCCCCTCTATGCGACGACGAATCTCTCGGAGTATGTGACGCTGGAGTTCGGGCTCAACCGCAGTTTTGCCCTGCTGGATCTGACCGATGAAACAATTGTTCAAAACATACGCGCTATAGAAACGACAAATGGTCAGACGCGCACGCGTGATGGATTATCCGAGCGCTACAGAGAACCCCGCGTACGAGAATCTGACATACGAACGGCATTCCTCGCTGGTGCCACGCTGAGGCCTACACGCGGCCTGGACGTACGCGTCCTGCTTGCTCCGGTATTGCGCGAGTATTACGGGGAATCAGACATCGAATGGAGATGGTGGATCGGCTTCGAAATCACACAGTAGCGATCGCGATTATGATCGCGCTGGCATCGTCCGGATGCCAGGTGATCGGTCCCGACAAATCAAGTACGGTAATCAGCGTTGCGTCTGGAGATTCGTTTGGCGAGTGTCTCGGATACTGCAAGACGCAAATCGAGGCTTCCCCGACGCGGATCGTCTTCAGTACCGAAGGCGGGACCCTCGCGGGACCGCTCCCGGCCCTCAGCGATACCGTATCGATAGAGCACGAACTCTGGTCGCACCTGGTGTCTCTTGCCCGGGTCGTACCCGTTCACGCACTCGACTCAATCTACGGGTGTCCGGACTGTGCTGATGGAGGTGCTGAGTGGGTCGAGATTGAGTTCGCTGGAGATGAATCAAGGCGGATCACGTTCGAATTCCGACATGCACCCGGCCCGCTGGCCAGCCTTTCGGATACGCTTCGCACGGTCCGCCGCGACCACTGGAACGAGCTTGAAAGCGACTAGGGTGAACACCTTCGCATTCGCGGTAATGACAAGCGCACTTTGGCTGGTCGTCAGTACGACAGCCGAGGCCCAATCCATTACGCGCGACGGCGACGGCACGCTATCTATCGTGTTTCGCGGGACGCCGCTGGATCATGCGCTTGAACGCTTCTCTGCCGTGTCTGGGGAATCGCTGGCGTACGAATCTTCGCTCGTTGCTGGACGCACCACCTATTGCGTCGCGGAGGGATACTCCGTCGACGGCGCGCTTAGGTGCATCCTGCAGAACTCCGGCCTCGACTACTTCCGTCTGTCCTCTGGTACGATAGTACTCGCCGGTCAAGCGCGTGACGCGCCGCTGTACGGCTATCTGACCGGTGTCGTCCGAGACGAACGCACAGGCCGTCCACTTCCAAGCGCCAACGTGCGTCTGGACGGCCTGGCCGTTGGTTCGGCCACGAATGCCGGTGGCACGTTTGTTCTGCCGCCGCTGCTTCCGGGCCTATACCAGGTCAGGATATCTCACGTGGCGTACCACGACTGGACTGGGGCCGTGGCCGTGTCAGCTGGCTCCAATGCACCGGCAACGGTCTTGCTCTCTCCCCGCCTGATCCCGGTCGCGCCCGTAGTCGTCGACGGCGCAATGTCGAGACTGCTGTCTCAGGAGCTTGGCGTCTCGACAGCTGAAAAAGGCCCGGGCGAACCGTCTGCTCAACGCGATATCTACGCGGCTGCCGCAACGCTATCCGGTGCGAGAACAAACGATGCAACAGCGGAAATACGCGTCGATGGCGCAGATGCAGCTGAGTTGCGCTTCGCCCTCGACGGAGCCCCCGTGTATTTGCCGCGGCAGAGCATCGGTATCATCGGTCCGTTCAGTTCGCTGGCGCTGGACCGAATCACGATTCACCGCGCCGGCTACGGCGTGGCGCCCGGAAGTAGCCTGTCGGGCGTCCTGGACGCCCATCATGGTCTGGACAGCCCATGGTCCCATTTGCAGGTTGATCAATCTGGGCTGAACGGGCGACTGAAACTCGGTACCCCGGACGGATCGCTGGCGGCTATGACCGCCGTGCGGCTCGGTTCGTGGAACGTGTACACGCCATCGATCTTTGCCGACGTGCAGAGCGCGTGGACGGCGGCTGACCCATTCCTGATTGTCGCGCCTCTTGGTCTGTATCAGTACGCGACCGACGCTTTCATTACCGACTCCCTGAACTTGACAACCACGGTCGACCCCGAGGTGCAGTATG
>JANQRN010000292.1 GCA_028284545.1 Rhodothermales bacterium | reverse complement strand
TTGGCGTGGTACTCATCCTGTCGGTTGTCTACGCGCGTGCCGGCGGCTACCGGGATGGCAAGACGCGAGCCGTTTCGCTCGGCCTCCGGCTGCTGGCGGGCGTTCTGCTATGCCTGCCCCTGCTCGAGCCGGTCCTGGTGTCGACCGACGTTGTGCCCGACGAAAACTTCGTCGCCGTCGTCGTAGACGCCTCTGCGAGCATGGCCATACCAGACGGTGTCAACGGTCAGACCCGGTACGACGAGGCGCTTGAGGTAATGGCAGGCGGCGAAGGGGCGACCGCGTCATCAGTTATTGATGCGCAAGCGGGTCTGGTTGGTGAGCTCAGAGAACACTTTAACTTGCGGTACTACGCCGTGGGGGATCGTGTCGAACGAGTAGACAGCATTGCGGGCTCGGTGAGTCCGGATGCCCGGTCGACCGCGCTGAGCCAAACCCTCGATCGCGTCCTGTCGGATTTCCGTGGTGTGCCGCTGTCTGGTGTCGTCGTCCTGACCGACGGCGGCGACAACGGGGGCGGCGACCCGACGGTGTCGGCGAGTGCGTATGCGGCTGCCGAGGTGCCCCTACACATCGTCGGATTGGGCGGTGAGCGCTTTGCCGGTGAGCGGGAGATACTCGACGTCAGCGTTACAAAGGCCGTTGAGCAGAACACCGGGGCCGAAATCGACGTGAAGGTCAGGAGCTGGTCGTCGGAAGCTGATCCCGTGGACATTTCGATCTACCGCGGAACGGAACGTGTTTTCACCGAGCCCCGGATGCTGAAGGGTGACGGCAAGATCGATCAGTTCACGGTCTTTTTTGAGCCACCCATTCCCGGCATTGCTGACTATCGGCTTGAACTCGAGCCATCAGAGAACGAACTCAATCTCCGCAATAATTCGCTCGAGGTGTTGATCGACACACGGAGTGACGTTACGCGGGTCCTCTACTTCGAGGGCGCGCTGCGGTCGGAGTTCAAGTTCATCAAGCGGGCGCTAGAGGATGACCAGGTTGTCGACTTCGTTTCGGTGAGTCGCACGGGTACGGGTAAGTACTACCGGCAGGGCATCGCCTACCCGGAGGAGTTGGAGGGCGGTTTCCCAGCGTGGGAGGAAGAGCTGTATGGTTTTGAGGCCGTCATATTTGGCGACATCGAGGCGTCGGCCTTCTCGATTCAGCAGCAGCGAATGATCGAGAAGTTCGTGCGGGTGCGTGGCGGCGGTTTTCTTATGCTCGGTGGTCTTTCGGCTTTTGCCGAGGGTGATTATTGGAATACGCCGATTGCCGACATCTTGCCTGTGGCAATCGAACCTGGCCGGGCGAAGGTGATTCCGGACAACTTTGTAGACCCGGGTGCGCGTGCGACGGGGTACCGTCGCGGCATGGTTGTCGAAACAGCTGACTTGAATCCGGCGGAGCAGGGTTTTCAGTTTGTGCCTACAGCTGCGGGCGTAGACAATCCGATTCTGAAGTTGTCCGCCGACCCGTCTGCCAGCGCTGCGTTGTGGCGCAGTGTCCCGCGGCTCACAAGTATCAACCTGCTGGGCCGCCCGAAGCCGGGCGCCACCGTGCTGGCGGAGAAGCCATCCGACAGATTTGGCGCAGCCGAACCGCTCTTGCTCACGCAACGCTACGGCCGCGGGCGCGGCACGGCGCTGGCAACCGCAAGTACATGGCGCTGGCAGATGCAGACAAACTCTGAAGACTTCCGGCACGAGCGGTTCTGGCGGCAGCTCGTTCGTTGGCAGGCCGCGTCGGCTCCTGAGCAGGTCAACCTGCACACCAGCATTGACACGCCCGAGCCAGGTCAGGAAGTTGAGGTGACCGTTGAGCTGTTTGATGAGTCATATTCCCCGTTGACCGGTCTCACGGTCAGCGCGCAGGTTTACGACGCAGCCGGCAACGCAACCGCGCTCGATGTCCCCGAGAACCTCCTGGCAGACGGTGAATATGTCGCGTCGTTTGTCCCGCAGAACGAGGGCATCCACCGGATCGAAGTTGTGGCGACCGGAGGTCGGGACGGTCTCGGTTCACTTTCCGCCTCAGAGAGCATTCTCGTTCGACCGTCTCGAACGGAGTTCTATGACGCAACACAGAAACGCGACCTGCTGCAACAAATGGCAGACGTAAGTGCGGGCGCGTATCACGCACCGAGCGAAGCGGGCGTTATACCCGAGCGGCTGCGTAGCCGGCGTACCAGTTCGTCAATCTATCGTTCGGACTACCTGTGGGACGCGCCGTTCTGGTTGTTGCTGGCGATGCTCGTGCTCTGCGCCGAGTGGTACTACCGTCGACGGAAGGGGCTCGCCTGATGCAAGCCTGTGGACGTTGCATAGTCGTTTTCGCCGCTGTTATGCTTATCGCGATGACTCCCTCTGCCGGTGATGCCGAGGCCCAGTCACGGCACGCGGTTGTTGTCGGCGGACTCGGCGGCAGCGCCGAACAGACCGCGCGTTTCGATCGGTTCCTGCGCGACACGCGGCGCGCCCTCGTTGAACGACTCGGTTTTAGTGCAGACAACGTTGTCGTGTTGGGAGAACGTGCAATTGCGGATAATGACCACGTTGATGGCGTGTCAATGGCCGAAGATGTCAGGCAGGCCCTTGCAGATGTGGCGTTACGCGCCTCGTCTGCAGACGACGTCTATCTGATTTTCTTCGGGCACGGAAGCAGTGATGGAGAGCAGGCGCATGTCAACATCCCCCGCCGTGACCTTAGCGATGCAGACTACGCCGAGCTACTTGGCGCGGTTGAAGCCCGTCGCATTGTCGTGGTAAACACCGCGTCGGCGAGCGCTCCCTTTGCTACGTCGCTTGCCGGCGAGGATCGCGTAATCGCAACGGCTACGCGCGTTGCGTCGCAGCGAAATGCGACGACGTTCCCAGAGTATTTCGTCGAGGCCCTGGCAAACCCGGCTGCGGACAGGGACCGAGACGGACGCCTGTCGCTGCTCGAGGTGTTTACGTACGCGGGCGAGAAAACCGACCAATCCTTCGCTGACGCCGGAAACCTCGCCACGGAAAACGCGCTGCTTGAGGACAATGGTGATGGTGTGGGCACTCGCTTGCCGCAGGTTTTGGCTGCTGCCGGCGCCGGCGGTGTGGATGGGGCCCTTGCCGCCACAACATGGCTCTCAAGTCGTTCCGGAGAGGCGGCCGCGCTCGCAGCCAGTCTGCCTGACTCCGTTGCGGCGAGTGTGAGCAGTGACATGTCCCGCCGCGACGCCCTGTACGATGCCATTGCCGAGTTGAAAGCGGAAAAGGCGCAAACTCCCGACGAGAACTACTGGGCGAACCTCGAAGAACTATTCGTTGAGCTCGCGCGGCTCGAAGCGCGGCTCGACGACGTAGGGCAGTAGAGAGTGGAGAGTGGAGAGTGGAGAGTTGAGAGTGGAGAGTGGAGAGTTGAGAGTGGAGAGTTGAGGGTGGGAGGGTTAAGAGTTGAGAGTGGGAGGGTGAGAGGGTCAATAGGGAATAGGGGTAATGGCGTATGGCGTATGGATTATGGGTAGGGGCTTGTTGTCCTGATCTGAAGACCTTGTCCTGATCTGAAGACCTTGTCCTGATCTGAAGACCCTGTCCTGATCTGAAGACCCGCGTCGGGAACTCAGGAGCGATCTGCGGTATCATGTTGGACAGGTGTCACCCGTATACCTCGCAGCCCGACTCGGCTGTACTCTCTACACTCTCAACTCTTAACCCTCCACTCTCAACTCTCCAATGGAAACCCGCAAGTTTGATGTACTCCGCTGGCCAGATGTTGTCAGAATCTCGAAGCATGGGAATCCGGCGCCTGATCGGCGCGTCGAGAAATCCGAAGAAGAGTGGCGTGCGCAGCTCAGTGACGAAGCGTATCGAGTGACGCGTCAGAAGGGTACGGAACGCCCGCACAGTTCGGACATGTGTAGCCTGTTTGAGCCCGGCCTGTACGCGTGCGTGTGCTGCGGGACGGAGCTCTTCGACTCCGCCGAGAAGTTCGAGAGCGGCACGGGTTGGCCTTCGTTTACGCTGCCGATCAAGGACAACGTCGTAGCGTATCACGGTGATCGGTCGTTTGGAATGACCCGCATCGAGACGACGTGCAACGTTTGCGATGCCCACCTTGGTCACGTATTCCCGGACGGGCCGCGACCCAGCGGTCTTCGCTACTGCATCAATGCCGTTTCGCTGCGGAAGGTCGAGAAGTAGCGGGTGTCGGCAGGGTGCTGATGCGGTAGCCTGCAACCGAAATAGAAAGACGACAAGATGCGCCTGGTCTTTGCACTGATTGCCGTTCTACTCGCTTTCGGCCTGAAGGCGAATGAGCCGCCGCAAACCGTCGAGGAGTTCGCCCGCGCAGAGTTGCCATCGTCGGGTGCGCCGGGAGTGGCGTGGGCCATTGTTGATAGCGGCGACGTTCGTGCCGGGGCGATTGGCAAGCCGGTTGCCGGTGGTGAAAACGTCTTGTCGCCCGACACGCCGTTTGTGATTGGGTCGATCTCCAAGAGCTTCACTGCGCTTGCGATCATGCAGCTTGTTGAGGCTGGAGTACTCGATCTGGACGCGAAGATAGGCGGATATCTCGCTTCGTTTGCTCAGCGGCCGTCGGGTGAAATCACGATCCGCCAGTTGCTCAGCCACACGAGCGGATACTCGACGGTGCAGGGTAACAGTACGCATCAGGACCGAGATGTCACTGACGTGAAGTTGTCCGCGCATGTCGACGCCGTGGCGTTGTGGGAGCCGGCATATCGTCCCGGGACACGTTGGGAGTACTCCAACACAAACTACCGCGTGTTGGGCGCCGTGATCGAAGCAGCAAGCGGAATGGACTACGCGGGCTACGTATCCGAGAGGATTCTCGAACCAATCGGCATGACGAATAGCTTCGTATCCGACGGTCGGGATCCCGGGGCGGTAGCTGTAGGTCATCGACCGTGGTTTGGAGGCAAGCGCGCGAATCGGCCTGGGCGAACCGAGCTGGTCAGCGCTCCCGCGGGAGGTGTTTTTGCCAGTGCCAACGACCTGGGACGCTACCTGGCGATGATGCTCAACGGCGAGGACGATGTTGTGCGTGCTTCCACCAAGTCACTTATGCTGCAGCCGGCCAGCGAGGTCTCCTCTTTCTACGGATTGGGATGGTTTCTCGACGCGGAGGCTTGGACTGCATCCCACGGTGGCCTTGTGCCGGGCACGGAGACTCTTGCAACGCTGGTGCCCGCCGAAAACAAGGGCGTCGCAGTTCTCGTGAATGCGAACGGTGGAATCGGATTTGGCGAGACGCTTCAGCTGCGCAACGGCATTACGGCGATTGCGCTTGGGGAAGACTACAGTGGCGAGGGCTCCCGACTCTGGCAGAGGACGGCATATTTGTCGGTCGTTGTGTTGCCGTTCTTCTTCTTGCTCAGCATCGTCGTTGCGTGGTGGGGGAGGGAGACGCTTCGCGCAAAGTCCGGTGGGTTCGGACTCTTCAGCCTGTGGTTTCCCGTGATCGCCATGGCCGCGATGACTACTGTTCTGTTGGTCGTCATTCCCAGGGCCTTCGGCGGATCGCTGGCAACCTTGTTGCTCTATCAACCCGACTTTGCGTGGGCGATGATCGCGGCAGCCGTGAGCGGTCCCATGTGGGCGTTGTTCAGACTCGTTGTGGCTTCCCCTTGGAAAACCACGCATGTCTGAACCAAGTTGGCACCCCGTCAAGGCCGTTCAAGCCGAATCAAGGCCGTTCGAGCCGGTTCAACGCCAATCAGAGACCAACCGCCACGGTCATCCCGAAAGTAGAGTGCCGCTTGCGCGCAATGACATCTCCAACTTGCGGCGGCAGGTTGTCGTAGAATCGCGTGTACGTGAGTCGCGTGCTCGTTCGGATGCCACCGTTTCGCGAACCGCCGAATTGCGAGATGCTGACGGAGAACTGAAGGTTGGACCGATAGTCAGCGTCGTCGCCCGCGACGTCGAAGAGGTCGTCAGACAGCGACTTCTTGTAGTAGAAGTCCGTTCTCAGTGTCAGCCAGTCCACGGGTTTCATGCGGATTGTCGGGCGCAGTTGCAGGCGGTAGGCTCGTTCGCCCGGCACATCAAGTGTGGCGTCGCCAGTGTTGATGGCCGCTGTCTCGAGCTCGTAAAACACACCAACCAGGAGACCGAGTCTCAACCGCGTGTGTTTCTTTCGCGTTGCGTCGAGCGCCTCCTTCCATCGCACGTTCATCTCGTCGATCGCTGCACGGATCTTCGCAGTAGTCGCCGGAGAGTCGTCCAGCTTGTTCAGCACGCGGTAGCACTCGGCCCAATGCGGCAGCGCGTTGTCACCATAGCTCAGCGGGTCGGCGCCGAGAGGTCCACCGAGCTGTTGGATCTTCCCACGACCCGACTTCGTGAAGGCGTTCTTCAGCCGACGTTCGGATGCGATGCTACCGCTGCCGTAGCCAAGCGGGTGCCAGTCGAAGACAGCGCCGCCGCCTATCTCGTAGCGCTGGTCGATACTCATGAAGTTGTCAGAGCGTCGGTGCACAAACGCGTACGGTTGGATCATCGGGGTGACGTAGTGATCAACCGACAGGTGCACGGTCGAGACGTTCTCGTCGAAAGCACCGTCGCTGTAGATAACGCCGATGTTGGAATTGAAGCTGAGTTGTGACGGGTAGGAGCCGCGATCCAGAGAGATGCCAATGTTCACGTTGGATCGACTTTTCTCGCCCGCGTTGGATCCATCGCTGCCAGTGATCGCTGGTGCCTCGTCTCCGCGCAAACTCATCGACGCCGTTGCAGAGAAGCTGCGAGCGTCCTGCTCGACGTCGACGATCGTAGATAGGACGCCGATCAGGTCTGCAGCAGCGGCACATGATTCACTGCTCACGCCGTGACTTGCCATTCGCGCGACGTTGTCAGCCGTGAGGACCGAGAAGGTGCCGTAGGGTGAGCGGTCCTGCCCACTTGTTGGCACCGCCAGCAGGGCGCACAAGATGACTGCGACTAGACCGGTGCCGGCTGGTGCGTTTCGGATGGTCGTCGCTGATATTGTCGTCGCCGATCTGTCCATTTCGGTTGCTCGATAGTCTGCGCACGCGGAGGTACCGTACTCTCCTAACGTGGATTTTTCTTCCTTTGGACGCCATCAGCGCCAGTTGGGCGCCACCGGGTTGTACATTCAGGCGTCAGTTTAACACGGACGTTTGCCGAATGCCATTCGCCATCGTTGCCGAATCCACCGGCGGCCCCGAAGTCCTTCGCAGAAAAGACGTTGTCGTCGCGAATCCTGGTCGGGGTGAGGCTCTCATCCGTCACACGGCGATTGGGGTGAACTTCATCGACGTCTACTATCGCACCGGGCTCTATCCGTGGCCGGTCGATCGTGATCTGGTCATGGGTAGCGAGGCGGCCGGTGTTGTCGAAGCCGTGGGGGACGCTCCGGAAGATGCAACGGGCGACACGCATGGCGAAGGTATGCATGGGCTGGCCGTAGGCGACCGCGTTGCGTACACGATTCGCAACGGCGCGTATGCCACGCACCGCGTCGTCGAAGCTCGACACCTGGTGCCAATTCCCGACGGCGTGTCTGACGTTGCGGCGGCCGGCGGATTCCTGAAGGGGCTGACCGTCAGCTACCTCGTGAACGACAGCTTCTGCGTCGAAGCCGGTCACGCCGTGCTTTTTCATGCTGCGGCGGGCGGCTGCGGTTTGATCGCTGGTCAGTGGCTTGCTTCCAAAGGGGCGACCGCGATTGGCACCGCTGGCACAGATGAGAAATGTGCCATTGCTTCGAGGCTGGGTTATCAGCACACGATCAACTATCGCCGCGATGACTTCGTGCGGCGCGTCAAAGAGATCACCGCCGACGAAGGCGTTGATGTCGTTTACGACAGTGTCGGCAAGGACACATATCCCGGGTCGCTTCAGTGCCTGAAACGCTTTGGTGCGTTGATCAACTTCGGGCAATCCTCCGGCCCAGCGCTGGACTTCAAGCTATCGGATCTGGCGGCGGGTTCGTTCAGCGTAACGCGTCCGATTCTCTTCCATTACACCGAGAACAGAGGCTGGCTCCTGTCGGCGGGTCGTGAACTCTTCGATATGATCGCAGACGGTCGGCTGGAGATCCAGGTGAACAACGTACTGCCGTTCGAGGATGTCGCAGAGGCGCACCGGATAATCGAGGGACGTAAGACAATCGGCAGTACGGTGCTCACAATCGACTAGTTCTTGGGTTGGGCACTGTCATTGCCACCGCGGAGGTAGTCATCGGTTTTGTTGAGCCAGTCCTCTCGTCGCGGCGACCAGATATCGACCTCGACAACGTCGCCCTCCACATGGGCTTCGTGCGGCATGTTCGCCGGGATGACGATCATGTCGCCTGGGCCAAGAGTTCTTTCGACAGCACGGTCTTCGCCAAAGATGAAGCGCATCCGACCTTCGATTACGTGGGTCAGCTGCTCGTTGACGTGCGAGTGCATCGGCACCACGAAGCCGTCTTTCAATTCGATCTGCGCGACGGTCATGTTGGCACCCGTCACGATCTTGCGACGCATATGCGGGTTGACCTGCTCCCATTCTAGTGTGTCCCAGCGGAGTTCTTGTAGGTCCATTTCGGATGGAGGTTGAAGGTTGAAGGTTGAAGGTTGAAGGTTGAGGGTTGAGGGTTGAGGGTTGAACGTAGAGAGTAGAAGGTAAGAAGGTGAGAGGGTGGAACGTGTTTGGCTGGAGGGGTGAATTGTAAGGGGTAGGAGTATAGCTGGGCGGAGGTCGTGCCTCTTGGCCACGGCTTAGGCGTGTTGTCTCGATCATTCATTTTGCCTGGATCAAGCCACGCGCCTGGATCGAACGACGCGCATGGATCGAACCGCTCGCCCGGACCAATCAACGTGCCCAGATGAGACGATTCTCCGGATTAAACAACCGGTATATTCTGCCTATGGCAATTTCTGGTTCTTCTACGGGTGGGCGGGGCTTCGCGCGGGCGCTTTCGCTCCTCGCCGTGTCGTTCGCATTTGTGCCGGAGGCGTCGGGTCAAGAGCTCTCGGCGTCTGTGCGGGTGGAGCGGATGGAGATCAAGACGTATCCGTATTCAGATCCGGATCCGGTGCCGATGCTGGTACGCGACGCGCGCCTCTACCCGTACCACGCCTTTGATGGGTTGACCGACGAGGCGGAAATGCGTGAGTGGGATGTCGTGGTTTTGGAGAACGACTTCATCCAGGTATTTGTGTTGCCCGAGGTTGGCGGTAAGGTGTGGGGCGCCATCGACAAGTCGTCTGGTGAG
>JANQRN010000262.1 GCA_028284545.1 Rhodothermales bacterium | reverse complement strand
CGCGGCTTCGAGCGCCTCGATCTGGTCCCCCGCGCGCCCCATCGCGTTGGAGAACAGCGTCATCCCCGACCGTATACGCTCCATGCGCTGGCGGAACGCCATCAGATCGGCGGGCTGCGCCGAGCGGAGCGCGCCGTCTTGCAACGGCACCACGTCGAACGAGACCGGACCGGAAAGCGTGCGTGCCTGCCCGTCCTCAACGCGCACCAGCGTGGCAGCGTAGGTGCCTGGCTCGGCCGCGAAGCTGCCGCCGCCGCTGCCGCCACCCGCGGTGACGGGCCCAAGCGCGTCACGCTGGAGGTTCCACGCGAGGCGATGCAAACCTTTCGAGTTGCGTCCCTTGACGCGCGCTACGACGTCGCCCTGCGCGTCTCGGATGTGCAGCTCAACGCGGTCAGCTTCTTCCCTGCGCTCGGCGTCCAGGGCATCCCAACCCGGGAATGGCACGTCGTCGCCTTCTTCGATCTCACCCTCAGCCTTTTTACGCTGGGCTTTGAGGCTCTGGTATCCGTCGCGGAGGTGGTACGTAAATACCGCGCCGTACTCGGGGTTGGGCGCGCGGTACTCGTCGTCGCCGACGGATCCGTTGGTGCTGGAGCGGTAGCGGAAGCGCTTGGCGTCGCGCAACCCAAACAGGTGCCCTTCGCTCGCCAGCACGTCGTTGGTCACTTCGCGTAGCGGACCATAGTCGTCGAGCACAAGGAAGCCTCGTCCGAATGTCGCCGCGACCAGGTCACTCTCGCGACGCTGAATGACGATGTCGCGCACACCGATGGTCGGCATGTCGCCGCCGAGTTCAATCCACTGGCCACCGCGGTCGGGCGAGAAGTAGACGCCGAACTCGGTTGCCGCAAACAGCAGCTCAGGCTGCACGTGGTCCTGGACCAGACGCCAGACGAGCGTACGCTCGGGAATTCCCTCGGTGGCCATCGCCCACGATCGGCCGCGATCCGTACTCTTGACGAGGTACGGCGCGAAGCCACCATACTTGTGGTTGTCGAGCGCGGCGTAGACAGTATTGACGTCGTGCAGGTCAGCGTAGACGTGGTTCACGAACGCGGTCGCCGGCACGCCTCGGATTGACCCGACCTCGACGGCGCGCCACGAACCGCCGCCGTCCTCGGTGATCTGCAGGAGTCCGTCATCCGTCCCGGCGTAGACCAGGTTGGCATCCTGTGCCGAGACATCGACTGACGTGATTGTGTTATAGACCGACATCGCGTTGATATCCCACGCGTTGTCGACCGACTGGGTGCGGCCCATGATCGGCAGCTCGAAGCGCTCCTGGTTGCGCGTCAGGTCACCAGATATTGCTGTCCAGCTGTCGCCGCGATTGGTCGACATCCAGACGCGCTGGGAGGCGAAGTAGATCGTCGCCGGGTCGTGCGGGCTGACGAGAATTGGCGCGTCCCAATTGTAACGTTCCGGCCCTGCTCCCGCTTCCGGCTGGGGAACGATATACGTCGCCTCGCCGGTGACCCGATCGATGCGGTGCAGGTTGCCCTGCTGTGACTGCGCATACGTGATGTTCGGATTACCCGGCTCGGTAGCGGACTGGTGCCCGTCGCCGCCAAGCGTGAGGAACCAGTCCCCGTTACTCGCACCCTCGCGCGTATTGGTTGCCGAGGGGCCGCCGTGCGAACCGTTGTCCTGCGTGCCGCCGAATACGTTGTAGAACGGAAGCGCGTCGTCGACGGCAACCTTGTAGTACTGCGTGACAGGCAGGTTGTCGATGTAGCGCCAGCTCGCGCCATCGTCGAATGACTCGTACAATCCGCCGTCAGTGCCCGAGAGCAGATAGTCGGGATCGGTCGGGTGGAACGCGAGCGCGTGGTTGTCAACGTGCTTGCGCGAGGTGTTCTGGATGAAGAACGTTTCGCCATGATCGTGCGACTCCTGCACGCGCACGTCCATCAGATAGAGGCGGCCTTCGTGGTGCGGCGAGGCGTAGAGTTCCTGGTAGTAGTGCGGGCCTGTCCCACCAGACACAGTGTCCGACATCTTGTGCCAGCTGGCGCCGCGGTTCGAGGTCATCCACACGCCGCCGGTGCGCTGATCTGTTTCGATGGCGGCGTAGACGATGTCAGGGTTCTGATGTGAAATCGCGAGACCAATTTTGCCCAGGTTACTCTTGGGCAGCCCGCTCGTCATCTCCGTCCACGTCCGCCCGCCGTCGGTGCTCTTGTGGATGCCCGTTCCCGGGCCGCCGCCCATGTAGGCCGCGACCGTCCGGTGGCGATCCCACGTGGCAGCGTACATCACGTCGGGGTTGCGCGAGTCGACTACGAGGTCGGTCGCGCCGGTCCAGTCGCCGCCGCCGAGTACGAGCGTCCACGTTTCGCCGCCGTCCTCGGTGCGGTAGAGTCCGCGCTCACCGCCGCTACTCCACAACGGACCCTGCGCCGCGACGAGCACCACGTCTGAGTCTTCCGGATGGATCCAGATCGTCGAGAGGCGCTCGCTCTCCTTGAGGCCGCGGTTCTCCCACGACCGTCCGCCGTCAGTCGAGCGGTAGATGCCGTCGCCGTAGGCCGTGTGGCGCCCGCCTGTGTCTTCGCCCGACCCGACCCAGATCGTGTTCGGGTTCTGCGGGTCAAGCATGACCGACCCGACTGAGTAGGATCCCTGGCCGTCGAAGAGGGACTTCCAGGTGGTGCCGCTGTTGGTCGTCTTCCAGACGCCTCCGCTTCCGATCGCGACGTACCACGTCTGAGGGTCGTCAGGGTGGATCGCGATGTCTGCGACACGACCAGACGTGAACGCGGGCCCGATGCCGCGCCACTTCAGGGCGTTGTAGCTCAGGTCAGCCACCGTTGTCGGGTCGTCCTGGGCGTTCGCGGGTGAGAGGAGGAGGAACGAGACGAGGAGAGCGAGAAGTGGGCGCATAGCGGGATGAGATTGGTTCGGCGCAATATAATTGTTGCTCCGGATTGGGGTTCAGACGGGCCAGGCAGACTGTGCCCGGACCCGACTCTGTTCGAAGATAATGCGACAAATCCGGACGTTTCGTAAACGCACGCCACCGAGCTCAATCTGACGTAGCAGTTCGCGTTCCGGATCATCCACCCTAACTTCTGCCCACAACGGCAAGTTGGGTTAGCGCAGGGGTTGCGGCTTGAGATCGAATCCACAATCAAATCGGTAACGTCGCGATGACAAACAGATATGCTGCGACCCTCGTCGGCGTTCTGCTGAGCGCTGCAATGGTGCTACCACTTGGAGGTTGCAGGCCTGAGTTGCCCGCGCCGTTGACGCTCGCCGACGCTGCGTCGGTGGACGCGATCATCGACACGTACGTGGCCGACGGAATCTTCCCGGTACTCTACACCCGACTCGAGGACAAGTACGGGCGCGTGATCTACGAGCACGGCGCGATCAACGAAGCACTCATACCGGGGGTGGCCGTCGACGGACAGACCTGGTTTCGGATCTGGTCCATGACGAAGATCGTTACGATTTCGGTGGCCCTGGACCTCGTCGAAGAGGGCGTCCTCGCCCTCGATGACGCTGTGACCCGGTACATTCCGGAGTTCGACGGCCTGCGGGTGGCGGTGGCGCGCGACGGTACCCCGCTTGCTGCCGTCGACGACAAGGCGACGGCGTGCCCGATGCAGCTGGTGCCGGTCACAGAAGAAATGACCGTACTGGATTTGATCAACCACCAGGCCGGGTTCTACTACGCCACCACCGGAATCGATTGTCTGGACGAGCCCCTGGCGGCAAAGAACGTGGCGAAGGCGAAAGACAGCCAGGCGTTCGTCGAGGCCCTGGCAGCGCTCCCGCTGGCTCAGCAGCCGGGCAGCGACTACTTCTACGGCACCAACACAACCGTGCTGGGCATCGTCGCCGAGCGCGCCGCGGGCAAAAGCCTCAAACAACTCGTGCGGGAACGAGTGACCGACCCGCTCCAGATCGAGGGTCTGCAGTATGGCCTACCCGACGGCGTCAAACTGCTGCCGCGGACCTCCGGGAAGGACGGTACGCTCAGAAAGGCCCGGCCGGGAGAACTCGATATCTTCGGCGAAGACGTGCCCGAGTACGACGCCGCCAACGAACTCTACCTGGGAGGCGAGGGGATGCTAGCAACAACTGATGGCTACGCGGATTTCCTGCGCATGCTGCTTCGTCGAGGCGAACTGAACGGACACCGTCTTCTTGAGGACGCGACGATCACCGAAATCACGTCGCCCCATACGCAACTCGACAGCGAATACGGTTACAACGGTTACAACCTCTGGGTGAACAACGGCAAACGCGCCAACGGCAACCAGGGCGTCGGCGGCCTCTGGATCGGTGGCGGCTACGAGGGCACCCATTTCTGGATCGACCCCAAGCGCGAATTTGTGGGCCTGATCATGTCGCAGATATCCTGGGCGCCGGAGAGCGGTTGGGGCAGAGACGAGACGATCAGAGAGGCGATCTATGCGCAGCTATCCGAGGAATGAAACAGGCAATTCGAAGATGGTTCGGTCTGGTGTTGCCGAATCAGGATTGGGTCGGCGTGTAGCGCGGACCTCCACCGTCCTGTGTGTCGTGCTTCTTCAGGCCTGCGTTGCGCCTGACGACAATCTCAGTCCGGCGCCACTGGCGTCCCACGTCATGGCCTACCACGCCGGCCTCGAAATGGTTGTGCTGTTCGGCGGCTCTGATCCAGACCGGACCTTTTCTGACACCTTGTGGGGGTGGGACGGAAGCAGCTGGCAAGTACTGGCCAGCGACGGGCCACCACCGCGCATCCACGCGGCGATGGCCTACGACGAAGTCCGCGACCGGCTCGTCGTCCACGGTGGCATCAAGAACCGGGAAGAGCGTTTCGCCGACACATGGGAATGGGACGGCGATAGTTGGTCGCAGCTGGCCGTAGACGGCGACGGGCCGGGCGTGCGAGATCATCACGCCATGGTCTATGATGCGGCAAGACAACAGAGCGTACTGTTCGGCGGGCAAGATGAGGCCGGAGCTTATCGCGGTGACACATGGACCTGGGATGGCGTCGCCTGGCAACAGGTAGCAACTGAGGGCCCGGCGCCGCGCAGCACCCACCGACTGGTCTACGACACCCAACAACGCGCCGTGGTCTTGTACGGCGGCTGGGGTCCCGACGGTCACTTCGGCGACACGTGGGTCTGGAACGGACAAGAATGGAATGAACAATCTGATAGCGCGCCTCCACCACGAGGGGCCTCCCGCATGGCATACGCCACTTCCGAGGGCCAGCTCGTACTCTTTGGCGGATTAGTTGACCGCGACGCCAGCGGTGAGACCTGGATTCGCGATCAAACCGGTTGGCGGATGATGCCTGCATCACCTGTCCCGCCACGGAACGTGCACGGGATGGCCTACGACGCGAAGCGGGAACGTGTTGTACTGTTTGGCGGCATCGGCGAGGCAGGTCGAATGGACGACCTCTGGGAATGGGACGGCCTGTCGTGGACTAGACAGAGATGAGCGGACGGCAACAAGTCACGACCGTCAGCCGTCTTCCGCCGGTAGAACGCCTTCGTGTCTGAGAATGGACTTCGTGATGTCTTGTCGGTCGTTCCGGTCACGGAAATCTGACAGGTCGAGGTTCAGGGCAAACATCCAGGTCTCATCCGCCTCAACGAACCCGACATACCAGCCCAGGTGTGGCTCCTCGGTCATTCCGGTTTTGGCATACAGGGCGTAGCCGCCCCCCTGTTCAACGACCATAATTGACTTGGTCTTCGCCTGCGCCGACGCCGAGAACGGCAGCTCCCCGGTGACCAGCGTCTCAAGGAACCGCACCTGCTCAACGGCCGAGATCTTCAGGGAACGGTCCAACCAGAACATGTCCACCTCTTCGCTCATGGTCCGGTTGCCATACTGCACTTCGTCCAGCCAGAACTGCATACGCTCGGGGCCAACCCGTCGCGCAGTTTCCTGGTACACCCAGAACGCGGAATGTTCGAAGGCTGACACCAACGTCAGGTCCTGGTTCCACTTGTTGAACATCCGTTCAACCTGATCCCACCGGATCACCTCGTGCTCGTCTGCCACCGCCCCTTCGTCCAGGGCAACCATGGTGTTGAACACTTTGAAGGTGGAGGCGGGCGAAAACCGTTGCTCGGCCCGCGTCGGGTTGAAGACCTTCGCCTTGGAGGAACGCAGCTGCGTAAGGACGAACGTGCCAGAGGCACGGTACTTACCCATCAACGACTGCCATGACTCCTCCTCGATCAAGTCAAGCTGTTGCTCGCGAGCTTGCTCTTGCCCATGTGCCGGCCCGGTCTCTTCTGCATCTGCTTGCGCGTGCGCGACCTCGCGGGCCTCTTCAGTCGTATTGTCCTGTGACCGGCAGCCCGCAAGCACGAGTAGGCTCGAGAGCGAGAGTGTAATTAGGAGTCGCGCTATGGGCATTAAGGATCACCGAAGAGTACCGAGCAGTTGACACTTTCCCACCTCACATCCCCACTGGCTCCCTCTCCCGCAGCACCAGCGACTCGATGAAGAACTCCATCATCCGCTGCTGATTGATACCCGAATGGCCGCGATCCGGTCCCACCTGCACCTCGAAGGACTTGCCTGCCTCCTGGAGTGCTTTGATCAGCATCATCGAATTGTTGGGGTGCACGTTGTCGTCGGCAGTGCCGTAGTAGATCATGAGGTCGCCCTCGAGATCCTCGGCGTAGTTCATTGCGTTCCCCTTCTCGTAGCCTTCGGGATTGTCCTGCGGCGTGTACATGTACCGCTCGGTGTAGATCGTGTCGTAGTGGTGCCACGACGTCACGGCCGACGAAGCTGATGCCGCCGCAAACGCATCCGGGTGGCGCAGCAGGGCAAGCGCGGCTGCATATCCGCCATACGATGTCCCGTATATACCTATGCGTTCGCCATCGATGTACGGCCGCTTCGCAAGCTCTCGCGACGCGGCTGCGGCGTCGTCGACCTCCACTTCGCCCAGCCGTAGATAGATCTGGTCGAGCGAACGCTTGCCTTTGCCCGAGGCTGCGCGGGTGTCGATCGTCACGACGATGAACCCGTATTCGGTGTACGGGTGCGGGAGCGAATACCGCTCGCGCGCGCCGGTGTTACCGGGGCCGAGATAGACGGAGAAGAGCACCGGGTAGCGATGCGTCGGATCGAAGTTGCTCGGCTTGTGCATCATTCCCTGCAGCTCGGTACTTCCGTCTGCGGATGTGTACGTGAACATCTCCACCGGCTGAAGCTGCAGGTCCTCAACGCCGCCCATGCCGCTTTCGGCGACCAAAGCCTTCTCGCGTCCCCTCGCGTCGCGGAGATGCGTCACCGGCGGAATGGCATGTGTCTGCGACACGTCCGTAAACCACTTTCCATCGGGCGAGACCGCTACCGTGTGGTGAAGGGCGGGATCGGTGAGCCTACGGTCGCCTTTGCCGTCCAATCCGACGCGGTGCAGCTGCTGCTTCATGTAATTGTCACCGCTGCGCGCGTAGTACCACAGTTGCTTTGCGCGCTCGTCTACCTTGACAATAGCGCCGACTTCAAACGGGTGGCTTGTAATCGTGGCGAGTAGGTCACCAGACAAGTCGTACAAATAGTAGTTCGAGAACCCCGTGCGTTCCGACTGCCAGATGAACCGCTTGCCGTCTTCGAGCCATGCAATCGTCGGACGGTTGTTTGTCCACGACGCCGGCCACTCCTCGCGTACGACGACGCGGCAGGATCCGTTGGCGGGCGAGCAGGCGGTGAACTCCATCACATTCTGCCGGCGGTTGGTGCGATTGAGCAAGACTTCGCTGCCATCCGGACTCCACGACACGTTGTAGGCGTAGTAGCCAACGACATCGGCCTCGAATGGCTGGCCCATCCGGATGTCGAGCTTCCGAGACGTGCCGGAGGCGAGGTCGTAGACGAACAAGTCGACGACCGGATTGTCGGTCCCCGCTTTCGGGTACGCCTCCACCTCGACCGTACCGGCTACCGTCGCTTGTCCAGTCTGCAGGAAGTAGTCCCGCACCGGCATCTCGTCGAAGCGGTAGAAGGCGATCTTCGAGCCATCCGGTGACCACCACATCGCGGTGCGCTGACGGAGTTCTTCGCCGTAGACCCAGGATGCGGTTCCGTACTTGATTCTGAGTTCCTCCGAACCGTCTGTCGTGATGGGCCGCTCCTCGCTGCTGTCCGCGTTCGAGACCCACAGATTCCGATCGCGGTAGAATGCCCGGTGCAGCGAATCGGGCGACATAGCCTCAGTGGCCTGTCGGCCCCGCGCGACACGTCGCATACCTGCACCAGATCCGGCGGCGGACTCGGCCTGGGGCTCCTCTGCCGCGGTTCGGCTGCGTACGTCAAATCGCCAGTTCTTGTCCGCGTACGAGTACGTGAACGAGCGACTGTCCTCCGCCCACTCCGGGCGAATCGCGCCGGATACCATCGCCTCTCTGATCTTCGGCACCATCTCAGAATACCGGTCGTACCCCGGCATATCGGCGATGCGGCCCTGGCCGTTGGCAGCGTAGAGCGGCAGAAGCGCGGCAACAGCGACGGCGATAGCGACAGTCAAAAACAAACGGCGATTGGCGGATTCCATGGTCATGGCGGACTCTCTTTGGCCAGTTCTCTTCGGACGTGTGACGGGAAGATATGCGAAGCGGTAATATTCACCCGCGCGCTGGACGTCTTTATCGCGCAATCGTAAACGACGTCGTCTCCACGACACCCTCGGCCGTCATCCGAACGAAGTACACCCCCGTGGGGAGAGAGTCTGTCGATACCGGCAGCGTCACCAGGCCGCTGGCCCGCGGACCGTCGTGCAGGACTGATACCTGCCGACCCAGCACGTCGTAAACACTGACGTTTACATCGCCCGCCTGCTCCACACCGAATCGTACCGTCGTTTGCGCGTTCGCCGGATTGGGCGCCACAGCAAGTTCGAACCCACCGCGCGACTTCTCCTCGTCGTCAACTGATGTCGCTACGCCAACGTGGAAAGTCACGGGGATTGCCGTCACGTATTCGTATCCGCCGTTTGCGAGAGTCAGCGACAGCGATGTCGTCACCCGGCCGTCTGAGAGCCCGGCCGGATCCAACTCCACCCCGATCGTCGCCGGGACCGTACCGCTTTCCGTTTCGAGGGAAATCCAGGGCACATCTGTCGAGATCGTGAACGTCCAGCCGGCTGTTCCAGTGTTGGGGATCGCCAGCGCCAGTGACTGTCTATCAGCGTTGGAGGGCGTCGTCGCCTCCAACGCAGTCGGTTGCGGAAAAGGTATTGCCGGAACCGCGCTAGTTGCCTCTACCACGACCGCCGGTCCGACATTGTCATCGGTCGCGCCGTCCCCGTCTGTGTCCTTCTCCCAGGTTGCCTGCTCGGGTGTCCCACCCGCACTGAGCGCAAAGGACAACGTACCTCCCGGGTCCAACGTCTGCGTCGGGTAAACCAGCTGCGACGCCGAACCTCCACCCACGCTTTGCCGCAAGAGTGTAATACTGGCAACTGGATCTACAGCCGTAACAATGGCGGTGTAACTACTATCCGTCGGGAGGGAGAACGTTGCGCCAAACCGGGAAGCGTTGTAGGCAATGCCGGGAATATCGTAAGACACTTCATCCAGATGGTCGGCGTCTGTGGAACCGGTCCGCCTGCCGGCGGCGTCGGTCAGCACAACTGCGACGGGTGCTGATGCCATGACGTATATCACTTCGGCTGAGTCCGCGTCAGCGAAAGCTGCGCGCGCACCGTCATCGATTGCGGACTCGCCACGTTGACTCAGACCAGTACTCGGACTGCTGCTGCTACGGTTTGTCGAGCCGACCGGCACCATGCTCCCGGACGAAAGGATCCCAGCGATTCTCTCAAGTGCGTCCGGATCGCTGCCCAAAGCCAATGCTGTCGCGGCCGTCGGCCGGCAGTTGTCCTCCACGAGCTTGCCATGGGCGCATTCGAAGTACTCAAACTCTTCGATCCACGGGCTTTCGTCGACACCTGAGAAGTCCGCCTTGCCAACGTCCTGCCGACGCCCAAGACTCGCGCTCAGCAACGGGACGGTCTTGTCGCCCAGGCCCATGATCGGTCGTAGACGCTCACGGTATGCGCGGTGACGGTCGGTATCGCCGGCCTCCGATCGAGACGTCTCGCTTTCAGTCAGGTACTCCGGACCGGGCCCCATGAACCAGCCGACCTCCGTTTGCTGACTTAGCACGCCAACGTGGCGGAATATGTGCGGTGGACCCTCGTACGTCCGCCAATCGTCGATCAAATCGTGGACAGCGGTCTGCTGGTCCTGCCAGATGTCGGCGTTTCGACCAAGCCCCGACGGGACATCAATGTCATCTAGCTTCTTCCGAGTCAGGAAGTCGACTGTCTGGTCATAGCCGTCGACGGGAATGTTGTAGAGGTCGACGATTCCATAGCCGTGCGAATACGTCGGCGTAGCCTCGTCCATTGCGTCGAAGTATGCCCTGCTCGGTAGCAATCCGTAGGCGCCCGGTACGTTCTTGGTCATTTCGAGCATGTCGCCCCACGCTACCTCCCACGGCCCCACATATCCGAGGTTGAGGAAGCTGAGACTCGGAAGCACCTCATCGACGCCGAAAACGTACCCGTTGGCGTGAGCAGCGTAGGCTTGATCCGCGCCGAGATAGGGCGTTCCCGAGGTAACGAACCGATGAACGCGATTTGATGCGTGGACGGCGTTTGCTCGCAGGTACGTTGCGGCGATAACGCCGCCATTCGAATGTGACACGATGTCGACTTGGCACGACCGCGCCGGACTGCTTGCCGATTGACCGGATGCGCCTGTCACCTGATCCACGAGTTGGCGAAGATTGTTGGCGAGTTGCGCGCCGCTCATCCGCCAGTCGTTCGGGAAACGCCACTGATCGAGCGTCGCCGGTTGCTCATTCAGTGGATCGCCGACATATCCCTCACCCGCGAGCATCTCATGAATGGGGCCGTAGATCGCGAGACCTGCGAACTCCACAACCTCGTTTGCACTTACGCTCTCGATGCTGGTTGTTCCATCGGGCTGCATGCCAAGCCTTGCCAGGCGCTCATTTTTCCCTCCGCTTGACAGCGCGGCCGGCAGCCACAGGTATTCGTCGGATGAATCCTGAAGCCAAGTGCCGCCGATGCCCGGCGCAAAGATTACGGGACGCCGAGCCTGCGACATCTCCGATGTTCGGCCGTCGCTGCTGACCGCCATGAGCACGATGCGATCTCCCGAGGTGAATGCGTAGGGTATGTCAAAGGCACCAGTCCCGTCAGCCGTGCCCAGATTTAAGGGGGAAACACTTCTCGCCCAGTAGCGGCCGTTGCCACTACCCAGCTCATCGACCTTGTAGGCAATGACGACGTCGTCAGGACTGGCCAGGCCCCGCACACGAGTCGTGGAGAGCTCGAGGACGCGAGGAGGAGCCGGTCGCGAATCGCTGGTCCGCGCCCACGTGCCGCAAGACGGACCGTCATCGCCAAGATCTACCAGCGACCTGAGTGCGAGACCCTGCGTGTCTTCGACCGCGAGTGACATTGTGTTCAAGTAGACGCGAGCACGGGCGTCGTCAGGGATGATGATCGGTCCGTGAATTGCATTCTGATCATTCACGTTGTTGAGGCTGCCGATTGTGACGTCTGAATCGCTGCCGACAACGCGAATTGCCCCGAGTGTATTGGGCAAATTTGTGCCGGCGGTTCCAATCCCGATCGCGTTTCCAGCCAGGGTGACATCCGCCCCGCCAACGACGTCGATCCCGAAGCCGCCGAAATCAGTGATTGTCAGACCCTTGACCGTTACGTTGTCAGCAGCAACGAGGAGTCCGCTCACCGTTCCGGTCGTCAATCCGCCGTCAAGTATCACCGCTCCCGACTGATTCGTGGCGTTGATGTCGACGTCGCGGGTGATCGTGGGCAGCGGACTCGCGGGCCGGATGGTCAGGGGACCAACAAATCTGATCCTCGGGGCCGGTTCGGTCAGTGAGACGAGATTGGCTTCCTGCAGTGCCGCGCGGAGGGTGCACTGGTCGCCCGACTGGGCCAGGTCCGTGTCGCACGTGCCGTCACCCGCATTGGCGTCTTCCGAGTCGTCGGATCGATTTACAATCAGCCCCTGTCCAGACGGGTTGTTGCATGAGCCGGCGACGCACTCCAGGAAAGACCCTGTAGCTGATACCTCAAGGACAAACTCAAGGCTCGTGGCTTGATCTGCCGGTGCAAGTCGATCAACTGCGAGGTCGGCGGAAGCTTGTGCCGACCGCTCAAAGTCGACGGCGCCCGTAAGCGAGAGGCCGTTACACGGAATTAATCCTGGTGGGCACTCGGAACGGCGGTCCGACGGACTATTGGTGACAAAGAGACCTGCGTCGTCTGCATCGCCCTGAGGACTGCTGAGTTGCACGTCGCCGCTAATCGATGCTGACGTAGTTCCGCCAACCACGACCCATCCGCTTGAGCCCTGTACTGCTACCACAACGCCGATGTCGGCCTCCACGCTCCGACGCGCACTCTCCGCTTCCTTCGCGATCGTCAACGTACCCGATAGGTTCGCGTCGAACGAGTTCGAAGACACATCAATCGAGCCATTGAATTGCCAGCGCACGTCAAAACGACCAGTGGTGGTCTGCACCGTTCTCTGTATCGGTGACGAATCAAAGCACTCGTAGTTGTCATAATCGGTGCCCTCGAACTCCGTAGAAATACACACTGACACGTCGCCGGAATGCTGACCGCTCGAAGGAGATGCCGCAAGGAGTGACGCCACGACCGCCAACGTGGAAATCAGAAGGATGCTTCGCATTGTCTGACCTAGAAAATGTCCTTGGTTACCCAGTCACCTTATCGCAAAAGAGCGGGCAGTGTAGTCACAGCACGAACGTGCGTATCTCGCAGAACCAGGGATGAAGCACGCCCGAAACGCAGCCAGCAGCCTACCGGGCGATCACAACAGTCTGCGCGGAGACGTTTCTGCCCGTGTGCATCCGCAAGACGTACAGCCCTGCGCTGAGGCGGCCGGTATCGAACGATACTTCGTGCCGGCCGCTGTCGTAGCGCGCGTTGGCAACGCTAAGCACCTTGCGGCCCAGCACGTCGTACAGTGATAGCCGAATCTCCCCTGCTTCGGCGAGCGCAAACGCCACGGTCGCAACGCCGCTGGCCGGGTTCGGATATGGCGGATAGAGCGTCGCCACGTCGGGCAACGCTGCGGTTGGATCAGCGTCGGCGACGCTGACCTGGTTCACCAGCTCGACGGACGAGTCGACAGTGCCGTCGCTGTTTTCGTCAATATCAACGGTGACCGTCCCCGCCGATAAGGAGTCCCAATCCGCGCGCACGGTTTGCGTGGCGCCGGAGCCTATTGCAATCGCCACGTGCTCAAATGCCTGCTCACCGGCATCGCCTGCTTGTCGCAGTCGAACGCGGTAGCTCTTCGCGCTGCCAGGATTGACGATGTTCATGGTCTCCCGCCCGGCTTCGCCGCTCGTGAAAAAACGAACCGAATCAGCGCCCGAAAGCCGAACGTTGACGGCCTCTATCGTACGTTCGCCTGCGGCGTCTGAGATGATTGCGCGCATGGCGACCTCTTTGGTGGCCGAGGCGTCATCGTTGCGGAGTACGAGGCCGTTCTTTCCTGAGAACGAGACGATGTCGGTGCTACGAACGTCGGAGCCAGTCCGACTGTAGCTGTAGATGCGCCCGTCACCCATGAACATCGCCGAAACTGGCGCATCGGACGGGCCCGATAGCGAAACATCGTAGGCGCCAACCGGCACCTCGTATCCGACGGGCAATGCCGGGCCACCGACGGCTGGAATGAGCGGGACCGCTTCACCGAGGGTGTTGAACATTTCGCCATCCGCGTACCCAATGCTACCACTGCCATCAGCAGCCGTGATCGTCGCACCATCTCCGTTTGCGTGGACAACCAAAGTCTCGGCGCCACGGGGCGCCGCCTTGCCCGTCTTGATCGTCTTGCCCGGCTTGCCAATTGAAAGGCTTGGTGCTCGCGGGATCGGCTGGCTGAGATCATTCGAGATGGGGGCATTTAAGAACATGCCGCAAGCACCGCCCCAGCCACCGCCTCCGACATCTGCGTAAAACCATGTGGCGAGGTTCGTATCGATTACGATGTATTTATCGTCGTCGCCTGGATGGTTTGAGTCGTAGACATAAAGCCACTTCCGTGTTGGCGACACCTCAACGAGCCGGTAGGGTACAATCGCATGGCCTCCATTCGCCGTCCACGGACTGCACGTTTGCATGTCGAAGATGGACAGCGTACTGGCATCGTCCGCCTCCCCGTCGAGTAGCATCTTCTCGACTTGGGCCAAGGTGGTCGTCGGACTTTGTTTTAGGCTGGCGCGCAAGTTGTCTCGGCTCGCTGCGCCGAATTGATACGTGTAGTAGGAGTTGATCAGCTCGCGAGCGTTAGCCGGGAAGGTCGCTGGCGTATGGCTTTGCGTGAGTGATCCGATGTTCGGATGCAACGTGCTGAACGCCTCCGGATACGTAAACGCGAGTAGCGACGAAACCGCCAAACCGTAACAGGAGCCTCCCCACCCGCTGCCCCGATGCATCGCGCCCCAACGCGCCTGAAACGAGTCTTTGTAGATCGCTTCGACACCCTCGACGATCACCCAATAGGCGGCATCTGTTCCGAAGGCGCGTACCGTGGCCGGCCAATCCGGAAAGACCGAGGGCTTGCCGGAGATCGGCGGCTTCCATAGGTCGGTATCGTAGGTGACTTGCGTGAAGGGATCGATTCCGAAGACGTACTTGAACTGATTCTGCTGCCACCAGGTCGGAGGAAAGAGATATTCTTGTGCATTGGGTATGCTCCAGCCGTCAAACGACACGTCGAAGGGCGTGTAGCGCGACGAGTCTGCACTTAACCGTGTCAGGTGATAGGGCTTGATGTGGAAGAAGGCTGACGTATCGGCAACTGTTGTGTCTTGCGAATCGACAACACGGATGCGCGCTGACCGGGAGAAGCGGTTGTCGGCCGGCGTCCAGTCCAACGTGTCGGTGTCGACGAAGAAGTCCAGACGGACTGGTGGGCTACCCAGCGTGTCAGGCAGCAGGAAGACGTCGACAGTGGTTACAGACGCGGGCTTGCTCCAGCGAAGTCCATACTCTTCGCCGGCAACAACGAGTTCGTCAGTAGCCGGGGCGGCGATGACTATACCACTACTCAAATCGGCGCGCCAGACTTCGGGGGCGCCCGCTGGGTTCACGCCCGATCCGACGATTACGCTGCCGTCATCGTTGATCGCCGTGACCGTTCGGAGGCTCCAACCGGTTAAGTCGAGACCGTAGTCATCTACGAACGCGGACCGCAGGGCCCTGAGGCCGTCATGTACTGACCACATCGCCAGCCCCACCATGGGGTTCCATCCCAGCACCACGCTGCCGTCGCCCGAAACGTTCGATACGGTGGTCAGACCAATGTCGACCATTCCTGTAGCTGCGGTCCACCTGAATCCTCTCGAGCCACTTGTGCCAACAACGACTGAGCCGTCGCGCGAGACACCGAGGGCAGAACTACGGCTCTCGCCGGCCAGAAGGCCCAGGCGCTGGGCGTTGCCGGTCCCGGTCCACAGGATGGCCTCGTTCGGTGCGGTGCCAGCCTTACCCTGGCCAACTGCGACCTGGCCGTCGGCGGACACGGCATATACCTCACCCCCGAAGTTTC
>JANQRN010000256.1 GCA_028284545.1 Rhodothermales bacterium | reverse complement strand
CGCCGCCGAACGGCGCGGCCGGATTCGAAATCGTGCCGGTATTGATGCCGACCATGCCGTACTCGAGCGCTTCAGCGACGCGCCAGGCGCGAGCGACATCCCGCGAATAGAAGTAGGCCGCCAGACCGTATCGCGTGTCGTTCGCCATGGAGATTACGTCGGACTCAGACTCAAAGGGTATCAGCGTCGCCACCGGACCAAAAACTTCCTCAGTTGCGAGGTCCCAATCTGGCGCTACGTCCGCAATTACGGTCGGCTCATAGAACGTCTTGCCTAACTCGTGCCGTCGGCCCCCGGTAACCACGCGCGCGCCGGCGGAAACGGCCGATGATACGAGGTGGTCGACTTTTTCCAGTGCATCGCCGTTGATGAGCGGTCCGATCTGTACTCCAGTCTTGCTACCATCGCCGACCACGAGCTCGCCCACCCGCGCCGCTAGAGACTTGGCAAACTCGTCGTGGACCGGTCGATGCACGAAGATTCGATTGGCGCAGATACAGGTCTGACCCGCATTCCGAAACTTGGCTTGCATGGCGCCAGTGACTGCCGCTTCGAGGTCGGCGTCATCGAACACGATGAAGGGCGCATTGCCGCCGAGCTCAAGAGAGATGCGCTTCACCGTGTCCGCGCTCTGCCGCATTAACAGCTTGCCGATCTCTGTAGACCCGGTGAACGACAGCTTTCGGACGATCGGACTGCTGGTAAGCACGGATCCTACTTCGGCCGGCCTGGACGTCGGGAGAACGTTGAAGACACCAGCGGGAAAGCCTGCATCTTCGGCAAGAGCGGCCAGTGCGAGCGCACTCAGGGGGGTGTCCTCAGCGGGCTTGCAGACTACCGTGCACCCTGCGGCCAGCGCGGGAGCAACCTTGCGCGCAATCATCGCCATCGGAAAATTCCATGGTGTGATTGCGGCTACAACGCCAACCGGCTGGCGAATGGTCACAATCCTGGTATTGGACGTCGCCGGCGGTATCGTCTCCCCATAGACGCGCAGCGCTTCGGCGGCGAACCACTTGACATATTCGGCGCCATAGCGGATTTCGCCGATTGCCTCCGCATTCGGCTTACCCTGCTCCCGCGTCATGATTATGGCGAGATCCGATTCGTTCGCGCGGATCAGACTGTGCCACGCCTCAAGCATCCGCGCGCGTTTGCGCGGGGGGGTTGCGGCCCACGATGCCTGAGCTGCGGCCGCAGCATTAACGGCTGCGAGCGCGTCTGAAGCCCGAGCATCCGCAACCGAGTCGACAACTACTCCGGTGGCCGGGTCTAGTACCGGAAACTGATCTCCCGCCGCCGCATCCGTCCACACACCGCCAATGAATGCGCGAGTTTTGAGTAGTCCTGGGTTGTCGAGATGCATGGTGCGTGATGGCGAATGAGCGCAAGATCGATGGTGGGGCGCTCCCAATATGGCTCACGCACGACCCGGCGGCAACCTCTGGATTGCCTCGGTGAGGTGTGATCCTGCTTCTCTCTAGCGTGCTCTGAGGCGAGTCGCCAGCCGGGACGTATTGCGGTCACCGACGCGCATCCTCACGATATATACCCCGTCTGCATAGGTACCGCCTGGGCCAGCGTCGAAGACGACGGAGTGTTGTCCCGGTGCGTACAGCGCATCAACCAGTGCTCCCATCCGGCGACCCAGCAGGTCGAAAACTTCGATCGTCACGTTCGCGGCTTCATCTATCTCGAACAAGAGTGTCGTCTCGTCGCTGAAAGGGTTCGGGTAGTTCTGATGTAGCTGGAACCCGAGATACGCAGCCGTCGCGTCCAGCCCTACGACTAGCTCGTTCTGCGTGTCGATCGTCAGTTGTCCCGGGTCGCCCAGGCCGTTCGGTATGATCTCTTCGATGCTCGAGCCGTCGAGGTTGGCCCTCAGTAGCTTGGAGTTGCCGATCTCGTCAGACGACCAGTAAACCTTGCCGCGCTGGATGTCCAGTGCGATGCCTGCTGGTTCGCTGAAGCCTGGATCGGTCACGACGTCTTCCCGTCCCGATCCGTCCAATGACGCGCGTCCGATTTGTGCGCTTCCCTGCGAGTCGTTGGCCCAGTACAGCTTGCCGTTCTGCAAGTCCAGCGCTATCGCCGCGGGGACAAAGGAGTTGTCACCGTCCAGCAGCTGCTCCGACTGACTACCGTCGAGTTCAGCACGGTGAATCGTTCTTGACTGAGACTCGACCCAGTACATCTTTCCGCCGCCGAGGTCCAGCGCTAGCGATGTGGGTCGCGAGAGGTCCTCCAGCAGCTCCTCTTCGTTTGCGCCGTCAAGATCTGCACGCTTGATGGTTCCGTCAAATCGCTCGGTCCAATACACCTTCCCCGCAGTCAGATCCAGCGCGATACCCTCGGGACTCCGAAGCGAGCTCTTCAGTCTCTCGGGCTGGGACGATCCATCGATCGGAGCGCGCCATAGCGCGTTTGGCCCAAAGCCAGAGGAGGTCCAGTAGATCCAGCCGCCATCAATGTCGGTCGCCACTGCGTACGGTGAGCCAACGCCGACGAGGACATCTTCACGCTGGGAGCCATCAGAATTGGCGCGGCGGATGTAGAAGTCCGTTCCCGACACCCCGAAATACACCTTGCCCGTCGTCTCGTCCAGGTCTATTCCCTGGCCGGCGACACCGGTGAAGCCCAGTTCCTCAACCGTCGAACCGTCGAGGTTAGCGCGCAGGAAGAGTTGTCGATCTTCGTCTGTCCAGTAGACCTTGCCGTTAGGCAGGTCCAACGTGATTCCCTGCGGGTCGGGCGAGGTGGTCAGGTCTTCAAGGCCCGATCCGTCGAGGTTTGCGCGCACCAGTCGGTCGTTGGAACCCGCGACGGTCATGTACATCTTTCCACCGGCCGGATCAACGGCGATGTCGTCGATTCCACCACCATCGACCAGGACGAGCTCTGTCGTCCCGGATCCATCCATGTTGGTACGGTTGATCGCCGTGTTGCCGGCTCCCTGGGCTGACCAATACACGTGTCCGGCAGCAGGATCGACGGCGATAGCGTTCACGTTCGACAGTCCGTCGAGGAATGTCTCGAGTCCGGTGCCGTCGAGGTTGGTTCGGGTTATCCGGCCCGTACTAATGTCGTCGTTTACCCAATAGACATGACCTTGCTGGAGGTCGAGAGCGATTCCGGCAGGGAACGAGTTCGTCTCGCCGGCCCAAAGGATTTCGACCTCACTTCCGTCGGTTCGCGCGCGATACACGGTACCGCCGTTGATGTCGGTCCAGTACATCCGGCCGTCGGCAGCGTCGAGTTCGAGGTCAGCAACGTACTGGACACCCGGTACGATCACCTTCTTCTTCGCACCGTCGCCGCTCACGGCAACGATGTGTCCCTTGTCAGCGTCGGTTACGTATATCGTCGGCTGTCCGCTCGTTTCGACCGGCGAAGCGGCCGCGAGAACACCGCCGAAGGCGACGGCGAGGACAAAAACAGTCACACGCCGCGGCGCGTCGATTAAATAAGGCATACTGAGAGCGTCGAAATTGCGTTCAAGGGCACCAACACCCGTAGGAACGCAATCGACCCACAGAATGGACCAGGAAGGTAGGAGAATGATCGCTGATCCACTCTCCACTCCCTAGTCTCCCAGGATCTCGGCGACCTCCGCGCCATCACCTGTCATCTCCCAGCGCACCAACGATACCGGCACCACTCCCTTGCGGTTCAGCTCGTCATGGAAGCGCTTGAGCGTGAACGCGTCGCCCCACTGTTTCGAGACATCTTTGATCAGCTTGTCCATCTCGATCTTACCGGTGACGTAGCTTGTGCCGTAGAACGGCTGCCGCAGGTACAGGTGCTGTTCGAACTTCATCAGATCGCTCTCCTTCGGCATCCAGCCGCGCGGGGTCCACTCGGCCGCGAACAGCGAGGCTCCCTCCATGTCGAGCTCGTTCCCGTGCATGTATAATCCGCCGAGGGCGCGGGCTGCGCGTTGTGCGAGCATGATGTAAATCAACTCACGGGCCCGCGGTCGCGACTCAAACATCCCGGCGGCGAGCATCATCTCCTCAAACGATGTCGCCATGCCTTCAGAGCGACCCGCGAAGATGTTGTAGAGGTGCGGACTCCTCCGGATCGGGCTGTCCAGCGGGTCGTTCTCTATCCGCGCGATCTCCAGCCAATGATAAAAGTGCGTGCGCAGTGGCATCGGGTCCCGGTAGGTGACTTCAGCGAAGAAACTGCGCATCTGCCCCTCTGGTACCGGGACAAACGTGCCGTTGTGTTCACGCATTTCGGGTTCCATCCACGGCTCGACAGTAAGAATCTCTTCGTCTCGCAGAAAGTCGAAGAACTCGGTTACGACTTCGTCGAGCGCTTTGTCGTATTCGGCTGCTGACGATATGCGTTCCAGCTGGGTGAGATTCCTGTTCCGATTCTCTTCAATCCGCAGGTAGGCATGTGCGCGCCCGAGTTCACGCTCCATCAGCGTTACCTCATCCTGCCAGGTGTACGGCACGAGTTGTACGTGCTTCAGGTACCAGTTGTAGTTTTCCTTGCCAACGCCAGACGGCCCGGTGCGCCCTGGGGCCTCTTCCTCGAGCCAGCCGAGGAACGACTGCGTAGCCACGATGGCGTTGTCTACGGCCGACTGCACGTCAGCATTGTCCAGCCCGTCACGGAAGCGCACCAACAAACCGACCTGTTGGCGGATCGTGTGGATGCCGCCAATAAAAAGGTCTGCCGTGTTTCCGGTCAGGTTTTCGCGCGCGACCTCGTACAGCGGTGCGATCGAGTTGAAGCGCTCAGCAAGCTCAGCCGCATCAGCTTCCGAAAGTGGATAGTTGTACTTCCACGTGTCGATTGCGGTGTAGATGACCGGCCCTTCGCGCGCCGGGGTATCTGACTGGCGCGGATAGATCATCTTGTAGAACGCCGGGTCGCGCTCCCACGAGCGCAGGACGCGGTGGTTGAAGTCTAGCGCGTTCATCTCCGCACGAACTACTTCGAGGTCGATCTGCTGGGCCAGCGACCAGGAGCCTGTATCAAATCCGTTAAGACGCGAGAGATAGTTGGCGAACTCTTCGTGCTGTTTCGCCATCGCCCGCTTGGAGTAGTCGGGCACCCCGTTCACGACTTCTGGAGCCGCAAACTCTCGCCACTCGTGGAAAAGTGCTACGAGGTCATCGTACGAGGAAGCTGCTTCGTCTGCCTCTGTGGCGGCGTCTGAGGCGTCACATCCGGCAAGAAAGAGCGACAGCGCAAGAACAGCTGTCGCGAACAACACAGGTCGAGGTTTCACGGGGCGCACGGATTGGTTGAGCCGTCAACATCCGGTTTGCCGCGATTGAAGTCAACCAGATTGTGGCTCCAGGCGAACGTCCAGCCCAACGGACTCGCTCTCGGGTCCGGGGGCGTCGAATGCTGCGACGTGGTCGGCGAGCGCCCGACCGGCTTGATCACGCGCCAGGTGGACGACGCTGGCACCTGCGTTCATCAGCGCCGCGCGCTCGACCGTATCTGCGCTAATTGCGGTGATCATGCCGTCATAACCGCAATCTCGCAGTGTCCTCGTGATTTCGATCTTGCTGCGCGAACCGGGCACTCCCAGAACAATCGCTCGGATCTTACTGAGGTCGAGCCGTTTCCACAGCGCTTTATCGCGCCCATCGCCGTAGACGACGCGACGCCCGCTCGTACGCAGCTCGCTCAGCGCGCTGGGGTCAACATCGACGCCGGTTACACAACATTTGCGATGGTGAAGCTGGTCATACGCTGCTGTACCCGCCCTTCCCATCCCTATGATCAGGTACTCCGAGTTGCCGAGCGTCGTTGGCATGGTTTCGAGATGTCTGCCCTCGCGTTCAGCGATAGAGAGCAGTCGGGCGACTCGGCGCCAGATTGGGATGGAGTATCGCGTGGCTACGGCATTGATGACGTACGAGATCGCGGTCGCCGCCGCGAGTACCGAGATGATTCGTTGCGGCAGCAGACCGGCTTCAACGGCAAGCACACCGACGATGAGCGTGATTCCGCTGAAGGAAGTCAGAGCGACCGAGGCAATGAAAGCGGTGCGCGCCTTCAGGCGGAACAGTGCCAGTAATCCGAAGTGCATGCCACCTTTCAGTAGCAGGAAGCCGATGAGCGCGAGCACGAGTACCATGTCGCTCGCTTGCGGATATCCTGCGAGGCCGACCCGGAGAAAGAAAGCCGCCAGGA
>JANQRN010000248.1 GCA_028284545.1 Rhodothermales bacterium | reverse complement strand
AGCAGGCGCTTGCACTGCATCATGAGAATCCGTTTGAGGCAGTCCTAGCAACCGCACCGCCGTACACAGCCCTGCTTGCGGGCAAAGAGTTTTCAGAAGCCGTTCGAGTGCCACTGGTATGCGATTTTCGGGATGATTGGGTGGAGAACCCACGCCACGTCTATCCAACACGATGGCACCGCCGAAAGCACCGGGAACTTGAGGCGACGGTAGCGGAGGCCAGCGCCGCGGCAATTGCGATCAACAAGTACATCGCCGCTGCCCTCGTAGACAGGAATCCCGTTCTTGCAGACAGAATCGCGATCGTATCGCAGGGATTTGATCCGGAGGACTTCGACGACGTGATCGCCGAGCCCAAGCCGATCTCGGCAGCCCGGCCGCCGCTTTCTCAGGCACACCGCTGCTCATTTCTTTACGCCGGCACATTCTATGATGCGCAGCGCCCCGACACGTTTCTGGCAGCGCTTGCCATGGTCTGCAAGCGGCGCCCAGATCTGCGGTCGCGGGTCGTTGCAAGGTTCGTAGGTACATTCCAGCCGAGCCTCTCAGATAACATTCGCGAGATGGGTCTTCAGGACGTCGCGTTTGTTGAGAGCTATAAGGAGCATACCGAGTTGTGTCGGCTTCTGGTCGCAGCCGACGTGCTTTGGATGACAATCGGTCGCCAGCCTGGCGAAGAACAGTTGTCGACGGGCAAACTCTTCGAGTACTTCGGGACACAGAAACCCATCCTCGGACTTGTACCTCCCGGTGACGCCCACGAAGCGTTGTCAGCCTACTCGGCCGGATTTGTATGTGACCCCGACGACGTTACTGCCTGCGCCGGCGTGATTGAGCGGCTCGTGAACCTGCAGTCAAGTCATCAGCTTCCGGTGGCTTCGCCGCATGAGGTCAGCCGGTACGACCGGCAGACACTAGCACATCGTGTGGCCGGCATTCTTGAGCGCGTAGTGGCGACGCTTGTCTTGCTTGTCGTCGTACTTGGCTTGGGATTGAACAACGCTGCGGCGCAGGAGATCATCGTCAGAGTTGTACCCGGCGGTGTGTCCCAGCAAGTCCTTCTCCAAGACTCTCTCGTGAGCCCGGTTTCGTTCGATGCTCCTGTTGGCGCTGGAAAACGACGATCCGATAAGATTGCGGCTTTCGTCGTGCCGCTGGGCGATGGGCAAGACCTCGACACGCAGGTGGCGTGGTGGGCGTCACAGCCCGGCGTAATGTATGCCCACCGCAACCATCGGTATAAATTAGATCGTGGCGATCTCGGCGCTCCCGATCCGTTGGCAGATAGCCTCGCGCACCACGCCGTCGTAAACATCGCCGAAGCATGGCGTGTTACGCGGGGTGATCCGCAGATCCGCGTCGGCTTCATAGATACCGGCGTCCAATTCGACCACCCCGACCTTGTTGGCGCGTTCTGGGTCAATTCAACGGAGGACCGAAACGGGAACGGCGTACTGGACGCTGACGATCTCAACGGCGTAGACGACGATGGAAACGGATGGATTGATGACGTCGTCGGATACGACTTTGTAGACCGCCCCCAGTCCGTGGAACCGCTTGACTATCGCGATCGAGACCCTGATCCGTCCGACGATGGTAGTGGCCACGGTACACTGATCGCCGGGGTTATCGGTGCCAGAGCGGAGAACGGCGTTGGCATCGTCGGACTCGCTCCCGAGATCGCACTCGTTCCTCTTCGCGGCTTTGGTGCTGACGGGAGGGGAGACGATGACGACATTGCTGCAGCGCTGATCTACGCCGCCGATATCGGTTTAGATGTTGTGAATCTCTCCTTTGGTGATTCCTATTTCTCGCCGTTAATGGATGAAGCTGTGCGGTACGCTACGGAGCGCGGTACAGTCATCGTCGCGTCGGCCGGGAACGTGGGGGGAGATGACCCGCATTACCCCTCCGACTACCCAGAGGTCCTTTCAACTGTCTGGCTAGTAGAAGACGGATCGGGCCCGGCGGGCCGGGCCTCCTATGGAACTGGAGTGGATGTTGGTGCTCCCGGCTCCTTTGTGTTTACGACTCAGCAGGCGTTCATGGACCAGGGCGTTGACGCCAAGCTCTACGGACGCCAAAGTGGATCCTCACTTGCTGCGCCGATGGTTTCGGCTACCGCCGCACTCATACGGTCTGTGGACCGGAATCTGAGCCCCGCAGCCGTCCGGAGTGCAATTCTGGGCAGTGCTACAGATATCGGGGAAGACGGTTGGGATCATCGTTCGGGTGCCGGATTGCTCAATGCAGGGGCGGCACTTCGGCGCGCGCTCCCGGCGCGTGTCCAGATCATTCGCCCGGAACTGAACGCCGGTTTTGAGGGACCGTCTATAACAATAACTGGTGCAGTGCTGCATCCTGAGCTGGAGTCGTTCAACGTCGACTTCGCCGGCGGCAGCGAAGACCTCCTCGAAACTGATTTTGTACCAGTTACATCCACGCAATTTAGTCAGGTATTTAACGACACGTTAGCGACCTGGCGGATAGACGGCCTCGCCGACGGCGCCTACACGATCAGGCTATCCGCCCGGCTCTCGTCGGGACAGACTATTGAAGATCGACGTGTCGTTTACGTCGACCGATCACCTCCGGTTGTTGTACAATCTGATACATACCCGGCGTTCCATAGCGGTCAACCCGCGTTGTTCGTGGATGTCGAAACGGACGACCTCGCGACCGCGGAGTTGGTCGCATCGTGGAGCACGGGAAGCAGTACGCGGACAATCAGTGACCGGCTGGCGCGACGCCACGGTCTCGTTCTTGTTGCGCCGGTAGGTGCCGGAAGCCCAACCTCGGTGCGTATTCAGCTAACGAACACCGCGGGGCGGACTACGGGGGTTGCGACCGATGTAGAGATGCCAGCGGCTGCGGTCAACGACCTTCTCTTTCGGCAGGAGCTGCTTGCTCTACCCGACGGGTTTCCGCTGCCCGTGTTAACGGACTTCGATCGCGACGGCCTCAAGGAAATAGTCTTCAACGATTATAGCGACGGCCAACTGGGAGATACCGTCCGAGTTGCGGAGTACCCACTCTGGACAACAGAAGGGTTGATCGTCAGCAACGTGTTCCCTAGGGATGTTGGGGATACAAACGCTGACGGCCGCACCGAGCTACTTGGGCAGGTTTCGGGAGCTACGATACTCTTTGAGGCGACCGCACCAAGCGCGGTACCATCTGTTGTTGCCTGGGTCGACACCACGGGACTGAATAAGCCAACGGACCCAGGTGCGGTCTGGGGCGCGGCGATTCATGACGCAGACGGAGATGGGCGGGGAGAGGTGTATGCGCACAACACTTCCGTATTCCGCGTGTTGAAGCGCGATGGCGGGTCCTTCTCGGAGGTTGCACAATTGACTAACCCAACCGACGTGCAGTCGACCGAGCTTTCGGAGAACACGCTGGCCCAGCCAGATATATTGATCGACGATCTAGACGGCGACGGGGCAACCGACTTTCTTTTTGGAGACTCCGATGGCGACTGGGTGCTTTGGGAGGCGACGGCTAGCGAGAGTTACGCGCTCCGATGGAGCTTTGAGACAGATCGATATAACGCCGGTAGGCAATTTGCGTCAGGGGATGCAAGAAACGGCACGCGATGGTTCGCGTCGTCAACGACGAACTGGATCGGTCAGCGCTTTGACCGCGAGTACGAACCAGACGCGACAGTAGTACATGTGTTTGGCTCCACTGCGAACGACGAGTATTCCGAACTCTTTTCGTTTGCGATTCCCGGTGAGATCGATCGGCACTCTTCGCTTGGCAGCATTGACGCCAATGACGATGGCTTCGACGAACTTGTGGTCGTCGCGGCGCCTGATCTGTATGTCATTGACCTGTCTGGCTCGGCGCCGACGCTGATTTATTCCCTTCCTCGGGATGGTACACGAATACGAAGCGCGAAGAGCGTCGTCGGCGATTCGAATTCGGACGGTGTCGATGAGCTCATCCTTGCAACCACAAGCGGCGCGTTTGCGAGATGGACACCGACGAGGCCAGTACCAGGTGCTCCTGCCAGGATTACGCGATCTATTGCCCTCGATGCGACCAGCGTATTGCTCGAATGGGACGCACCTGGCACAGATTCGGTGACGGTCTTCTCGCGTGTTCCTAACGGGTCACTCGACATCGACACTACGGTTGTCGGTGCAAGTACGGTCACTATTGGTCGCACTGAGCCTGCCGAGTTTGTCGTTCAGGCGTGGGCAGCGGGCGTAGCGCGCCCCCTTTCTGCACCATCCTTTGTTCGCCCGCACGAGCCGGCGTTTGCGACAGACGTGTCGTATCCGTCTGATCGACAGGTGTCGATTACGTTCTCGGATCAGATTGCACTCATTGACAATCGGACACCTGTCGCGTCGCTGGCAACGAGTACGATTGCGATTTCCTCAGTTGTCGTGGCCGGTCGTCGTTTGACGATTGGGTTCGATAGTCCGGTTGCTGACACGCTAATGCTGTCGGGTGTTACCGATCGAGAAGGAACCCCGGTTGCGTTGACGTCGACGTGGATCGATACGTGCGAGGGTGGGCGACAGGACGATCAATTGATTCTATCGTCGTGGGAGGTACGTCCTCCGAACGCGGTCATCCTCCGCTTTTCGGAGCCCGTTGTTATTGGCTCGGCGACAGATGCGGACAACTATGCAGTTGAGCCATTCGGGTCAGTTGTTTCTGTGAGTCAGATCGGTGACGACGGGATCGAGTTCATCCTCACGCTCGCCGGTGTCGGTGTTGGACCAACTGGACTTGACGCGCGTCTTCGGTTGCTCGCGGTGGAAGCCGTGTCTGGACGGACCACGCACGGCGAAGGATCCGTGATAGCGCTTGGCGGGTCGGCTGCCAATCTGGATCAAGCGTTTGTCTTTCCAAATCCCGCAAAACCGGGTCACTCGGCTATGACGGTAGGTGGAGTTCCGAATGGTACCGAAGTCCAGATCTATTCGGGGGGTGGCGTACGGGTACAAACGCTACGCGAAGACGATGGGAACGGCGGCGTAACCTGGGACCTGCGCGACTTTCGTGGTGCTCTTGTATCCTCAGGCGTGTACCTTCTACATCTTCTTGCCCCCGACGGAGACCAATTGACACTGAAAGCAGCCGTGATTCGCTAGCCGATGTCCGTCCGCTCGAAAACATTCGTCCTACCTAGCGCTTTCGATACGATTGAGCGCATGGTACACGAGGCCGAGGACTTCTTCTCGTCGCAAATCGCAGATGAGGAGCAGGCGTACAACATGATACTCCTTGCGTCGGAGGCGGTTACCAACGGAATCGAACATGGTAACCAATTCGACGAGGAGAAGAAGGTCACGGTGACATTTGAATGCGGCGACGGAAAGGCTACGGTCTCGGTAACGGATGAGGGGAGTGGCTTCGTAGTCGAAAACGTGTCGGATCCGCTGAACGCTGAGCACATGTTGGCTGATCGAGGAAGGGGACTCTTCCTTATGGGGCAACTGGCGGATGAAGTTCGATTCGAAGAGCACGGTAGGAGGGTTGTGCTCGTCTTGAATCTCGCGTAGGAGATGTCGCGCGCGCGTGTCGTGGTCGGATTTGTTGCGCTCACTGCCTGCACGGTCGGCGCGGCAGTCGCATCGCTAAGTCGAGAACACTGGACGATCTTTGCTGCGCTGGTGTTGCTTGGTACTGTTGTCCTCGTCTTGAATCGACGAACACTTGGCAGGCTTGAAGTGCGGCACATCCTGCTAGGCGCGGTGCTACTGCGATTCGCAGTGTTCTGGTTGCCCCCGACGCTATCCGACGATGTTTATCGATTTGTGTGGGACGGATATCTCCCGAGAATCGATGTGGCTGTATACGAACATCGGCCCAACGATCTGCAGGTTTCTGGCCGACTGGCTGACGCGCCTCCCGAGCTGCAGGAAGTAAAGACCCGGTTGAACTCGGCTGACTACTTCAGCGTCTATCCGCCGGCGTCGCAGTATGCGTTTCGGGCGGCCGTCGCAGTGACCGGTTCCGAGTTACCCGCTTCCACGTATGGTGTCAAGGCCATACTTGCACTAGCGGAGCTGCTGGGACTAATCCTACTTGGTCGTCTCTGTACCGGTGCGTCACTTGCGATCTACGCCCTGAATCCGCTGGTCGTATTGGAGACATGGGGACAGGCCCACACCGAGGCGCTACTCATCCCGTTTCTCGCATTAACGTTGTTGTTCGCGCGTAGGCGCAACGGATCTAGCAGCCTTCGGTCGTTGGCCGCCGGTGCTGCACTCGGATTCGGTGCAATGGTCAAGATCTACCCAGCGCTCTGGTTACCGCCCTTGGCCAGGCGGCGAGGACTGGCATCGGTGCTGGGTTTCATTGTCGTGTGTGCTACGCTTGCGCTCCCGATTCTCTCAGTCGACGCGATAGTCAACATTCGAGAGTCGCTGAACCTGTATGTCAGGCTCTTCGAATTCAACGCGGGTCCGTACTACCTGCTGAAAGAGGCAATGCAGATCAGTACTGGGAACGACTGGAGCAAGCAGCTCGGTCCGATGCTACAGCACACTTTCTTGTTCTCCTTCGCTGCATATGTCGTAGTGGAATGGATAGGCCCCCGCAGCTGGCGGGATCGTCTGAGACGTATACCCCTAAAACGAATCATGTTCTGGGTTCTCGCCGCGTTTCTTGCGACGGCGACTACCATTCATCCCTGGTATTTCGTTCCGTTACTGGCGTTGTTCGCGGTGGACGGGACGCGCAGTACCGCATGGATTTGGCTCTCCACATGGACAGTAGCGACGTACCTCATATACACGCATGGTCTGTACTGGCCGTTCGTGTGGATCATGTGGACCGGTTGGGCTGTGATTCTGTGCCTGCCTGTCATCCGCTGGGGCGTCCGAAGGGTACTTGAACTCCGGGCCCGACGCAAAGCCCGTGTAGTGCTGAGGTATTTGCCGCACGTACCGAGCGCTCGGATTCTGGATCTTGGATGCGGAGAAGGTTTCGTTGGCAGTGCGATTCACACTGTCACTAGAAGCGAAGTCGTGTACATGGACGTGTCCGCTTATGGCGACTCGGAACATGAAATCGTGGTCTATGACGGCATAAACATACCGTTGGGGGACAACGCTGTAGACGCCGTAGTGCTCTACTATGTACTGCATCACGCGCTCAATCCTGAACAGGTGCTTGCCGAGGCAATTCGCGTATGCAGCGGTAGGGTTGTTATTGTGGAATCAGTATTCCAAACTGTGCTCGAGCTCCGCGTCCTCACGCTACTGGACAGGTTCGCAAACAAGATTCGTTCTGGTGGAGCGATGGGCGAGCATCTTGAGTTTCGTACACACAAGGAATGGCTTCAGTGTTTTGAGGAGAACGACTACAGGCTCGAGAAGGCCTGGACGTTTGGGCTACCCCCGCACCGTAAGGCCGCGTATATACTTGGGGCGAACTAACCGCCGACTTTGGTCTAGCATGCCGCCAGAATGCTACGACAGGTCGTGGTAACAGGTGCGGTTGCGTCGAGCCAGACGGCCTCGGTGTACCGGCGAAACCACGTGAGCTGACGCTTCGCGTAACGACGCGAGTTTCGTTTCATGAGGCTCACCGCCTCGGCCAATGATCGTTCACCTCGAAGATGGCTGATCAGCTCTGCATAACCGATACTTTGCAGGGACTGTAGCGATTCGTCGATCCCTGAGTCGAGCAGTCCGCGCACCTCTTCGAGTAGACCTCGAGAAACCATGTCATCTACGCGTCGATTTATCCGGCTATACAGTTCCTGCCGGTCGCGGTCGAGCACAAAGACGCGAAATAAGGAATTGCCGCAACTGGGCCTCCAATAGGACGCCAGAGGGCGCCCGGTAGCGCGATGTACCGAAAGCGCCCGCACGATTCGATGCGACTTCGAGGGATCAATTCTGGCGGCGCCCTCAGGGTCGACGGCTGACAACTCGGCGTGTAGCCAATCGCTGCCGTGCTCTTGAAGCTGCTGATTCGTTTTGGCGACAATAGCATCATCGATCTGTGGAATGTCGGCCAAGCCGTAGACCAGCGCGTGAATGTAGAGCGTGGATCCGCCGACCACGACGACACGTTTGCCGCGGTCACGAATCTGTGCGATGCGTTCGTGCGCCATGTCGGCGAACTGGCCGGCGGAGAACGCAGTTCCTAGCGCGAGGTCATCAACAAAGTGATGTCGGATCGTGGCGAGCTCGTCCGCGGTAGGCTTTGCGGTGCCGATATTCAGTTCGCGGAACAGCTGCCGGCTATCTGCGGATACAATCTCGGCGTCCAGATGACGCGCCAACGCCAGAGCGACGCCAGTCTTGCCGACGGCCGTTGGTCCCACGATGACCGGGATGTGTTCCACAGTGTATTCGACAGTGTATTCCACAGTGTGATCCACAGTGTGATCCACAGTGTGATCCACAGTGTGATTAGGTCAGGGTTTGTTTGAAGGTCCCGCGTTCGGAGCCTGCGTTTGCTTGTATGCGCGTGCGTCGCGATGCCACCACAATATGGCCAACCGCTACACTTGATAATATAGGTTATAGTACCTATGTTTACGAATAGGCGCTCGTTGGTCCGTTTTCCACCACCTATCTCCTGACTGCGACCGACGCGACATAGTTCCGACTGAGCTCTCAACAGCCGCAGCTCCGATTGCCACAGCTTCGATTGCCCCTGTAGCATGTTCACTCGACACCACGACATTGATCGCCTCACGAAGAAACTGCTTGATCTGGCCGGCACCGAACCCGGCGAAAGTTGGCGCCAGCTGGTCCTCGACACCGGTGTCCATCCAGACTATCTGATCTCTTCGCACGGCCGCGTCCTTTCGTTGCCGCGCATGCGCAACAACCCTCGCGGACCCGTACTGTGGCCCGGCAAGGTTATCAAGGCTTCGAAGCTTAAGAACGGTCACCAGCGGTTCAGCGTGCGCGACGGCGGCAAGTCGCGGACGGTTCTAGTGCATCGCGCCGTTGTCCGGACGTTTGTCGGTGCGTCCGCAGCTTCGTCAGGCATTACGCATGTCGACGGCGACCCGTCAAACAACGCGCTATCAAACCTGTCATTCGAGTCAAGTATGCCGCCCCGCACAGATGAACCGGTCCAACGGGCATTCATCCAGACGCAACCTTCGCCCGTCCCCGCAACAACTCACCCCGCAACAATTCACCCCGCAACGAGTCGCGAAACATCCCTCGACCTGGGATCTGCTAACGCAAACCTCCTGATTGCCTACTTGCACCGGTTTGATCGCGAGCGAACGCAACGTGCCTATTGGAACGACCTGCGTCGGTTCTTCGGTACCGAGCACGTCAACCGAGAACTGGCTCAGCGCGCAACGTTCCTGCACGTGAACGAGCACATCGCCGAAATGGAACGAAACGATCAAAAGGCATCAACAATCAAGCGACGGATCGCAGCAATACGTGGCTTCTATGACTGGCTGCTAGCGTTGGAGCTCGTTGAACGAAATCCGGCGAATCGGCAACTGTTGAGACGTGTTCGCAGAGTAAGCGCAAGAGACCGCGTCGTGTTCTACCTGTCCGCTGAACAGGCTTCGGCACTCGTTGCCGCCGCCGCCGCCAACGCGCGAACGGGCGTGCGTGACCAGGCCCTTGTCCAGACGCTTTTGCACTGCGTACTGCGTCGCAGTGAAGCGGCCGCAATGGATGTCGAACACATCAGGCCACTTGGGTCGTTTACCGTATTGGATATTCCGCAGGCAAAAGGCGGAGCAGATCAGTACGTGAAGATCCCCGACCACATCGACGCAATTATTCACGAGTACCGCAACGAATTCAACATCACCACGGGCCCGCTATGGAGGTCGTTCAGTAACAACAGCTATGGAAATCGGTTGTCGGCGCACGCCATCTACCGCATCGTCACGAAAGCTGCTGAAGATGCGGGACTCCCGACTACCGGAGCTCACACGCTTCGTCACACAGGATGTACGCTTGCTATAGAAGCCGGCGCAACGATACAGCAGGTTCAGGCTCACGCGAGGCACAAGAGCATTGACACGACGATGACGTACGTCCACCAACGTGATCGGCTTCGTGACAGCGCGGCCGATTTTATTCGCGTTACGGATGCCGACGCACATGTCGACGACAAGAGCTGAGGCGGCTACTGTCTGCCATTGACGAACGCCTGCATGCACTCTCGCTTACCGCGCTCGCGTTCTATTTCATCCCGGTGCGAGACGCCACCGTGCCACGAACATGTCCCCGATCCCGATGACCGCGAGATCCAGCCATCACGGCATACGCTGACTTGCTCGACCAGCGGTTCTTCTCTACATCGAACATAATCCGAGCGCTCGACCTTCGACGGAAACCCCCCGAGAAGGCTCTTATACATGGGCCCGACTTCCGCACCGGTTCCAAACGATGCTAGAAGTACCAATCCGTTGAGGGCAACTGCCGACCACAGTGTCAACCACGCACTTCTGACAATCTTGTCTGACCGCGTCGGCGGTGCCGTTACGCGAATACTACGCTGGTCGCGCGTCAGGCTACCATCTGCGATTCGGACAATCCGTGTACGGATTTTCTTGACTGTAGCGTCATCGATCGCGTGCGTTGTCGCAGTCGACCTCGTTTCGAACTTGCGATCCCGCAGGTATTCTCCTGTCTCTCCGCCAACCTGATTCGCAGGCGTGCACAGCGCGAAATAGTGAGCGTACTGCCCCGACCCAGCTACATACTCGTGTGTCGCGAGTCCGCCGTAGTACCTGCGTATCCCTTCAAACAGCCACACTGCAGCCCTATTTCCGCGCTTATTACTTCCACACGTACGAACAATCAGAATATAGTCTTGCTCATAAAAGCGCTTCCGCCGTTACGCGATTTCATGTGGTGTTGACACGTCGGCCCTCGGAAGCGTATCCTTGTGGCGCATCAAGAGCCTGGGGTGCCTCTGGCTGGCCCGTGGCGGTTTTCGAATCGCCCGAGCGCAACCAAATCCCGGGCGGCAACCGATTCAACTCTGTCTGATGAATGCAGGCAGTCGAGAACGCGGTGCCGAGGCAAGGCTTAACGCCACGATGTGATTCAGGTCGAGTGATTCCTGTACGAGGAACATGCCGGCACTGGATAAACACCGGCAGTGCATTGGAGCATTCGCTCCACACTGTGTCACTCCTGATGCGATCGTACTCAACGATAAACATCAGGAATCATGGCTGTCTCCTCTTTCCCTCAAACACCGTCGCACGCCTCGACTCGGGCTGTCCACGCTGGTCTTTCGCGTGAGGCTCCTTTCGGATCAGCGACCACCCCCCTATTTCAGACCACGACGTTTGCCCAGCGTGAACTCAATGGTCAGATCGTACACACGTACTCACGCGCGTCGAACCCAACAGTAGCCGCGCTTGAAACGGCCCTGTCTGAGCTGGAAGGTCTGCCATTTGCAGCCGCCTTTAACACGGGCATGTCGGCCATCACGACGCTGCTGCTGGCCACAACTCGCTCCGGCGATCACGTGGTCTGTGGTGACGTCGTATACGGCGGTACACGTCGCTTCCTGGAGCAGATACTCCCCCGCTTTGGTGTGAAGGCGACGTTCGTTGACGCGTCCAACCTGGATGCGGTCTCTGCTGCGCTGCGGCCGGAAACAAAACACGTAATTGTCGAGACACCGGCGAACCCAACGCTCAAGGTCTGCGACATCGGCGCACTCTCTGCTCTGCTAAGCGACACCGGATCGACGCTGGTAGTAGACAACACCTTCCTAACCAGTTTCGGTCAAGACGTTGTCTCTCTGGGCGCGGATATCGTCGTCTACTCAACCACGAAATTCGTCGAAGGGCACAATAGTGCACTCGGAGGGGCGGTTCTCTGCGCAGATCGAGATCTACACGACCGGCTGGTACACATAAGAAAATCCGTAGGCACGATCCAGTCTCCCAATAACGCCTGGCTCACGCTTCGCGGGCTGAAGACGCTCCCGCTTCGACTCCCACGGCACTCCAACAGCGCACTTGCGATAGCGGAGTTCCTATTGGCACAACCCGCGGTCGCGGAAGTCCACTATCCGTGGCTGCAAGGCTCTCCGGGGTATCAAGTGGCTCGACGACAACAGCGATACGGCGGAGGCGTCGTGGCTGCGGAATTTGTGGACGGATACGCGGGGGCCGTGCAATTCTGCCAGGCGCTAAGGCTGTGTCTGCTCGCCGAGAACCTCGGGGCAACAGAAACGATTGTGACGCACCCCGCGAGTATGACCCACGGGGATGTCGATCCCACCGAACGGGAGCGGCTCGGCATTCGGGACGGGTTGATTCGGATATCTGTTGGTCTCGAGGATCCAGACGACATTGTCGCCGACATATCAGACGCGCTCGAGGCACTCGGCCCGTCCACTCGAATCGAACGCCATGCCGAGGAGGTCGCACTATGAATGCACTTGTCTTGAAGCTTGGTGGCTCGGTCCTCGTCGACATTGGTGCGTGCGCCCAACTGGTCCACGAAGTTTATCGGCACTACCGCAGTGGGCTTTCGGTTTTGGTGGTCTGTTCCGCATTCAAGGAGCACACCGACGCACTGCTGAACACGGCGTCTGAGGTGAACCACCGTTCCAACTCGCACTCCACCGCCGCCCTGGTACAGACAGGAGAACAGCAGGCGGCCGCTTGCCTTGCCCTCGCTTGCGATGCCGCTGGAGTACCCGCCCGCCTACTCGATTCATCCCAGATCGGGTTACGTGCTGAAGGGAATCCGCTCGACGCGGTGCCTGTTGACGTCCGCACTAGCGTGTTGCGTGACGCCCTGACGCAATGCAGTGTGGTCATCGTCCCCGGTTACTGCGCCCGCGACGCTGCCGGTAACCCTGTGCTACTCGGGCGCGGCGGCTCAGATCTGACTGCAGTATTCCTGGCCGCGAAACTGGGTGTACCATGCCACCTGGTCAAAGACGTCGACGGGTGGTACGACGGGGAACGCCGTTTCGATACTCTCTCGTTTGCGGATGCACTCGTGCGCCGGGATCCCGTCGTGCAAGTCAAGGCGGTTGAATATGCTGCGCAGACTGATGCCGGCTTCACCATCGGCCTGCCCTCGTCACAACACCGTACGACCGTCGGCAATGTGGCGACGCGCTACGCAAGCCCTCTCCCCCAGGAGCCCGACAAGTTGCGTGTATCGATACTCGGTGTCGGAACCGTCGGAACGGGCGTGTGGCAGCGGTTGAGCGCCCAAACAGGATTCGAGATTGTTGGCGGACTCGTTAGGTCGACGAAATCCACCGACCGGTCCACGCACGGTCGCTGTAGCAACCGTCGTCAGTGGATTGACTCAGGCAAGCTAACAACTGATGTTAACGAGCTGTTCGATTGTGACATCATTGTCGAGGCTCTCCCTAATGCCGCAATCGCATTGCCGCTCATCAAACGGGCCTTGCGCTCAGGTACACACGTTGTTACGGCGAATAAGGATCTGGTCGCCCGCTACGGGCCCGAGCTCGAGGCACTTGCCTTGGCTAGTGGAGCAAGTTTCGAATACAGCGCAGCGGTTGGGGGTGCTTGCCCTACGCTGGAGGCCGCCGAGCGACTCTCGGGCGTTGGGCAGATATCCCGAATGCGCGGGATTCTGAACGCAACCACGAACGTCGTGCTAGACGCGGTCTCTAGCGGTGAGTCGCTGCGCGACGCGGTCTCCTATGCTCAGAAGAGCGGTTTTGCGGAGGCTGATCCCTCGGGTGATCTTTCGGGCCGCGATGCCGCCAACAAGCTGGTCCTGGTCGTCCGAAAGCTCACGGGAATCTGGATCGCTTCCGACTCGATCGACACTGATCCGCTGACCGACACCGCTAGTGCTTCCGCAGACAACTTGCGACAGGTTGCTCAGATCGATATTCAGCGGTCGCGTGATGGTCGAGTAGCCGACGTGCGCGCACGCGTTTCCCTTGAACCGCTGCAGGAGTACGATCCGCTCGCCGGCGTCAGGGCCGACTGGAACGGCGCGGTCTTCTACGGCGGGGCCGACGGTGTGGACACCACCAAGGTCGTCGGACGTGGTGCCGGGAGGTGGCCGACGTCCGAGGCCGCCGTCGCCGACGTCCTGTCCGTTGCAAACAGTATCTCTGCAAAACATCACCAAGTACTTGTAGCCTGATGGACATCTCCACTCTCCTTGCTCAGCCGTCGCCGAGCGACCAAGAGCCGACGGGCGCATCCAGCACGCCGCTCTATCAGTCCGCCACCTTCGCTGTCGATGAAGACAGCAAATGGGATTACAGTCGTAGCGGCAATCCCACTCGCAGCGTGCTCGAGTCGCAGCTCGCCCTGTTGGATGGCGCAGAAGAAGCGCTAGCCTTCAGCAGTGGCGTGGCAGCGATTGCTGCCGTCCTGCGCCTTGTACCCTGCGGGGGGCGGATAGCATGTGCCCAGGACGTGTACGGCGGGACGTTCCGCCTACTTCAGTTGCTCGGACAAGAGCACGCTTGGGCCATTCGCTTCTTCGACCTCCACGATCCTGACCTGGAGCGTCACCTCGCCGAATACAGTCCAGATCTCTTTCTTGCCGAGGTGCCGTCGAACCCTCTCCTCATTGCGGCAGATCTCTCTCGCATTCGGGCGCAGTTGCCGTCCAAGACGCTTCTCGCGGTTGACCACTCCATGGTGACAGGGCTTCGGCTGAGACCGCTCGACGAGGGCGCCGACGTGGCAATTCAGTCCGCCACCAAGTTTCTCGGTGGTCATGGTGACCTAACGGGCGGAGTCGTCAGCACCAATAGTGAAGGCCTCGCCGCCACTCTCCGATTCCGACAGAACGCCGAGGGCACAGCGCTTGCGCCTTTCCCAAGTTGGCTGCTTCTGCGGGGTTTGCAGACACTCCCGGTGCGGCTACAACGATCGCTGGATACGACGCGTGAGATCCGTGATCTACTGGTTCAACACCGCGGCGTCGAGCGTGTATTCTACCCGCGTCGAAGCGAGCAGGAATGCACTGTCTTGAGCTTTGCGACCGGAAGCGTTGCACGGTCTCGTGCAATCCTGAGAAATACGCGTCTGTTCCGAACGACTGTAAGCTTTGGCAGCGTGTTCTCGTCCATCAGTATGCCCGTTGAGATGTCTCATGCGTCCGTACCCGTCGAGTACAAGGAGACATGCGCGATCCCAGCGGACCTCATCCGCATTTCGATCGGACTGGAAGATCGTGAGGACCTCTGGGGTGATCTGCGGGAGGCACTCGATGCGGTTGGCGATCAGGTGCACTTGCCGTTGGAGGTATGTCTATGATCCAGATTGGCATTGTTGGTGCGACTGGACTCGTGGGCCGCGAACTGATTTCGATCCTGCGCGAGCGCGGGTGGCCCTCCGATGAACTTCGGCTTTTTGCGTCGACGCGACACACAATCGAGGTCGCGGGCCGGCGGCACGTAGTGCACCGCATGGATATTTCTCACCTGAGCGATTGCGACGTCGTATTTCTTGCGGCGCCGGCGAGTGTCGCCAAGCGCTTGGCGCTTCCGCTTGTCCGGGCCGGAGTACTGGTAGTTGACAACTCGTCTGCATACCGTGCTAGTGCGAAGGCTACGCTTGTAGTTCCTGAGGTGAATCCGGAACGCATCCGGGACTCCTTGCTCGTCGCAAATCCGAATTGCTCAACGATTCTACTTCTTGTTGCTGTCGCGCCACTCCATCGCAAGTTCGGTTGCAGGAGCGTAAACGTTTCGACATATCAGGCGGTCTCTGGAGCCGGCGCTCACGCTGTTCAAGAGCTGAAGGCACAGACCGCGGAGTACCTCGACACGGGGCGCAGGCGCCAGTTTGCGTTCAACATCTGGTCGCACGAATCACCAGTAGACACCGCGACAGGTCTGAACCAGGAGGAACAGAAGATGGTGACAGAGACGAAGCGCATACTTGGCGACAGGCCAAGAGTCTCACCGACCTGCATCCGTGTACCGGTTGAGCGCGTGCACGGTGAATCGGTGACCGTAAAGTTGGAGACACTCGTCTCAGAATCTGACTTTCGGCACGTGTTGTCGAAGGCGCCCGGGTTAGAGCTCTTGGACGATCGTATGCATTCACGTTTCCCCACGGCACATGCCGCGATCGGTGGTGACGCGGTCCTGGTAGGACGGATCCGAAAAGATCCTGCCGCCGTCGCCATTGGTGAAACAGCTGATACGTACCAGTTCTGGTTAACCGGCGATCAGATCCGAAAGGGTGCTGCTCTCAACGCTGTCCAGATTGCCGAACAGCATCCCCGGCTCGAGCGCTGGGCTCCCTTCATCCGGAGTTCGGTTCGCGAAAGTCAGCAAAGGCCTTTCGCATTGCTTTGAGCGCGTGTCCCATCTGATTCTCGATGGTCTTCACGCTGACCTCGAGCACGGCGGCAGCCTCTTTGTACGTGTAGCCGTGTACAAAACACAGTTCGAACACCAGTCTTCGCCTTTCAGGCAAGCCATCGACGGCGCGTTCAAAGTGATCACGCAGCAGCAGAAGATCTGTCGAGTGCCCGTCGTCAAGGGGGGCGCGAGCAACCGCGTCGTCGAGGTCAACTCCCTTCTGCGATCTCAGGTCGTTCAGTGCACGTCGATACGCAATCTGAAAGACGAAGGCCCGGAGTGAGGTGCCGGTTCGAATCGTCGAACGCTTGTCCCAGAGGACGATAAACGCTTGCTGCACCGCGTCGGCGGCCACCTCGGCCGAAAGACCTCGACTCCGAAGGTATCGGTAGACGGTGTCGTGGTGCGCGTCGAAACACTGCTTGAACGCAGCATGATCGCCATCGCGGATTCGCACCGCGATCTCGGCCTCATCCCCCCCATGCGCGTCCTCGATCGCCAAGGCGACAGCCAATAGCGCAAGGCTGACCCATGAAACCATCTCCCCTGCCGCCGTGGCTATAGTGCTCAATCGATAACTCCGTGCCGCTTGAGAATGGAACGGACGGAGTCGATCGAGATAGCGTCAATTGATCCCCGATGTCCCTTGACATCCGTTGCCATCAAGATAGAGTTGTAGATCGCTTCCTCGGCAGCCTCTGCCGTCGCCTGAAACAGAGGTGATAGGGCGCCGTCCGGCAGCGGGGCTGACGCGCGTTCGCGGTGGGTCGAGAACGCAATTACGAAGTCGCCAGACCCGTTAGACATTGACGCACCAGTACGAGCCAGTCCGACTACTGATCGTTTCGCAATACGTTCAAGCTGTCGCGCCGTAAGCGGTGCATCGACAGCAACGACTATCATAATGGAGCCATCTGCGTCCTGGCCACGTGTCATGTTGCGAAAAGCGTACTGTTCGAGGGTCTCTCCAACGGGTGCACCGTCGATAGTCAGGATGCCACCATAGTTTGACTGCACCAATACACCAACCGTGTACGATGCTTCGGAGTAGGGCACGACGCGAGAACTCGTACCAATTCCTCCCTTCCAACCAAAAGCGATTGTTCCCCTTCCGGCTCCTACGGAGCCCTCTGCCACCGGACCATTATCAGCCTGCGCAAGTGCTTCACGCACGGTTTCCCGATCAATTGGCCTACTTCGGATATCGTTCAGGAATCCGTCGTTTGTCTCGCCAACAACTGCATTGATTGAACGAACCTGCTGCATGTCATCGGCGCTGAGCATATGCTCAACAAGTGCATCAGCTGCTTTCCAAACGCAAAGCGTGCACGTAAGCAAAATCGGTGTCTCGATGACGCCGAGCTCGTTCACCTGGGCAATGCCTAGCAACTTCCCGTAGCCGTTGGCGATGTACATGGCTGCCGGGACCGGTTCTCGATACAGGTTGCCGCCGTGCGGCAAGATTGCTGTTACGCCGGTATTGACCGAGTCTCCGATTGCGACCGTTGCGTGGCCCACGCGTACGTCTGCAACATCCGTGATCGTGTTTAGATCACCCGTTGGGAATACGCCGACCTGAATACCAAGATCGCGTGCGCGAACGCGGTCGCTGCTGCCCGACTGTCCGCTGACCACACCTGGAACAAGAAGAACCGCCGCGAAAAGCGCGGCAGGTAGAGTTCGACTACCCATTAGGTGGACTCTCCATCTTGTGAGGTAAAGGGGCTTTGAGCTTGGACGGCGCGAATGCGTCGACGAGCGAGCGGGCCAGCGCGCGAGTGGGATCTAAGAAGGGCACGCCCGGAACCAGGGCGTGGTCGGTGTGCTCGAGGACTATCGGCAGCTCGGTACACGCGAGTGCAATCACGTCGGCACCAAGCGCCTCCAGTTCCCGAGCGGCACCGAAGATGACACCGAGTGCGGCATCAGACACCGTACCTGGCGTACGCTTGATTCCAAAATCGCCGTACAGTCCCTCCGCATGTACCTTGGCGCAACCCGCTTCGTCAAGTTGAACCACACGGAAGCCGGCTTCTTTCAGCGGCTCGTCGTAGAGACCAAAAGTCATTGTCGCGGCCGTGGCAAGGAGCCCGACGCGCGTCCCCTGAGGGTACCGCTCCGTTATCGACTTGACTGCTGACGCCACGATACTAACAAGCCTGACGTCTCGGGCCGCCTCCTCTACGTGCTTAAAGATTCGCGGTAGGTGCAGCGTATTGCACGGCATCCCGACAACCGTGGCACCACATCTTATCAACTCATCCACCTGCCGCGCGACCTGGACTCCAGGATTGATTGTCCCGTTACCCATCATGAACGTTGTGCGGTCGTCGACTTCGGCCGGTCGCGACATGACCAGCACCGGCACATGGTCCTGATCTACATCTGCGATCGTCTCCTGTGCGATCTTGTCGAGTAGGTCCGCGGTTGCCCAGGGACCCATCCCCCCAACAATTCCGATCATCATATGCTGTGGATATGGCGAGAACAGTGCTTCTAGCGCACGACAATGGCAATCTACGCGAATTGGCTAAATTGAGCGCTCCCCCTACCCCAACTGAAGCAACCATGAGACTCTCCCTCAGCCTTCTGCTATGTGTTACGGTGGCCGCCTGCGCCCCGCAATCTGATTCGAGCGATGCGACATCCGACAACTCGTCGGAGGGAATGGCCGACGCGGTCGCGAGCTTTCCAGATCCTAACTCGCCGGATGGCGAGGAGAATGCCGTTCCAACCTCCTGGACGTTCCGTGCGGATCGTAGCGACCGTGAATACACCGTCGGTGCCGACTCCACTGCTGACGTGCTGTTTGTGAACATGACCCCGGGCTGGCACATCACCTCCGGACCCGCAGGCATCTACTACCACCCTGCCGCAAGCGTCTCAGGGTCTTTCACCGCAACCACGGATATTCACCTCTTTGATCCTGCCGGTCGGCGTGAGGCGTTCGGATTGCTGTTCGGCGGTGCCAACCTCGACGGCGACGAGCAAGCCTATACGTACTTCTTAATCCGTCAGGGCGGGGAGTTTCTGATCAAAGAGCGCATGGGTGACGACACTCGCGTAATCAGCGATTGGACGGCCCACGAATCGATCAAGTCACACGAGGGCGGTCAGGACGAAACGGCCCTGAACAAACTCGCTGTCAGGGTTGGTGACAGCGACGTCGAGTTTGTTGTTAACGACGCAGTCGTCGCGACCCGTTCGCGTGACGAGTTTCGTACAGATGGCACCATTGGAATTCGTGTCAATCACGGGCTCAACCTGCACGTTTCAGACTTTGGGCTCGATACCTCAGGGACGTGACCGTCGCTCAGATACCAAATCGCTGACCGCGCCGCGCGACAGACATCCCAGCGGCCTCGATCTCCAGTGCTGCATCGCTGTTCGCTCGAAGCGCCGGATTGGTGTGATTCAGGTGGATGAAGTGAATCTTCGCGCGCTCGTCGGCTGAAAGGTGCTGAAAACGCTCCAAGCTATGTCTGACAAATGGGTGCGGAAACGTGCTCATGTCGCGGCCCGGGATTTCTCCGTCCGCGAAGAACGTGGCGTCGAGGAGTGCATAGTCAACATCTCCGATGAGGGACTCAATCGGCGTGCCCATACTGTCCAGCTCCGCCCAGGAGTCGACATCCGGCATATAGAGCACGCTGCCGTTGGGGCCGTCAATTCGGAACGCGACCACCTCGGAGTACTCCTGCCGGTGCGGTACCAGTATCGGAGTAACGATCAATTCATCCGTCAACGGAACGGGCTCGTTCGCTCGCAACTCCCTAAGCGTGATGTTGTTGTATCGAACGAGTTGGCTCCACGGCCCGTTCGTCTCAAGAAACCCCGCCATGCGTGGCATCGCAAAGACGTCGATCCCCTGCGCCCCGGCCGACTCGTGACCGAGGAACATCAGGCCCGTATAGTGACCGATGTGCGCGTGCGTCAGGAAGACGCCATCGGGTAGCGACGAACCAGCGCTCCCACCCTCGGCGTCGAGATGGTGTACCTGGTCGGGAAAGTCGGGTGTCGCATCGAACAGCCACTCTCGCCCGTCGCCCGCAACTAAACCTATGCTGCTGACGCGCGGCCGGTCGAGGCCATCCTGCCAGCGGGGATCAGAGCGTACGCCCGTTTGAGGCGCGCCACCGTCCTGAGCAATGCCCAGAACAACGACAAAGGGCGGCGCCTGCTGGGCGATGGTTCCGGAGCACGCAGCGGCGAACAACCAGACCGAGAGGCACGATGCGAGACAGCCTGTAGCGGAGCTGATCGATCTAGCAGTTGCGAACAACATCCTTCATGATTGCCGTAAGACTGGGTTCTGCCGACGCGGCCGCAGCGAAAATGTCTTCGATGTTGACGGGCTCGAGAGCATCGGGGAAACACTCGTCGGTAATCACCGAGATCGCAGCTACCCGCATCCCCATGTGTACCGCCGCGATTACTTCCGGCACCGTACTCATTCCCACAGCGTCCGCCCCAATACCACGCAAGAATCTATACTCTGCCCTGGTCTCGAGACACGGTCCAGTCACCGATACGTACACACCTTCCTGCAGTTTGATGGCTCGATCGAGCGCGCTCTTCCGTGCGAGCGCGCGGAGTTCGCCGTTGTACGGCGCGCTCATATCGGGAAACCTTGGGCCCCATCGGTCGATGTTTGCACCAATCAGCGGGTTCGCACCTTGGAGATTGATGTGATCGGTGATCAACATTAGATCGCCACGTCGATACAACGGATTCATGCCGCCGGCGGCGTTTGAAATCAAGAGCGTCTCGAGGCCTAACTCCCGCATCACCCGCACTGGCATGGTCACCTCTTTCGCCGAATAGCCTTCATAGAGGTGAAAACGGCCCTGCATGGCCAGGACCATTCGGTCCTCGAGATTGCCCAGAATCAACCTGCCATGGTGACTCTCGACGGTCGATAGCGGGAAATGTGGAACGTCACCGTACTCGACCGTCTTGCTGACATCGATGTTTTTCGCGAGGTCGCCGAGACCCGTACCGAGAATAATCCCGATCTCCGGATCCACGTCACCAAGCTGCGACCGAAGGTAAGCCGACGCTTCGAGGACGCGCGCTAGCTCAGAGTCAGAGGGATCTGCCATTCAGACGGTGGGTGTCACCAGAGCGCGGATCCGATGAAACCGATCAGCGGCCGTCTACTCCAGGTTGTCCAATATACGCCTGATGCGCCATTCCGTGTCTTCGTGGCTGAGCTCGTCACCGTCTTCTCCGTCACCCGCATCAGCAGGTGTAGTAGCCTTACCGTCGAACCCTGCATCTGCAACGGCGTGCTCTTGACGCTCAACTGGCTCGCGCTCTTCCGCAAACTCCGGCATCGCCGACTCGTCTCGCTCGACGGTGTCTGCAACGGACTCCTCTCCGTAATCGACATCGGCGTCTGCGGTCGCCTCGTACCCGACTGGGTCCGACTCGAATTCGATTGGCTCCTCCGACATTTGTTCGGAAGGCGCAGCTTCGACCGGATTTGCCGGAATCAGGTCGTGCGCCTCAGACTCCCCCTCGGCGGCGAGCTCACCTCCAAAGGGATCTTCCTGGGGATGGGGCAATTCAGGAATCGCGTCGTCGCGGGATCCCTCCCGATAATCGTCCAGCATCTCCATCTCCGCACGCAGAAAGGCGCCCAGGCGGGCTACAATCTCTTTTCGGCGACGCCCGATGGCATTTGCGCTATCGTGCATGGTCCGCATCCGCGACTCCGCCTCACGGGCAAGTGCCCTTGCTCTGATCTCGGCCTCCCTGATTACAAGTTCAGCCTGACGCTCCGCCTCGGCGACAGTCGCCTTCGAAGAAGCCTTCGCTGAGGTCAACGCCTCTTGCAGTGCTTCCTCGATCTTCTGGTAGTGAACGATCTTGCTCTCGAGCTCACGCGTGCGCTCTTCCGAACGACGCAAATCCTCTTGAACCTCGTGCCACTGGGAGGCCACCATATCGAGAAAGGATTGTACTTCAGCCTCGTCGAGTCCACGGATCGCGCGTTTGAACTCTTGACTCTTGATTTCCAGCGCTGACAGTTTCATTGTTGGGTCGGCCGTGGGTGCGCCACGTGCCACTTTCGAGATTCAGTCGATTCGGATGGCTCTTGTTGGGGGAATCGACCGGGTTCTGGCGGCCTTAATCGAACGGGAGTCGTCTAGGAGTCCCGCTCGCCAAAAATCGCGGTCCCAACGCGCACGAGCGTCGCTCCCTCCTCGATCGCAACCTCAAAGTCGTTGCTCATCCCCATGGACAACTCACGCATCTGGACGCCCGGGATTTGAAGTGCCGCCACGTCTGCTGCGAGTGCTCTCAATGCGGCGAACTGTGGCCGCGTTAACTCCGGATCGGGCTCGAATGAAGCCATGCCCATCAGTCCGAGAACCTCAAGTCCCTTGAGCTGAGCAATATCTGTTACGCCTCGAACAACGTCAGCTGCGGCAAAACCGCTCTTGGCCGACTCGCCAGATATGTTAACCTGAACCAGGCAAGGTAGCCGCGTCGGCCTATCGAGTTGCTGGACGCGCGCGGACAGCGCGCGCGCAAGCTTAACGCTGTCGAGCGAGTGCACGAGATCGGCGTGCTCGACGACGAGTTTTGCTTTGTTGCGCTGAATGGGGCCGATTGCATGCCAGCGAACCGTGCCGTCGTTCCGCGCCCCGGGAAAAGCCCTGGCCTTGCGTTCAAGCTCCTGCGGACGCGACTCGCCCAGGTCGGTGACACCCAATCCGGCCGCGGTCCTGACTGCCTCCAAAGACGCAAACTTCGAGACGGCAACGAGCCTCACGCCGGATTCGTCTCGGCCCGCCCTTGCACATGACGTCGCTATCCGCTCGCGGATGCGTGCGACATTCGCCTCCAGTACTGCAGGACTCATGTTCATGAGCGCCCAGCCGGACTACTTGTTGCGCGCGCTCCGTGTGACCGGCAGGCCACTCGCCTTCCAATCCGCGAACCCTCCCCTGAGACGCGCGACGCTGAGGCCAGATCGAACGAGCTCTTCTGTAGCGGCGCGGGCCAGTACACAGTCGGCTGCGCGGCCGTAAACAACGACGTCGTGGTCGCTCCCAAAATCAGTCTTCCTGCGATCAAAGGTGTCAAGCGGAACGCTGCGGGCCGACTTGATGCGACCCACCCGGTACTCCTTCTCGGGCCTTACATCGAGAACGACAACGTTCTCACGGCCTTTCATCCGCTGCGCCAACCGCTCGATTGAAATCCAGTTCCCGTCGCTACGCGCCTCCGGATCAAGTTCTGCAGCGAGTTCCTGCAGCATCGAATACAGGTCGTTGATTCGGTCAGAGGCAAGGCGGTAGAAGGCGTACGGTCCCTCGCGGCGAACGACCAGCAGGCGCGAGGCCAGCATTCCACGTAGGTGCTGGCTGGCGTTTGCCACACTCATGCCCGTTCGGCGTGCGATGTCCTCGACGGTTCGCTCTCCGCCGGATAATACCGTGATGATCTGCAGACGCCGAACAGAGGCCAGGGACTTGCCGATCCGCTCGTAAGAACGAAGGACCACCGGATCGATCTCCACCTCGGGTGCGTCGCGCGTTACCTTCGTGGACTGAGAAGGGTGGTCTGGGGCAGGCATACTGAGGCCCGTAACTGACTGAAATTGCAGTAGTTGCTGGGCGCAAACTTAAAGATCGAGTCGCGGATCAGCAACAGGAGGCAGTCAGCCGCGAATCAGGAGGTGGCCTCCTTGACCTCGCTCACGAGTGAAGTCATCGAGTCCTTGGCGTCACCGAAGAGCATCTTCGTGTTGTCAGCGAAGAACAGCTCGTTCTCGATGCCCGAGTAGCCCGGCCGCATGCTTCGTTTGAAGATAATCACGTTGCGCGCGTGGTCAACGTTCAGGATAGGCATCCCGTAGATCGGACTGGCTGGATTATTCCGCGCGGCAGGGTTAACGACATCATTGGCGCCCACTACGAGTACTACGTCTGTACTATCGAATTCTCCGTTAATGTCGTCCATCTCAAATAACAGGTCATAAGAGACGTTCGCTTCCGCAAGGAGCACGTTCATATGACCAGGCATTCGACCGGCGACGGGATGCACAGCGTACTTCACGTCAATCCCCTGCTCGAGGAGCAGGTCGCCGAGCTCACGAACCTGATGCTGCGCCTGCGCAACGGCCATTCCGTACCCGGGGACGACGATCACTTTCTCTGAGTAGGTCAGTAGAATGGCCACGTCCTCGGCGCTCGTAGCAGTTACCGTGAGTCCCTCCATTGACGTTGGAACGGCACCATCCCCCTCCGCATCACCACCAAACCCGCCGAGAAGAACGTTTAGCAGGCTCCGGTTCATGCCTTCGCACATGATCATTGTCAGAATCAGTCCCGAAGCACCAACAAGCGCCCCACTGACGATGAGCGCGGTATTATCGAGCACAAATCCAGTCGCTGCGGCAGCAAGGCCGGAGTAAGAGTTGAGCAGCGCGACGACGACCGGCATGTCGGCACCGCCGATCGGAATCACGAGGAGAACACCTAGGAAAAGTGCAGCCAGCGCAATGCCACCAAGCGCGTAGAGCGTGGGCGGTACTGTTGTTGGGAAAGCGTCAATCCCGAGTGCCAGATAAACGAACCCGACGATCACCCCGACAGCGAGGAGAAGGGTCAAGAAGCGCATCCCCGGAAAACTGATCGGATTTCCAGACATCTTGCCGGATAGTTTCCCAAACGCCACAAACGATCCGGAAAACGTGACCACACCAATAAGAACGGATAGCGCGACGGTGACAGACGTACCAACACCGAGTTGGTTCAGCGCCATCGTTGATGCCGGATCGGGGTCGAGGTAGCGCATCACCTCGGCTCCGGCAACCAGGGCTGAGGCGATGCCGCCAAACCCATTGAACGCAGCCACCAGTTCGGGCATCCCCGTCATTTCGACGCGCCTCGCCAGGAGCGCGCCAATGGCACCGCCAACAACGAGTCCGCCGAGCATCTCAATTGGCGTCAGGATGCGGGCAAGGAAGAGCGTCGCGGCAACGGCAATCAACATTCCTACAGCCGCAAGTTGGTTGCCCCCTCGCGCCGTAGCTGGAGACGTCAGCCGCTTCAGTCCGTAGATGAATAGAATCGCGGCAACGAGATAGGCGATGTCAATAATGTCAGCGTTCATCAGCCTACGACTTGCGTGCCGGTTTCTTCTTGAACATCTGCAACATCCGGTCGGTCACCATGAATCCGCCGACCACGTTGATCGTCGCGACGATAAGCGCTGCAATGCCGAGCCATTTTCCCCACGTGCCACCAACCATGCCGGCGCCGACAAGCGCGCCGACCATCGTAATTCCGGATATGGCATTCGAGCCCGACATCAGCGGCGTGTGCAGTGTCTGCGGCACCTTGGTGATGACCTCGAAGCCGATGAACCCGGCCAAAACAAAAACTATGACATTCTCCAGCATAGGTGATTCTTGTTATGCTTGCGCCAGGAGGCCTGAAACTCGCTCGTGAACAACCTGGCCGCCATTGGTGACGCACGCGCCGCCGATGACATCGTTCTCAAGGTCAACGGAAACGGTTCCGTCTTCGCCCATCATCTCGAACAGCATCTCCATTATCGTGCGCGCATAGAGCTCACTTCCGTGAGCGGCGACGGACGCCGGAATATTCAGCGGCGCCAGAATCTTGACCTGGTTGGCCGTTGTGGTCGTCTGCCCCGGCTCTGTGAGTTCGCAGTTGCCGCCGTTTGGAGCCGCCAGGTCAACGATGACAGAACCTGGTTTCATCGCAGCAACGGCTTCCTTCGTTATGAGAACCGGTGCCGGTCGCCCTGGAATGAGGGCCGTCGTAATTACAACGTCTGACTTCGCGATGGCGGGGACAAGCAGCTCGGTCTGCCGGCGGGCCTTTTCTTCGTCGAGCGCCTTGGCGTAGCCGCTCTTGTCCTCCATCTCTTTCGTCTCCAACTCGAGCTCCACGAACGTCGCGCCAAGACTTTCGACCTGCTCCTTGACCGCATCGCGTATATCGTAGGCGGATACCCGGGCTCCGAGACGACGTGCAGTCGCAATCGCCTGCAAGCCAGCGACCCCGGCGCCAAGAACGAGGGCGTTTGCCGGCTTCACCGTGCCCGCTGCTGTCGTCAGGAGCGGGAAGTAGCGGGGCAACTCAGCCGAGGCCAGCAAGACCGCCTTGTATCCGGCGATATTCGCCATGGCTGAAAGTGCATCCATCTTCTGCGCCCGCGAGATTCTCGGGACCAACTCCATACTGAGTGCGGTCACTCCAGCATCAGCGAGTTTCCTGCTTCGTTCGGGCTCGTCGAGCGGTCCCAGAAATCCGATCAGCGTTTTGCCAGCGGACAACTGGTCGATTTCGGCGTCGGTGGGCGGCGCGACCTTGGCGATTACATCGCAGGCAAACACCGCACTGCGATCTGCCACCTCGGCACCCTTCTCCCTGTACGCATCGTCGGGATAGAACGAGGCTTCGCCAGCCCCGGTCTCTATAACAACCGAGAGACCTTTCTTGACCAGCCGCGCAACAACATCTGGGACGGTCGCTACACGTGTTTCTCCGCTCGCCGTCTCTCGCGGAATACCAACTCTTGTCGCCATCAGCGCAGTGCTTTGTCGAGATTGACGGCCTTATATAACAACCGCGCACCAGCCTTGCAATGCCGCGACGATCTTAACCGTTTTGACCTTCGAACTCGGACATGAAACTCACGAGCGCCTCCACTGACTCCTGCGGGCACGCGTTGTAAATACTCGCGCGAACTCCGCCGGCGGACCTGTGACCCTTGAGCGACCGAAGCCCGCGCTCGGCCGCGCCGGCGACGAACTCCTTCTCAAGATCTTCTGACGGCAGGCGAAAGGTCACGTTCATTCTCGATCGATCCTCCAGCCGGGCAACTCCGCGGTAGAACCCGCTCGCGTCGATCCTGTCGTAGAGAAGCCCCGCCTTTTCTTCGTTTCGCTCGGCCATAGCCGCAAGTCCGCCGCCCGCCTTGATCCATCTCAGTACCTTCTCTACGATATACACGGCAAACACAGGCGGCGTGTTGAAGAGCTTGGCGGCGTGTGTTCCATAATCAAGCATCGTCGGAACGCCCTCTCGCCTGCGCTGAAGCAGGTAATCGCGCAGCAAGACGATGGTGACTCCAGCTGGGCCGAGGTTCTTCTGAGCACCGGCGTAGATCAAGCCGTAGCGATCGAGATTAATCGGTCTGCTCAGAAAGTCGCTTGACATATCGGCGACGATTGGCGCAGCGACGTCGGGGTCGCCGCTGAACCGGGTCCCGTATATCGTGTTATTCGTCGTGATATGCGTGTACGCGACGTTGTCGGAACGACTCCAGTCGCCCACTGCGGGAATATGATCGAAACCAGATTCCTCGGATGATGCAACAACGGCCGTCTTCCCCACCGCCCTGGCCTGAGCAATAGCTTTTGCCGACCATGCGCCCGTATTCACGTAGTCGGCTGTTGATCCGTCACCGAGAAAGTTCAGTGGTACCTGATAGAACTGCATGGAGGCACCGCCCTGCAAAAAGAGTACGTGCCACTCGTCCGTCAGGCCAAGCAACTCTCTTAGCAGACTAACTGCGGACGCAGCTATTGCGGTGTACTGAGGAGATCGATGGCTGATCTCCATGACGGACGCACCGGCGTCCGCGTACGTAGGTAGCTCGGACTTTACCTCCTCAATTACCGAAAGCGGCAGGGCGGCTGGCCCAGCCGAGAAGTTGTGCTGTCTGGAAGGCATGCTGACGTGATGTTTATAGTCTTATGAGTGTTACCGCCAGTACGTCATCGAGCGTACCGATACGGTCTACGGCTGACTGATCCGGCTGACCGTCAAATCGTATCCGCGCGCACGCTGCCACTGCGCCTTCGAACACGAGATTCTCCATTTCCTGGACGTTCCATCCGGCCTTACTCATCTCATTTAGCACCCGTGCAAGGACACCGACGCGATCAAGGTGGCGTATCGTGATCTGATGGGTGGCCGGCGTATGCTCGGCGATGTTCACACAATTGGGTACCTCACCCGAGTCTTTGAACTCCAGTACTACCCGCGCCGCCTCCGCTGCAATCGCCTCCTGCGCCTGCGCGGTTGACGCACCGATGTGGTGCGACAGGTATACCGCGGGATGCCGGGCGATGGCCGCTTCCAGTGATCCATCCTTTGCCGCCGGCTCTCCCTCAAATACATCGAGCGCCGCCCTGATGGACTTTGCGTCAAGCGCGGCGAGCAGGGCCGACTCGTCAACCACGGAGCTGCGTGTCGTGTTGACAAAGTAGGCGCCCTCCTGCATAGCGCCGAAGAACTCCTTGTTGATTAGGCCTCGCGTTTCCGGGTTCGCCGAGACGTGGACGCTTACGATGTCAGCCGTTTGGGCCACTTCGAGCGGCGTCGCGGCGTACTCAACTCCCAGCTTCTTTGCGCGAGCCGGAGTGAGTGAGCGACTCCAGGCGACCACTCGCATTCCGAACGCGATGGCGCGCTCAGCAACCTCGGTCCCGATATTGCCAAGACCGATCAGGCCTAGCGTTCGGCCTTTCAGTCCTTGGGCCTTGGCGTAGCGAGCCTTGTTCCAGACGCCCGACCGTGCGTCGGCGACATTGTCCGGGAGGAATCGGTCAAGCGAGAGAATGAGGCCGAGTGTAAGTTCGGCTACGGCGGTGGCGTTCTTTCCCGGGCAGTTTGCGACGAAGATCCCCTTGGCTGACGCGGCGGTGACGTCGACGTTGTCATAGCCGGCGCCAGCCCTCACGACAAGCTCCAGCGCCGGTGCGGCCGAAAGCGCCGCATCTGGCACCTTGGTCGATCTTACGACCAACACGCCGGGGTTGTTGTTGTCAAGCGCCTCGACAAGCGACTCGCCGGTTGCCTTTGGCTCAGCAATAACGTCGACACCTGCATCTGACAGGCGTTGCAGGAAAGAATCGGATAGCTTGTCGGCAACTAGGACTTTCATGTGACGAGTATTTCAGAAAGGATGCACCAGAAGGCCAGATCGAAGTTTGGGTTCAAACCAGGTCGACTTGGGTGGCATGAGGAGTCCGGCGTCAGAGACGGCGACCAGTTCTTCGATCGACGTCGGGTACATTGAAATAGCGACGACGGCGTCGCCGTTGTCTACCGCATCCTCCAATGCGGTCGTTCCTCGTATGCCTCCGACGAACCCGATTCGGGGATCGCGTCGCGGATCTGTAATGCCCAGTATTGGCTCCAGAAAGTGTTCGCCTAGCCTGGCTACGTCCAGACGGTCGGCTGCGCCGTCGCGGGTTGACGGCGGGAGCAGAATGCCATGCCATTTGCCATCCGCATAAAGCGAGACCTGCCCTGCGCTGGCCGGACGGGCGGGTGCATGATCGATAATCGAAAGACGTTCGCGAACGGCCGCCAGAATCTCGGAAGCCGACTTGTCGCTGTTCTTGATGACCCGGTTGTACGAGAGGATCCTCAAGTCGCCCATTGGGAAAAGCACAGCCGGGAAATAGCTCGCTTCATCCGCAGCGGTAGCCCCGAGATCGTCGGCGGCCCGACTTGCCGCCTTGCAGCGGTGGTGTCCGTCGGCTACGTACAGCGAGGGAACATCGGCGAACGCCGACACGAGTGCCTCAACATCAGGAACCGACCACACGGTATGTTCGACGTTGTCTGGCGCAACGAACGAAACGAGTGGGGCGGTCGCCATCGAGTCTTCCATTATCGCAGCGATAGCCGGCACGTCCTTGTACGTCAACATCACCGGCTCAGCGTGGGCGCGTTGCTCGAGAATGTGTCGCGTGCGATCGTCCTCTTTGTCTGGACGCGTCTTCTCGTGCTTGAGGATAACGTCGTTGTCATAGTCGGCAACCGCAACACACCCGAATACGCCAGTCTGCGACCGCCCGTCCATGGTGAGGCGATATACATACAGACTCGGAGGGTCTACTACGGTGTAGTCCGCCGCAACAAAAGCCCGCAGATTGCGGGCACCTGTCGCGTAAACGGCATCATCATGCTCGTCGGTACCCAGTGGAAGGTCGATCTCAGGGCGAATGACGTGGAGGAAGCTTGCGCTGTTGCCCTCGGCGAGATCTCGTGCCTCCGCGACGCTGATTACGTCGTATGGGACGCTAGCGACTTCCGCCGCTGATGAGGCAGTTGGCCGTACGGCCGGGAACGGGTGAAGAATTGCCATCCCGCACAGTATCTGGTTGTGAGTTGGGCAAATGGCCCACCGATGATTGAGATCGATCGGACAGTTGCGTAGAGCCTGAAAGTAAAAAAGGGCACGACCATTGTCGCGCCCTTTTTCCTGTAGCGGGGGCGGGATTCGAACCCGCGACCTCCGGGTTATGAGCCCGGTGAGCTACCAGCTGCTCCACCCCGCGATGTTAGGGCCGCAAAGATAGCTCGAAGTGGGTCGCTTGTCAAACTTCACTCGTGCCTAGACTGTGATGGCAACGCCATTGGTCTTCTTAGGCATTCCGTCTGGATCGCTTGTAACCTCCACGGGTTCGACAATCATCCCAATCGCGACCTTTACGCGATGCATCACCTCGTCTCTGTAGGTGTCGTTGTCCTGCAACCACGCCTTTGCGGCATCGCGGCCCTGTCCCACCTTGATATCGCCATAGGCATACCACGATCCGCTTTTCTGAAGCACGTCGTTTTCCACAGCCAGATCGACGAGTTCGCCCAGCGAGGAGACTCCTTCTCCATAGATGATATCGAACTCGGCCTGGCGGAACGGCGGGGCAACCTTGTTCTTGACGACTTTTACGCGCGTTCGGTTACCAACGACCTCCGTACCGTCCTTGATGGCTCCGATCCGCCTGATGTCCAGTCGTACCGATGAATAGAACTTCAACGCCCGTCCGCCACTCGTCGTCTCCGGGCTCCCGAACATGACACCGATTTTCTCTCGTATCTGGTTGATAAAGACCAGACAGGTTTTTGTGCGGTTCAGGTTACCGGTAAGCTTTCTCAGCGCCTGACTCATCAGGCGCGCCTGGAGACCGACATGGCTGTCGCCCATCTCACCCTCGATCTCGGCCTGGGGCACAAGCGCTGCTACCGAGTCGATGACGATGACATCCAGGGCGCCACTTCGCACCAGCGTGTCGCAAATGTTTAGCGCCTGCTCACCGGTGTCGGGCTGGGACACGAGAAGTGTCTCAATGTCTACGCCAAGTTTTTCACCGTAGGTCGCATCGAACGCATGTTCAGCGTCTATGAACGCACACGTTCCGCCAAGTCGCTGCGCTTCCGCTATGATCTGTGTGGCGAGTGTAGTCTTTCCCGAAGACTCGGGTCCGTAGATCTCCACGACACGCCCACGTGGAACGCCGCCGATGCCGAGCGCCGCATCCAGGGCGAGTGAACCTGTCGGGATGGCATCAACGAGCAACGGCGGGGCATCACCGAGCCGCATGATCGAACCTTTTCCGTAGTTCTTCTCGATCTGCTTCATCGCCAGATCAAGTGCCTTCAGCTTCGCACTCTCTGAGGTCACGTTCCCCGGGCTCGTTCCGCGCGTCGCACTTCCAGTGTTTTTTCCCATTGTCGCGTATTCGTTGTCTGAGTAGCCCTGCCCACCGAGCGGTGGGTTCGGGTTCTCCGTGTTAGGTAGTTATGTGGTGGCTATGATCCGCGGCGCGTCTGGCCGCTCCGAATACATGCTCCGAACACGTGGACGGTAGCCCATACAGGCGTATCGACCGACGTTCGTCGGTGACGGCCATCAATTTGGCGAGTCTCCCGCGCCCTAAAATGATAGACCGAACAAGTGACACCGGTGTGTCATAGGCCCGAAATCGTCTGCAACGAGTTTGCAGGCCAAGGATTCTGTGCATAGCCCGACACTATGACACATATACCGCACATAATATAACCACGGCCAGCAGAATTACCAGACGCGATCAGATACCGATCAGTCGTCGACGCAGCAGATCAAGCACTGCCGTGGCCGCCCGCTTCTTGTTGTCCTCACGACCCGCACCCAGCGTCAAGAGCCTCGTTTCTGTTCCACGGGCGTCCGAGACGCCAACCCATACGGTACCAACCGGCTTCTCTCGTGTGCCGCCACCAGGCCCCATTATGCCGGTCGACGAAAGACCGATGTCGGCACCGAGTCGTTCGCGAACTCCCGCCGCCATCTCGGCCGCAACGGCCTCAGACACGGACCCGTGATCGTCCAACGAGTCTTCCTGGACTCCAAGGGCAGCAACCTTTACGCTGTTGCAGTACGCTACAACCCCACCCCTCACGTATTCAGACGAGCCGGGCACATTTGTCAACCGATCTGCGACGCGTCCACCGGTGCAGCTCTCTGCCAACGCCACGGTCATCCCTCGCTCGAGCAACAGTTGGCCGACTGCTGCCTCAAGCGTCAATCCATTGTGGCTGAATACGTAGCGCCCGGCTCGCTCGTCAATTACGTCAACAAGGGCGGCCGCCTGTTCTCCAGCTGCTTCCTGGCTCGAACCGGTTCCTGTTACGCGAAGTCGCATCCCGTTGAGCGACGGCAGGTAAGCGAGCGAAGCGCCATGATCAAGAAACGGCGAGAGGTCACCGAGTAGCTCTTGCAGATGCGACTCGCCAATTCCAGCCGTTCCAATGTGCACGACGGCACGGACACTCTTCTCCTGCTTTCCGAGTCGGGCGAGGAGTCGGTCTTCCACGAGGTGCTTCATCTCCCTTGGAACCCCGGGCAGGACGGCAACATCAACCTCACGACCATCCTCATCATGCGTGTAGAAGAGTCCGGGAGCCGTTCCGAAGTCATTACGCATGATCTCAAATCCGCTGGGAACCATTGCCTGCGAGCGATTCGCTTCCGGGACCGACCATCCGCGACTGGCAAACGCTCGCTCTACCACTCTGAACCAGCTCTCGTGAAACTCCAGTTCTTTGCCGAAGACCTCCGCAACCGCGTCGCGTGTCAGGTCATCGTGCGTCGGCCCGAGTCCGCCAGTAACAATCACCAGGCTCGCGCGCTGGACCGCGTGCCTGATCGCCTCTACAATTTCACCCATCACGTCGGGTACTGTTGACGCCCCCCTCACGGCGAGACCCGCATCGGTGAGACGCTGGCCTAGCCAGGCAGCGTTCGTATTCACCGTGTCGCCGAGCAACAGCTCGTCGCCGACAGTTACGATGTAAACAGGCATATCGTCTGGTAGACGCTGTTGCTAGTCCGTCGAGGTTGCGGGAGCCGCCGAAAGACCTGCTCGCCAGCGCGCGATCTCATGGGCTTGCTCCAACTCGAGACGTCCGTCTTCAACGGCCACCTCAAGCAGAGATTCCAGATTGGTGAGGGTTCGCAGTCTGCAACCCGCAGCGTCGAAAGCGGTCTGACTCGCCTCCAGCCCGTACGAGAAGATCGCAACGACGTCATTGACGTCAATGCCCTCACTTCTTAAGGCTTTCACCGCCGTGATCGAGGAGCCGCCGGTAGAAACGAGATCCTCTACCAGCAGGGCCCGCTGCCCGGCCGGTCTGACGCCCTCGACCTGCCGTCCCCGTCCGTGCTTCTTCGCAGCGGATCGCACGTAGGCCATTGGCAGGTCCAGTCGGTCGCTAAGCCAAGCTGCATGCGGGATGCCCGCTGTCGCCGTACCCACGATCAGATCCGGCCTTGGTTCTGCCAACGTGTCGAACGCTTCGGCGAAAGCATCGATAACGAGCGATCGTGCGCCCGGAAAGCCGAGAATCAATCGGTTGTCGCAGTACATCGGAGCCACGATCCCGGATGCCCACGTGAACGGATTCTCCGGCGAGAAGACGAACGCTTCGATTCGCAGCAGCTCACGCGCGAGACGCTTTCGAGTGGTCATTCCGATGTGTATTCAGCCCGAAGAAGGTAAAGGAGGCCCGTGTAGGCGGTGATAGCGACAACGGCCAGCAGAAGCGCCATTGGGATCCAGCTGTCGAGGACCCAGTTGCCAACCGATCCGAGCCAACCTGGGAATTTCGCCGCGGCAAGGGCAGCGAGCATCCCGATCAGGTATACCAGCTGGAGCGTAGTCTTTGTTTTGGCCATGGGGAGGGTCCGCACGGACTTGCCCTGCGATTCAGCGTACATCCGACGCACAGTCACTGCCACGTCCCGGACGGCGATGATTGCAACGGCCCACCACGGCACAACCGCAGGAAGCAGCCACGCCAGTCCGATAAATGTCCCGAGTACGAGCACCTTGTCGGCCAGCGGATCCAGAAACCTGCCGATCCGGCTTGGAGAGTTGTACCGCCGGGCCAGGTGACCGTCGGCAAAATCCGAGATCGCGGCCAGAACGAACAGAATCAGGGCTGCCAGCCTTCCGCCGAGCGTCGGGGAGAACATTAGCACGAGGATTACCGGCGTGGCGACCATCCGCAGGATCGTCAACGCATTCGGCAGGTGTCTAATGTGGTCGGCTTGCATACGCGGCGGGTTTCAGCTCCAAATATACCCTGCGTGCCTGAAAAGATTGCAGACGCGAGGCTCGGAATCCCTGCCAATGTGACGCATTGTGACCACTGGCACCGTTATTGACAATCAGGGGTAAACGGACAACACTCCCAACGATCCAGACTTTAAGAACAGGTATCCACACATGGGTAAGATTATCGGAATTGACCTCGGCACCACGAATTCGGTTGTTGCCGTGATGGAAGGCGGTGAGCCTACGGTGATTACCAACGCCGAGGGAGCCCGCACGACCCCATCCGTTGTTGCCTTCAAGAAGGACGGCGAGCGCCTGGTGGGCGCGCCGGCAAAGCGCCAGGCCATTACCAACCCGCAGAAGACCCTCTTCTCGATCAAGCGGTTCATGGGTCGGACGTTCGACGAGGTGACGTCCGAAATGAAGACGATCCCGTACGAGGTCGTCGCCGGCGACAACAACACCGCCAGGGTGAAGGTGGATGATCGCCTGTACACGCCCCAGGAGATCTCTGCGATGATTCTGCAAAAGCTGAAGCAGACTGCTGAAGACTACCTGGGAGAACGCGTTACGGACGCCGTTATCACGGTCCCGGCTTACTTCAATGACGCCCAGCGTACCGCGACCAAGGAGGCCGGTGAGATCTCGGGGCTCAAGGTGCAGCGGATCATCAACGAGCCTACGGCCGCCGCTCTTGCCTACGGACTTGACAAGAAGGACACTGAATCAACGATCGCGGTCTATGACCTTGGTGGCGGGACGTACGACATCTCTGTGCTCGAGCTTGCCGACGGCGTATTCGAAGTGAAGTCGACCAGCGGCGATACGCACCTCGGCGGCGACGACTTTGACCAGCGCCTAATCGACTACATCGCCGATGAGTTCAAGAAGCAGGAAGGTATCGACCTGCGCAAAGATCCGATGGCGCTCCAGCGACTGAAGGAAGCCGCCGAAAAAGCAAAGATCGAACTGTCGAGCTCCACACAGACCACGGTCAACCTCCCGTTCATCACGGCGACCCAGGACGAAGGACCAAAGCACCTTACGCTGGACCTCACGCGGGCCAAGTTCGAGCAACTGGTTGATGACCTTGTGAAGAGATCAATCGACCCGATGAAGAAGGCACTGCAGGACGCCGGCCTTGCCACGGGCGATATCGACGAGGTAATCCTCGTAGGTGGTTCCACGCGCATTCCGCTCGTTCAGAAGACAGTTGAGGATTTCTTTGGAAAGAAACCCAACCGTTCAGTGAACCCTGACGAGGTCGTTGCCACCGGCGCCGCAATTCAAGGCGGCGTCCTGTCAGGTGATGTATCTGACGTTCTGCTGCTCGACGTCACGCCGCTTTCACTGGGCATCGAGACGATGGGTGGCGTGTCGACCGCACTCATCCCCGCCAACACGACGATTCCGACGCGCAAGAGCGAAACGTTCTCAACGGCGAGTGACAATCAACCGTCAGTCGAAATCCACGTCCTCCAGGGCGACCGATCAATGGCGTCGGACAACCGGACAATCGGCAAGTTCTATCTCGATGGAATTCCGCCGGCACCGCGCGGTATACCCCAGATCGAGGTCACCTTCGACATCGACGCGAACGGTATCCTGAGCGTATCCGCGAAAGACAAAGCCACCGGCAAGGAGCAGTCCATCAGGATCGAGGCTTCGTCTGGGCTTACCGAGCAGGAGATCGAGAAGATGCGCGCCGACGCCAAGGCACACGCCGACGACGACAAGAAGAAGCGCGACGAGGCAGACAAGATCAACGCGGCGGACTCTTTGATCTTCACGTCGGAGAAGAACCTGGGCGAGTTTGGTGAAAAGCTATCAGCCGACAAGAAAGCCAAGATCGAGGCCGGACTTGAGCGGCTCAAGGAAGCGCACAAGTCGCGGAACCTGCTCGAGATCGAGTCGGCTATGGAGCAGCTGAACCAGGCCTGGAGCGAAGCCTCGGAGGAGATGTACGCTGCTCAGCAAGAACAGCCCGCCGAAGGTCAGGCTGATGCTGACGCTGAGGCCGGCGATTCTGGAGACATAAAGGACGTCGACTACGAAGTTGTGGAAGACGCCGAGGAGACGTCCTAGCCCGCCAGACGAGGGCTGCGATTCGTCAGTGGTGAATGATCAAGAGGCCGCGCGGACTTCCGTGCGGCCTCTTTCTTTTTTCTCGCTAGCTAACGTTGAAGAGTCTTCGCGCGTTCTCAGTCGTGACTTCCGCAACCTCCGCAACTGCTACGCCAAGCTCAGTGGCAATTACGTCAGCGATGAGCGGAATGTGGGCAGGTTCGTTTCGCTTTCCTCGATGCGGCACCGGCGCGAGAAACGGCCCATCAGTTTCCAACAGCATTCTGGAGCGGTCAATACCTGCCAGCGCCTCACGTGTGGCGCTGTTCTTGAACGTCACGTTGCCGCCAATTCCAAGGAAAAAGCCGAGTTCGGTCGCTGCCCGCCCAACATCCGGCGGCCCCGAGAAGCAGTGAAAGACGCCGCGCAGCCGTTCTGGAGTGCGCGACCGGCTGCGTTCGTCGGCTACTACCCGCAAGAGGTCGGCTGAGGCTTCCCGGTTGTGCAATACCAAAGGCAGGTCCGTTTCGATCGCTAGACGAACGTGGCGCCGCAGGTAGTCCTCCTGGACGTCATCAAACGAACGATCCCAGTAATGGTCCAGTCCGCTCTCCCCGATCGCGACTACCGAATCGTGGCCTGCCAGTTCTACCACCCTTTCAAAGTCGTCTTCCCCCGCCTCCTGCGTATGTGTAGGGTGTATCCCCGCCATCGCAAACAGCCCATCGAACTGGTCAGCCAGATCGAGGGCACGGGCGATCGAGTCCACATCGATTGCTGGGACCAGCATCTGCATCACACCTGCCGCGCGGGCGCGGTCCACGACCTCTGCGATGTCATCTGCGTATCGCCGATGGTTCAGGTGGACATGCGTATCGACGTACATCTAATTAGTCGTTCTGGCGTATTAGTTACCTTGATGGGCAGATCAAGCCGGCAAATTACCGAAAACTGGTCCGGATTGTGGCGACGGAGACTAACGCAAGACTAGCAAAGGCGTTCATCGTTGTGGTCGCCGTGGTCGCGCTATACCCCGTAGCGCAGACCGCAATTGATTGGATCAGGGTCTCTCAAATCATCGCCACACCCCTCGTCGACGCCGGCGTTCGATCCTACGACTGGGTTGAGTGGGAAGACACTGACGGGCTCACCACCGCACGCTACGTCCACCGAGGGGGTCCGGGAGCCAAAGCCGGAATCGAACAGGGCGACGAACTCTACCTGATCGACTACCAGCAGTACTTCACCGACGAGCTGGCGCGGACCGCAATCCAGGGCGTAGCGCCTGGCGAAGTAGTGCACTACACCATAGTGCGGGGCGACGACCATGTGAACCTCGACGTGCGGCTGACCCGCTACCCGACGTTTCTGTACCCCCGCTCACAGACACTCTGGCAGTTCTCGCTCTGGGGATTCGCCATCGCTGCGTTTGTGCATGTACTCGGACTCATCGTTGCGGTCCCGCTTGCTCGTCGAAGTCGGGACGCGCGATCTTCCCTGGTCCTAATCGCTGTCTCTGCTGTATGGATCTTCGGCAACCTCGCGCGAATTCTTGCAGTCGCGTTCCTCGGTGCACCGGAGTCGGGGTCGAGGTTTGATTCGGTCCTGCATGCATCTGCCGTCGTGTCGCTGGTCGGATGGATCGCCTTTCCAGCGTTGCTCAACCAGCGGGTGCTAGGCCGCGCTTTTCCATCCGTTGCGCGAAGCTGGTTCGTCGTGCTTGTCTACGTCCCAACAATCGTCCTTGTGCTTATCGCAGGCACGGCCGTTGTGTCTGGTGCGCTCGGACCTTTCACGCTTGACGAGCTTGTTGGTCCAATCCTGTTCTACGCCTCGTGCTACATTGCTTTGGCGTCTGCGTTGATTCTCCTTGCGCGCGGTTGGCGCAATCCCGAAACCGACGAAATCGAGTGGAGCTACCGCGGCTCCCAGGTAGTTCTTGTTGTTGCGGTGCTCGCGGCCCTGACAATTATGGGGGTGGTTCCGGTGCTTACTGCCTCGGGACAGGCCCGTGCGGGATGGTTCGTTGTGTTCGCTCAGTTATTGTCTACGGCACCAGTGATCCTGGTCTCTCTGGCGACGCTGCGTTACGGGCGCGTCGACGCGGTCGTCCGACGCGCCCTCGCCTATACGCTCACGGGAGGCATACTCTTCTTTCTCTTTGTCGTGGGCTTGGGCCTGATCGACCAGCAGCTGGCACCAGAAAGCGGTGGGCGAAATGTGATCGGCGCGCTGTTCGCCGTGATGACACTATTCCTCGTCGACAGAGGTGTCCGTGCCGTCATGCGATACGCCTCTTCGCTATTCCCATCGGAAAGGCAGCGGACGGCCCAGCTGTTGAGCCAATTCCAGGACAGCGTGCGAGATGTTGTGGCGCTTCCAGACCTGCTCAAGGAGACGATCGAGCGTGTTGGTGAGGCTTTCCACAGTCGATCAGCCGTCATTTTCGTGCAGAGTCCGACTTCGCCTGACGATTGGATATCCGCCAACTATCATCCGGAGCCACCCTATATCACGGAGTCATTTGTCCGTAACATCTGGCCGCATTTCGCGGCGGATGGCCAGATATGGGCCCACAACGCCGAACTCGACCGCAGTGCAATGCCGTCCAAGGTGTCGAGTGATCTAGCGGCTCATGGCGCCGCAGTAGCGGCTCCTATTGTCGGTCGGGAAGGCGCGATCGGCGTCGTGATACTAGGCCGAAAGCGAGAACGCAGCGAGGTCTTCAACCTGGACGATATCGACCAGCTCCGCTGGCTTAGTACGCAGTTGGCGTTGGCCGTTGAGCGCGTGAAGCTAGTCGAGCGGCAGAACATGTTGACGCGGGAAACCGCGCAGGCACAGCTTGTTGCCTTGCGGTCTCAGATTAACCCGCACTTTCTCTTCAACGCACTCAATACAATAATGGCGTTGATCGAGGAGAAGCCAGATGATGCCGAGCGAACGCTGGAGCATCTGGCGGCGATCTTTCGACACATTCTGAATGCTGGGGATCGCACCTTTGTGTCAGTCGACGAGGAGCTTACTCTGGTGCGCCACTATCTCGCGATTGAGAAGGCGCGTTTTGGCGACAAGCTCGTGATTGAGGAGCAGATCGAGCAGTCAGCCCGGGCGTTCCCCGTACCAGCATTTGCGATACAGACCCTCGTCGAGAACGCCGTGAAGCATGGCATCGAAAAGAAGATCGACGGCGGCACGATAACCGTCGACGTCTCGCGACCAAACGGAACAACCTTGAGCATATTGGTCAAAGACACCGGCATTGGAATTCCGGAGTTGTTTGGGAGTACCGACGATGACGGTCGTGATCGTGACTACTTTGGGATCGGACTGAATAACGTCGTCACTCGGGTGGAGCAGCTATATGGGCGAGACGACATCTTCTCGATTACCAGCATTCCGGGCGAAGGGACCAGCGTGCGACTGCGAATACCGATCGAAGACCAAAAGAATTAGCGGGGACCGAATGTTACGTGTAATGATCGTCGATGATGAAGCCCCCGCGCGCAAGAGACTGCGACGGCTGCTTGCGTCGGCCGAGGATGCGGGGAGATTGGAGATCGTCGCTGAGGCGTCGAACGGACCCGAGACCCTGAAGCTGCTCGAGGCAGATCCGGTCGACGTTCTCTTTCTTGACATTCGGATGCCCGAACTCGACGGCTTTGACACGCTTGAGCGGATCCACCCGGACCACCGGCCGCTCGTCATCTTCACAACAGCGTATGACGAGTATGCCATTCGAGCCTTCGAGGCGAACGCAATCGATTACCTGCTCAAACCGATATCGGAGGAGCGGATCGAGGAGGCCATAAGGCGCGCCGAAAAGGTCCGCCTGACGCCCGACTCACTCTCGGCCCGCAATGAGCGACTCTCAAAACTGCTGGACTGGCTGGATGAGCAGGCCGTCACCGGGACTCCGACGCCGACCAGTGCGTCCACATCCCTCAAGCAGATTTCGATCCCATACCGTGACAAGATCCTTATCGTCCCGGTAGATCGCCTTCTATCAGCCGAAATATCTGAAGGCATCACCAGATTGTACGTCTTCGACGAGGACCCAATCGATGGCGCGTCGCACGTTCGGCCGCATATCGTGTCGTACACGCTTGATCAGTTGGAGTCCAATCTCGACCCCGAGATGTTCATGCGGGTCCATCGCGCAGCGATCGTGCAGATTGGCGCGATTCAGGAGATGATCCAGTGGTTTAGCGGCCGCTTCAAACTGGTCCTTACAGGAGGGCACGAAGTAATCGCCAGCCGAGAACGATCACGGCATCTCAAGGAGCGCATGATGATCTAACGGCCGCGGGTGCCTACGGCATGTCAGTGCACGTTACAAATGCCTCTGCGGCAAAGAACTGCGGAAGGCCGATGCTGTCGAGCGATGCTGCGGTCTCACGATTTCGGTCGCGCGCACGCTGCCAGAATTCGCGCGCGTCGTAAGCGCCCGGAAACAGCGCCCTATCCTTTTGACTCTCGTGTTTGAAGATCGCCTCGATCTTCTGGTCGAGCTCGGCCTTCGAGATAGGTATGAAGACATCTGCCTCGTGGATCTCCCACTCCTGCCAGGCACCGCGGTACAACCATATAGTTGGCTGCTCGGAGCCCGCGGGCAACGAATCATTGTAGCGCTTCATCGCGTCGCGGATGGCGCTGTAGCAGAGTCGGTGCGTTCCGTGCGGGTCTGAGAGGTCGCCAGCCACGTAGACGTGGTCCGGCCCGACCTCACGCAGCAGTTCGAGGATGATCTGGACATCTGCTTCACCGACCGGATCCTTCTTGACACGCCCGGTCTTATAGAAGGGCATGTCGAGGAAACGCGCGGCTGACGCGTCAAGACCCATCACTCTGATCGCCGCGATCGCCTCGGTGTAGCGGATGTACGCCTTCAGTGATTGCACATCGTCGGTATCCACCTGAGCCGGCAGCTTGCCATCCAGAAAGGCAGTAATGCCGGCAATGCGGTCGGTGCCCTCGTCGAATCCCCCTTCAGGCAGAAGCGATGGCGCGGCCATCTTGAGGAAATCGAGATGGCGGCGCAGGTCAGCGTCAAAGACGGCTACGGAGCCGTTCGTCATGTACGCGACGCTGACATCATTGCCGTTTCGTACGAGCTTCCCTAGTGTGCCGCCCATGCTGATGACATCGTCATCTGGGTGCGGACTAAACACGATGACGCGGGAGCCCGACGGCAACCTGCCCGAATCGCGGATTCTCTCCTTGAGCTCCTGAAAGACCCGATCGCAGAGTTGATCGACGCTGCCGTACGCGTGGACCAGATCGTGCAGGTGGTGCCGATGAAAATCGCCCGCCTCCAACCACTGAATCGGCTTCTCGACGCGTTCGCTCAGCCAGATTACGGCCCGTTTTGCAAGCTCCGGAGTCCACTCGACACGGTCTACCGCCCAAGGCGTCTTCCGTCGCGTAAGTGCGCCGGCGGCCGCTTCGTTCAGCGAGAGCGTCGCGTTCGGGTGCATCTGAAGGAATGTCGCGGTCACGTGCGTGTTCGGTTTCTCCTCGACCGCGCGCTTGATGATCGGCGCCTTGTGCTCACCGGTTGCCATCAGAATGATCTCCCGCGCCTCCAGAATAGTCCCAACACCCATAGTGATGGCCTGGAGCGGCACGTTCTTCTCGTCGAAGAAGTCACTGGCGGCGTCCTTGCGCGTGATCTCGTCAAGCACAATGAGCCGGGTGCGATCCTCGATCTCAGAACCCGGCTCATTGAACCCGATGTGACCGCTTCTGCCGATGCCTAGCAGCATGAGGTCGATCCCTCCAGCTTCGGCTATCGCTTTCTCGTAGTCGTGGCAGTGCTGGACAACCTTGTCGGGCGCGATGCTGCCGTCCGGGATGTGGATGTTTTCGTCCTTGACATTGATGTGGTCGAACAGGTTCTCACGCATGAAGCGGTGATAGCTCTGTAGCGACTCCATTTCGATCGGATAGTATTCGTCGAGGTTGAAGGTGACGACGTCCGAGAAGTCGAGTCCCTCGTCACGATGCATTCTGACGAGCTCCTGGTATACGCCGATAGGCGTAGAGCCCGTTGGAAGACCCAGCACGGGTTGCCGCCCTTCAGCCCGCGCGTCATCCATTACCTCGCGGATACGAGTCGCCGCGTGCCGCGACATGCCAACCGCATCAGGAAAGATGACGACCGGCACACGCTCGAAGCGGGTTGCCGCTCCGTCTGGACCATGGGCACTTGGAACAAGAAATCGGTTGTCCGGGTGAAGGCTCGGCTGCGCCTCTGAAGGTGTTGAAATCACGTGTTCGTTGGAGTTGGGCCTTGATCAGCGAGGGGACGCGTAAGATACAAACCGGCCGGAGACGCAGATTGGCTATCTTCTGCTGCCGCTAATCTTCAGGAATCGCACTTGTCCAGAAAACGAGCCTGGTCCTGGGTCCCCTCCCTCTACTTCGCCGAGGGCATTCCCTACATCGTCGTGATGCAGGTTGCTGTGATCATGTACAAGCGTTTCGGCATCTCAAACGCCGAGATCGCATTGTACACCAGTTGGCTCTACCTGCCCTGGGTGATCAAGCCAATCTGGAGCCCGCTTGTCGACACGGTACGCACCAAGCGTTTCTGGATCCTGCTGATGCAGGTAATTATCGGAGCCGGTCTCGCAGGGGTAGCCCTGACGCTTCCGGGACCGATGTTCTTCAAGTACTCGCTGGCGTTCTTGTGGCTGCTTGCCTTCAGTTCTGCGACGCATGACATCGCCGCCGACGGGTTTTACATGCTTGGGCTCTCGGAGAAGGACCAGGCATGGTTCGTCGGGATTCGGAGTACGTTCTATCGTCTTGCGGTCATTACGGGACAGGGGCTCCTCGTGATCCTGGCCGGGTCGATCGAGTCGTCGACAGGATTGCCCACGCGAACGATCGATGTCTCCGTCAGGACTGAGGCCGCTGCGTCACCTCCGTTTGCGGTGCCCGCAGACAGCGTGTTCGCGTCGACAGCCGATGCATTCGTAACCGCGAAGGCGGGGAGCGAAATCCGACTCGGCGCATCTGGCAATTCGGCGCCTGATTCGCTTATTGCTGCAGCGCACCGTTGGAATGTCCGCCACGGCTTTGTTGACGCCCCTTCCACGGTCGACGAGTCGCCAGGGCTTTGGACGCGGACAGTCGGTGCCGCCTGGGCGCGATTCATTGCGGCGCCGATCGAGCGCGGCCTTCGGGCTGTGTTTGATGTTGACGTCGAGGCAGACGCCCTCCGCGGCAATGTAGCGGTCTCGTACCTCAAGATCGGTAGCGGAACAGTCGCGTCTCCGATAGTTGTGAATGTCGACATCGCGTCTGGTAACAAGAGCATCAGCGTTGCCGAGGGGGCCCGACTCCGAATTACGCCAGACAACGCGGCCGTTCCGGCCGCGGTCGTTTTCAGAGCAGACCCGCGGCTAAGATCTGACGCCAGCGCGACGTTTGAGGTACGATCCGGCAACGTCGTCCTTGCCTGGGGATCCGTGTTTGCGCTGCTTGCCGTTCTTTTCGTAGTCCTGGCGGCGTTCCATCGGTTTGTGCTGCCACGGCCCAGCACAGACAGACCGACCGGCAGCGGCCGCGGATTGATCGGCGACTTCGCCGAGACATTCGCCTCTTTCTTCAGGAAGCCGGGAATCGGTGTCATCGTCGCTTTCATCCTGCTCTACCGCTTCTCTGAGGCGCAGCTCGTGAAATTGGCCGCGCCGTTTCTCCTGGATTCGTCAGATGTCGGCGGGCTCGCGCTTACGACCGGTGAAGTCGGATTTGTGTACGGAACGGTCGGCGTCCTGGCATTGACACTCGGCGGAATTGTAGGTGGAATCCTCGCCTCGCGCGACGGCCTCAGGCGTTGGTTCTGGCCGATGATCGTCGCTATGAACATTCCCAATGCCGTATACCTGTTCCTCGCTACGACGACCCCGGACTCCTGGCTCGTGATCAACTTGTGCGTTGCCGTCGAGCAGTTTGGCTATGGTTTCGGGTTCACCGCATTCCTTCTGTACCTCATCATGGTGTCTGAGGGCGAACACAAGACGGCGCACTACGCGATCTGCACCGGCCTCATGGCACTCGGCATGATGATACCCGGTATGTTCAGCGGCTGGCTTCAGGAGATCGTCGGGTACAAGAACTTCTTTGTCTGGATCTTGATTGCCACGATCCCGGCGTTCGCAGTTTCGACGTTTGTGCGGATCGATCCCGAGTTCGGTCGCCGAACTGACGAGGCAGATGCAGATACCGATGAGGACGCCGCTGCAAGCTAGCATTCGACACGCCGAACCGGCCGATGTTGAGGCCCTGACGGATATTTGGAACGAGGGTGCGACCCGACGCATTTCGGCCGCCACACTTCATGAGAAGTTGTGGGAGGATGCCGACGTCAGCCCAAACCTGCGCCTTGTCGCTACCGAGCGCAGCGGTGCAATCGTCGGTTTTGCGGCCGGCGTCAACCGCTCGACAACTGTCGACGGAAGTGCAATAAAGATGATTGCGGTGACGCGGTCGCGTCAGCACCGAGGAATCGGCAGCAGTCTTCTCGGTGCGACGACCGCCGCCCTGGAAGCGACTGGCACGAAAAACATTCGCCTTGGCGAATCTCCTCCGAACTACCTTCAACCAGGCGTCGACGCAGATTCCGAGGCCATCGCTTTCTTCGAGCGATCGGGGTTCGAGTACGTCGGGACCGTGTATGACATGCAGGTGAACTTGCAGGGTCGAGACTTTAGCACGACTCAATCCGAAACCGCACTCAGGGAAAGCGGCATTAGCGTTCGTCGTGTCGTTCCGTCCGATGTCGTTGGACTATCGGCGCTAATCAATGCACACTGGCCTCCGTGGCAAGGCGAAGTGTCGAACGCACTCCACTGTGACCCACTCGCAATCCACATTGCGGTGGACGAATCTGCAGGACCGGGATTCGTCGTAGCCTTTGCAACCCACTCAGCCAACAACAAGGCACTTGGCTGGTTCGGTCCGATGGGAACGAGACCCGAATACCGCGGGCGCGGGCTTGGGGCGGTCCTGTTGAGGCGCTGCCTGGTTGACCTTGCTCGCTCGGGTTACCCAGATGCGACAATATCCTGGGTCGGCCCGGTTTCCTTCTATGAGCGAGCGGTTGGAGCGTACGTTTCGCGTACCTTTTCCCGCTACGAAAAACGTGTGCCGACGGAATAGCGGCGGATAACCCGAGAACGAGAGTCCACAAGAAGAAGTTGAAGACGCAGTACCACGGCATTGCCAACATCCTCCTCGTCACATTGCTCGCCGGTTGTGCGGGTACACGTGGGCTGACCGAAGCCGAACTCAACCAACCCGCGCCCGAGACGCCGCGAGAGTTTCGCGCTGCCTGGGTCGCCACGGTGGCGAACATCGATTGGCCATCGCAACCGGGTCTGAGTGCGGCTGACCAGCAGTCCGAATTGCGTCTGATTCTCGATCGTGCCGTCGCGCTCAACCTCAACGCCATCATTCTCCAGGTGCGACCGGCCGCAGACGCACTCTATGTGAGTGCCTATGAACCCTGGTCTGAGTACTTGACGGGTGCGCAGGGTACACCGCCGTTCACTTTCTACGACCCGCTGGAGTTTGCCGTCGAAGAGGCGCATCGTCGCGGTCTTGAACTCCACGCCTGGTTCAATCCCTACCGGGCCCGACACCGCACCGCTTCGACACCCGCGCATCCGAAACATGTGAGCCGAACCCATCCCGAGGCGGTCCTGCAGTATGGCGAACAACAGTGGATCGACCCGGGCAGCGAGGCGGGACGGGAATACGTGCTGGAGGTCATCCTCGATGTAGTGCGCCGCTACGACATCGACGGGATTCACCTCGACGACTACTTCTATCCGTACGCGATAAGTGACTCTGCCGGCGTGGAGATTCCGTTTCCTGATACCGTGACGTTTGCTGCGGCGCGCGCGTTGAACCCGGACCAGAGCCTGAACGACTGGCGACGCAACAATGTCGACACGTTGGTAGAGGAGCTCTATCAGCGCGTAAAGCAGGCGAAGTCAAACGTGAAGGTTGGTATAAGTCCGTTCGGCATATGGCGCCCTGGGTACCCAGAGCAGATCGAGGGATTTGACGCCTATGATCGAATCTTTGCGGACGCCCGCAAGTGGTTTCACAACGGATGGGTTGACTACCTCACGCCCCAGTTATACTGGTCGATCGAAAAACCGGAACAGAGTTATCCGGTCTTATTGGACTGGTGGAACGAGCAAAACCTGGCGTCCAGGCACCTGTGGCCTGGCAACTACACGTCGCGCGTCATTGCCCAGAACAACACGATCTGGGAGCCAGAGGAGATTCTGTCGCAGATCGCGGTCACGCGAGGCGTGCCGGGTGCAGAGGGCAACGTACACTTCAGCATGAAGGCGCTGATGTCGCACCCGACAGGAATGGGGCGAGCGTTGGCGGATCAGGCCTATGCGACGCAGGCGCTGGTCCCGGATACGCCGTGGCTGAACAGCGTTCCGCCCGCGCAACCAAGCGCCATTTGGGACGATCTGAGCGGACGACACCGTCTGCTCCTCGTGCCCGGATCCGGTACCGACCCACGCCTGTGGGTGGTGAAGACACGCTATCGTTCAGGTTGGCAGACCCGCATCGTTCCCGGCTGGATTCGCGCGTTGGATTTGGGCGTCAACGGCGAGGAGCCCGCCCGAGTGGTCGTCACTGCTGTCAGCGGCCTCGGCGCAGAGAGCCCGGAATTCAGCCTACGTGGCCGCGCCTACGCGCTGTCTGAGGCAGACTAGACTAGGCCCCTCCTGCTCCGATCGGGAATTCGTCGGACAAGGTGATGGGCAGTCGCCCCGGGCTGGACTGTGAGCCAATAAGAACTGCGGCGCAGGCCTGCTGCATGCACTCGGCATGACCGTAGCCCAACACGACGGCATCCATGTCAAAGGCGAACTCCGCGGCAACGTACGGACTCCCCAGTGACACCAGAACGGTCTTTGACTTCTGTTTCCCGCGAGTCAACGACCTAATCAACTCGACGTGCTGTACCGGTACCCCGATCTGGCCCGAAAACGAACGTACCGCAACCACGAGGTTGAGGACCACAATGTCGGCCAATTCGGCAGCCTCGAGAACACGGCCGACCTCCTCGGCAAATACGTTGCGACCGAGTTCGATGGATTGGGTAGCGCCCGTCCGACTCTTTTTCATGCTGCCGACAAACGTTTTGGTGCGCCCACGCTCCTTCGTGTCGTTGAGCGTGACAATCAAGACCGACGCCTCCGGTGGGAGCGGGACAACGTCGTCGTTCTTCAAGAGCGTCACCGCAGCGTCGGCAGCGCGTCTGGCTGCAAGAAAGTGATCGTGGCAGCCAACGGTTTTCCGGACAATGCCTGTTCCGGCGTAGCGGGCCGTCGGCAGGCCCAATGATGCCTTTGCGCTAAGTACCCTCCTTGCGGAAGACGCAATCCTGTCGGCTGACAAGCGCCCGGTCTCAACCGCTTCGCTCAGGGCCGCATAGGCCTCATAGTCGTCGGGCGAGACCATTACGATATCGACACCAGCCTCCACGGCACGCACGGCTGCTTCACCCGCTCCGTAGCGCTTTCTAACGCCCTGCATGTCCATAGCGTCTGTCGTGATCAGGCCGTCGAAACCCAGGCGTTCGCGTAACAGCCCGGTGACGACGCGTTTCGAAAGGGACGCCGGGCCGGCATCAGCGCCATCGATCGCAGGCATCGCTAGATGGCCGACCATTACACTTGATACGCCCGCCTCGATCGCTGACACAAACGGAATCCACTCGAGTGCCTCGAGGCGATCAATGTCAAACGGGAGAACAGGTAGATCTGCGTGTGAGTCTACGCTCGTGTCGCCGTGCCCCGGAAAGTGCTTCGCTGTAGAGAGCACACCTCCGTCGTTGAGTCCGCGTACCACCGCCGCGCCCATTTCTGCCACGAGTTCCGCGTCTTCGCCGAATGAACGCACGTTGATGATCGGATTGGCGGGGTTACTGTTTATGTCCACCACCGGAGCGTAGACGTGGTGGACACCGAGCGCCCGCGCCTCGGCGGCAGTCACACTGCCGAGGTTGTAGGCGTGGTCAGTGTTTCGCGTTGCGGCAATCGCGGCCATGCTCGGGAAGGACGTTGCGTCGTCAAGTCTCATGCCGACACCCCACTCAGCATCCTGCCCGAATAGCAGCGGGACGTCGGCCACGTCCTGCAACTCCGTGACGAGCTGAGCCTGTCCCATCACCTGGCCCTGGAAAAGCACGAATCCTCCGACACCGATCTCCGTCGTCAGCCGCAGGAGATGCTTGAATGCATCGCTATCTCGCGGGACGTAGTGCGAGAAGGCGCGCGGCGCAAGTAGTTGTCCGATTCGTTGCTCGATCGACAGCGCGGAGAGGGTCTTATCAATCCAACCGTCAGTCATCGATGGTCTGCTGTTAAGAATGACATGGCCGCGGTCATCAGCGCCGAGCGCGATTCGGCTGTCGTTACAGACTCAATCGGAAATCCGAAAACAACAGTGCGCCCAACGGGACCGGAATGTGCTACGGCTGCGCTCATGTTGGTATCCCGATATCGCATGAAACGGATCCCATCGGCAACCGGCTCAATGGCGTCCGGAGCCTCGACAGCGTACTGCCGCGAATTCAAATCCGTCACAAAGGACATCTCGGGCACTGCGATGTCTGCTCGGTTGCGTACACCGTACACCGATCCCGTCGTAGAGGCGTGCCCCGTCCGAAAACGAAACCGCAGAACTTCTGCGGCGAAAGTCGAGTCTTTCTGGCTGCCGCTCAGGTCAGTCCCGACGTACGCCCCCGACGCCAATAGCGCGCCGCCGCGGGCTTGATACCGCCTGAGTACATGCTGCATCTCGTCTGTGAATGACTTGAAGCGGCTCACATCGCTCTTTGGTAGGAATGTCGCCTTCTCCTCTCCCAACAATACATTGACAACCCGATAACCGTCCAGCGCCGTGGAATCCGCGATCACGGCTTCGTCGGATATCGAGTCGAACGAATACCCGGCATCCAGAAGCGCCCTCCCGTGAACGCCGGAGAAGTTGCGCGTATTACCGGCGATAGCGCTCGCCTCAAAAGCGGCATGCGAAGCACCAAAACCAGGCGCGTCGTCGTCGAGCCAGGGCGCTGCTACGTCGAAGTTGAACTGAGGTCCGGTATAGCTGATATCGAAACCGTCAGGAACGCCTTGATCAATCCAGCTGGCAAACCCGCCAACCTCGCCAGCCATGAACGAGGCCGGTGCCGATACGCGATCAAAGGCATCTATAATACGAACGGGCTGCCCGGCTGCGCGACCTACTGACAGGACCTCTGAAGACATGCTGCGACCGCCATCGTTGACGGCGGCTACGCGGAAGCTATAGACGGTATTCGTGCTATCCACAGGAATTCGCGCGGACGTCGTTCGCACAACGACGCCCTGGTCCCAGGCATCGTCTCCTACACGCCTCTGGACGATATACCGGTCGGCGCCGGCTGTCGGCTCCAGCGGATCCTCAACACCCTGCCACGAAAGAACTGCGGAATCGTCCTCAAGCGTTACACTGAAGTGATTTATGGGTAGTGGCTGAACTACATACTCAGTTCCATGCTGTACACTGAGGAACCGCAGCAGACCTTTATACATGCTGCGGGCGGTGTCGAACTGAAAGCGCGGGTCCAACCCATAGCGCATGTCATGGAAGTTCTGATGAGAAAGTAGTTCAAGTAGAGCCGACGGGACGTTGGGACGCACAGCCTCAGAGTATTCACGATCCCACAGTGCCCGGCGGCGCCAATCAGGATCGTATTTCACCCGAACGTCTTCGACGATCTGGGTTTGAAGAATGTCAGCCAGATCCCGATTCGCCATTCTCGACATGCCGTCAGGGAATGAACGTGCAGAATCGAGTGCCGTCGAACTATAGATCAGAAGTGTCCCAATGCTTGAATCTGGCCCCGCGATACCTGCATCTGTGTGAAACGCCAACGCTGCGTCGATTGGGATGTTGAGCCCGTCTGACTCGCGATCTTTGTTGGGACCAAAAGGTGCCCCACGCAGCCAGTTCACCCATTCACCCCGGGAGCGATAGTCGTCTCTGTAGTCCTCAATCTCATTCGAGAGATCGTACACCAGCGAGTCCGGCGCCCCCGCAAACTGCAGGTGGTATCGCGCGGCTTCCAAGTATCGGGGGCGCCTGCTAGTCGATTCTCCGCGTCTTATTACACCCGTGCCGCCACCGAAGCGAACAGCGTCAGCTGAGAGCGTGCAGTTTTCGGCGGAATCGTTTGTCAATACTACCGCACCATCGGTCTGCGATCGACCCGATGCGAACTGGTACGAGCCGGCATAGATCCAGGTGCCGGCACCACGTGACTGGTCGACCAAAAGGGGTGTTTCGCCACCGCCGTGCCGTATGAAATACGTGGCAGCAGCGCAGGCTTCCGCTTGTTTGCCGTACGACAGGTACACGGCATATTGGCCGTCTACGGGGATCTCGGGGACCCACATGACACTCGCCGGGCCTTCAGCGGCAGCGGGTAGGACGCGATGAAGCCCGGCGCGAAAAGGGTTGTGTGCATCTTCGTAGGGCATGGTCCCAAGGGCAAAACCGGGACCGGCACTACCGAAGCCCGTTTCACCCGAAGCCAACTCGGCGTATTGGCTCTGACCTGAAGAACCATCGTGATCAACGATGACCATGTGGTGCTGCGTATCGCGCTCGCGCGGCAGGTAGACCTCAGACCCTGCGTTTTCGAGCATGGGAACCAGATATTTCAGCACGAACGACAACGGAAGCTTGTCCTCAACTGTCTGGAATATGCGCGCCCGTTGCCACTCCCACCGGTCCAGTGCTGGTTCGTAGTACCAGCCGTGGCTCGGCCACAGGGCGATGTGGCGTCCGAAGAGCCCGGCGGACGGGCGTTCGAGGCTATTGGGGTACGTCACGACCGGCGAACCAGAGTAAATAATGGGTTCTGACCCCGATTCCGCTGTCGTGGCTGGGGTCAGTCTGGAGTCGTCTATTGGTTGCCGTTCCCGGAATACGTTCGGAACGAGTGATTCAATACGACTCCCACGGGAGTAGAGCACGACGTCCCGACCTTGAAAACGTTTTCCAAGGGCCCGTCGAACACGTGACGCGAGTTCGGAGACCATCTGTTCTCGGATCGGAGCGTTGGCGAAGTCTTCGTTCAGGAAGACCTCAACCGAATCGTTTCCCACGAATACCGAGTCCACCCCAGAGTGCGGACTGAAGGAACGCTCTGCGGCAATATCAAGGATGGCAAGGCTCGCCTTGGACAAGGCGATGTCACGCTCACTTACCGTTCGCCCGCTGCCTGCGCAACCAGACAGCACCACGGCACCTAGATACAGAACAAGTGCGGTCCGCATGCCCGACCTTAATGCTAGCATTTCCGAGTCGCTAACGCGAAACATTGAGTTGACATTCCCTCGCCGATGAGACTATACTGGATTTCGTCGAATGTGGAGCGCCAACGCCGATTCGGCCAAGGTAGAGCACCAAATTTAACCCTGTTTTTCACATGCAAAAAGTTACGGTAGCACTCTTACTTGTATTCGGTCTTTCAGTGGGGTCGTTGTACGCCCAGACTGAGTACTCATTTGACGTCGCAACTACTGTCGACCTCGACATGGCGTTCCCCATTCCGCAAAGCGGAGTGCGAACGATCGCCGGACCGTACGACCTCGACAATGACGGCCTGTACGAGCTCCTTGTATCTGACTACACAGGTGGCGGACGCGTTCACGTTCTTGAGAACGCCGGAATTGATACATGGGAACACGTGTACTCAACTCCGGTGCTCGACTCGACCGGTTCGACGAACAACATCAGGGCGATCACCGGTGGCGACCTCGACGGCGACGGGGCCGGCGAGATCATCTTCTTTGCGGGTCGCGACTACTCAGCCACCAACCCGAATATAGGTGATCTCCCCCCCGGCCTGTACTTCTTCGAGCATACGGGCTCCGATGATGACTACGGCATGGCCGCCGCCGCCATTTACGAGTTCCCTGGAGATCTTCCGGATCGCTGGAGAACTGAACAGTTCCAGGTCGCAGATGTTGATGGTGATGGCGCAGATGAAATAATGTTCGGTAACAACGGATCGGCCAACAACTATGATAGTTGGTACGTCGTTTCGGTGACCGGCGACATCGGCTCCAGCTTTGAAACGTTTGTAGAGGAGGCGCGCTGGACAAGTCGAGCACTCGATCCGGACACCGTAGCTCGCGGAGGTGGCAGTGCGTATGGGATCGTCCCCGCGGACCTCGATGGGAGCGGCGACGGCCTTATGGAGCTATCGATGCAGAGCTGGAACAGCTTCAATTTCACCAACGCCGCCGCCACCGGTGCCAACACGTATGAGGCGGCCGCGTTTGGCGATACTCTTGGTTGGTACCAGGCTGGACCTGGCGACCATGTTTCGCTATTTAGTGGTACCGCGGTCGACATCAATGGCGATGGCGACGACGAGGTTTTCTGGCCACGTTTCCAAAGCTTTGGGGACGGCGCTGTCTCCCTTCTGAACTACGAATCCGGCGAGAATGTGCTACAAGTAACGCCGGACAACCTGCTTCTGGACTTCCTTTCGCCCCTCACGAACTTTGGGATCGTCGCGGGCGACGTAACAGGTGACGGAAATCCGGATCTGATCGGAGCTGGAGCGAGCTACACTGGTGCCGACGCGGATGCCGCAGCGCCGTCTTCGTGGGTCCGAGTTGCCGCCTGGGTGGGTCCGATTGGTGGAGATCCCGAGGACATCAACAACTATAGCCTGCGGACTTTCGATACGAGCGCCCCAGTTGACACTACCCACCTGAGTACGGTCTTCCGTGACTCTGCCGGCGTAATGACGCAGTATCGCGAGACTGCTGACGGCAAGTTCGCAACGAAGCTTGCGTACCTCGGAGATGCTGACATGGACGGTGTTGCTGAAGTCGCAGTCGGATTCCAGAGCGTACCCGATAGCATTCAGATCATCGACGAGGTCTGGAACGCTGATTCGACGCGATACGACCGAACGGTGCGTGAGACGTCTGCGGCACCTGCGAGGGAGTTCGTTCGCATTCTGTCGGCCGGTAACTTCAACGTTTCGGTTGAAGACACGCGAATCATCACGCCCGACGACTACAAGCTCGAGGCGAACTATCCGAACCCGTTCAACGGCGAAACGACCATCGGATTCGAGCTGCCGCTCGACAAGGAGATCTCACTCAAGGTCTACGACGTGACTGGACGACTCGTCAATACCCTGATTAACGACGAGCGTTATCCGAAGGGTCTGCATCGCGTGACGTGGGATGGGAAAACCGCTGGCGGCGCTGCAGCTGCGTCGGGCACTTATTTCTACACCCTCGAATACGGCAACTTCCGCAAGAGCCGTCAGATGGTGCTCGTGAAGTAGCTCCCGAATTCTTCGATGTTGATCAGAAAGGCCGCTCCCAAAAGGGGCGGCCTTTCTCGTACCTGTCAGTATGGCCCTCCTGCCTTATCTTTTGACCGCACAACCCCGCTGCTCGCCCTCTTCTTTGCAGCCAGCGAATCCAGCACTGAAACACCCTGTTCCTATGTCCCTGCCGAAGCGCTTCCACGGCCACCTTGCCAGTCGCGTAGTCGCCCTGATTGCACTGCTCTTGCTCGGATTCGGAGCCTCGAACGCCGCAATGGCCCAGGGCAAAATTGCGGGGCGCGTAACAGACGACATCAACGGCGAGCCGCTTATCGGCGTCAACGTCGTAATCGACGGTACGCAGCAGGGTACGGTCACCGACTCCGACGGGAACTACGTCATCCTGAACGTACGCCCCGGTACCTACGCATTGCGCTTTTCCTACATCGGCTTCCAGACCCAGACCGTATCCAATATCAACGTCGCGACGGGTCGAACAACACGCTACGATATCGAGCTGAGAGAGCAAGTCATCGAGGGCCAGGAGGTCGTCGTAGAGGCCGAGCAACCGTTGGTGCGAAAGGACCTGACCGCCTCCTCGAAAACAACAAGCGCAGCGCAAATAGACGCGCTGCCGGTGGAATCCTTCCTGGGCGTGCTCGTGACACAGGCGGGTGTCACCCAGGGACCAGGCGGCGCGATTCACGTACGCGGTGGCCGGAGCAACGAAGTCTCGTACCTGGTCGACGGCCTTTCTGTCGCCAACCCCTTTAATACAAACGGCCTCGCGACCAGCGTCGCGGCAGACGCGATCCAGGAGATGACCGTCATATCCGGAGCTTTTAACGCCGAGTATGGACGTGCCATGTCGGGTATCGTCAACCTGGTAACCAAGGAAGGTGGCGATCGAATCAGCGGCTCCTTCTCGCTCTATGGCGGCGACACGATTACCGGCAACGACGACATCTTCTTCACCCCGTCGGGCCTCAAGCTCAACGACTACACCGCAATCGCCAGTCTGGGAGGGCCGCTGCCTTTCCTGAAGAAAGTCAACTTCTTCGTCTCCGGTCGTCGCGACGTTGATGACGGATACATCTACGGCATCCGCGAACACAGTCCGTCAGACTCCGCCAATTTCAACCTGGACCCCTGGTACTACGAGTTGAACGGAACACAGTGGCAGGACGCGCCGCCCGTCGACACTACCCCCGTGCCGATGAATGATCGTTCGAGCTACAACTTCATCGGTAAGCTCACGACACGACCGTTCAAGAGCATCAAGACCGAGTATTCGGTCATCCTCGACGGCGGTGAGCGCACCCCGTTCAACTTCGCCTACCGATACAATCCGGACGGCGTTGCGCGTAGTCGGGACAACAGCCAAAACCACAGTTTCCATGTCACGCATACACTGAGCGACAAAGCGTTCTACACCGTGAAGCTGTCTTACGCGGAGAATAACTTCTCGAGCTACCTGTACGAAGACCCGTTTGACGCCCGCTACGTTTCCACCGGGCGAATCCTCGGGTATCCAGGGAGTAACTTCCTTTTTGGTGGCAATCAGAAAGGCCACGTGTACGAACACTCCGCCTCCGGCCGCGTCAAGTTCGACCTGACAAAGCAGTTTGGCGTGACGCACGAGACGAAGTTTGGCCTTGAGCTCCAGCGTCACACGCTGAGCCGGCAGAACTTTGTAATACTCTTTGATGGCGACACTTTTAGAGAGCCAACAGTTCTAGCACCTGGCGAAAGTCCCTCTCACGACCGCTATGGGTGCAAGGTCTTTGTTGAACTGCCGGGCCAGGACCCCAACGATTGCAAACAGCAGAACGCGGTTGAGATATCCGCCTACGCCCAGGACAAACTGGAATTTGACAACTTCATCATCAATGTCGGGCTCCGGTACGAGCAGTTCCGCCCGAACGGCAACTTCATCGGCTCGCTCCTTGATCCGAAAGGAGAACTCGTCGAAGCTTCGAACAAGCAGTTCCTGCTTCCGCGGGTTGGTGTGTCCTTCCCCATTACCGACGAGGGCATCATTCACTTCTCGTACGGTCACTTCGCCCAGATGCCGGCGTTACGCCAACTGTACATCAACCCGGAATTCGAATTCCCTGCCGGTAGCGCGCCCACGTTTGGAAACCCGAATCTCAAACCCGAGCGCTCTGTCCAATACGAGATGGGTCTGCAGCAGCAGATCGGCGAGTCGATGGCCTTCGACATCACCGGGTTCTTCAAGGACATCCGTGACTACCTCGCACTTCAGCAGGTTCGCTTTTCGACGATCGCCGGCGAGGATCGATACAACATCTACCTCAACCGCGACTACGCAAATGTGAAAGGGATGACGTTTGCGCTGACGAAACGCAGGGAGCGGAACGGATTACTCTCTGCATCCATCGACTACACGTTCCAGCTGGCAGAGGGCAACCGAACCGACGGTGACGCCTTCTTCTTCAATTTCCTCTCTGGTCGCGAGAACGAGTTTGAGCTCGTGCCGCTCTCGTTTGACCAGCGGCATGTCATCGGATCCACGGTGACGCTTACGAGGCCGGGCAATTGGAGTGCGTCGTTTGTTGGCCAGTTCGCGACCGGCTACCCGTACTCACCGTTGATCATCAACGAAAACATTGACGACTTGCCGAACTCGGGTCGCAAACCGAGCCAGATCAAGCTGGACGCGCATCTGTACAAGGAGTTCAAGCTTCAGGGTGTCAACGTGCGCGCGTTCGCGAAGGTTTTTAATGTCCTGGACAGACTGAACGAGCGATTCGTGTTTGATGACACTGGCCGCGCGACTTACTCGCTGGGCGAGCAACGGGGCCAGCACGCCGCCTGGGCACCGTTCTATGGACAGACCGGAATCCACGACTTCGACGAGTACACCGTTCGACCGCACTGGTACTCGCCGCCGCGAGAGATCAGCGTGGGTGCAACGTTCAGTTTCTAGCGCGCGGATGCCTCCAGATGAAATCGTACTACAAAACCCTTACGACAGGACCCTTGAACGAATCCATTGAGAGCCGTGTCGCGATGGCGAGCCTCGTCGTGGCAGTATCCGCCTTCTCGTTTGCAGCTCCCGCTGCGGCACAGGACGCAAGTTTTGACCGAGGCCGCGAGCGCGGCTGGGACCGGCAAACAACTGCCCAGTGGCTGGACCATCAGGCCTTACGTGGCGGATTGCACAATGCCGTTCAGGTTGAGTGCACTGACCAGACAAACCGACGCGACGTAATCCTCAACGGAAATCGTATCACGTCGCAGATCACAAACTTTGGGTCAATTTCTTCTCCCGGCAACACGATCACAGACATCGTCTGGAACGGGCTGGGCTACGGCTACGAGTTTGGTCCGTTTGTGGCCGCAGAAATTGTTGACGAAGGTCATCGCGATCCAAAGAGCGTTCAGCTCACGGACACACTTGGCAACCCAATCCTCGACGATCAGGGCAACCCGATCTGGGTCATGCGAATTGTTTCGGACGGACTCGTCTCGAACGGCGGTGAAGTCTCGCCTGACGGGAGTGAGTTTTGGGGTTGGCAGCCGACGCCATGCGCAAACGCAGTAGGCAACTTCGAAGGCCTCGAGGTCGTCAACCCCGAGTCAGACAAGATCCCGACTTCTGACGCTCCTGACGACGATCTGGACGGCAAGCCGGACTCCTGGCCATTTGCATGGTTCAACGAAGACATCCGAGAATATGTCTGGCCCGGTGCACTCCGGCAGGGTGCATCAAACGCCGATAAGGAAGGTCTCTATTTCATGAACGACTACGGCAACCGCGAATTTCAGTACTGGCCGTTTGAACAGGACTCGACGCTGCGGGGACTGGGTCTTGAGGTGGAGACGCGCCTGTACCAGTGGGCGAATCCGCTGGCCGAGGACGTGATCTTCCTGATCTACAAGATCACAAACAAGTCCGATAAAGACCTCGACAAGGTCATCTTCGGGATGTGGGGCGACCCCCACATCGGCGGCCCGGGTGACTGGCCGGACGATCTTGCGGAGTTTGACCGCGAGAAGAATATGGTCTTCGCGTGGGATGCCGACGGCCGCTCCGATATCGCCGGGCGCGTACCCGGCTACTTCGGCTACAAGTTCCTCGAGAGCCCGGGGGTGGGTAACGAAATCATCAACGGAGTCTCGCTGCCGGGTGACGGCATCGACAACGACAACGATGGACTTCTGGACGAGTCCTGGACTGATGGTATCGACAACGACGGAGATTGGAACCCAGACACTGACGACGTCGGAATAGATGGCGTACCGGGTACGGGAGACGTCGGCGAAGGCGACGGCGTACCGACCGCGGGTGACCAGTTTGACATCACCAAACCCGGGGAGCCGAACTTCGAGTTCACAGATATCGATGAAAGTGACCAGATCGGATTAACGTCGTTCGCCTCACCAGCGTTTGCAGGCAACAACATCTCGAATGACGATCGCGTGTGGTCTCTTGTGCAACCTGGTAGCTTCGAGCAGGTGCCGGAAGAGCCCGGAGATTACGTATTCATCTACGGGTCAGGCTCATTTGCGCTGAGAGCGGGCGAAACGAAGCGATTCTCAATTGCGCTGATTGTTGGTGAGAACAGAAGCGACCTGGACCTCAATGCTGAGACCGCGCAGCAGATATACGATGTCGGATACCGCTTCGCCAAGCCACCCGAAAAGCCAATGGTGACCGCCGTCCCCGGCGACCGAAAGGTCACGCTCTACTGGGACGCGCGCGCCGAGGACTCGATTGATCCACTTTCGAATGAGGCCGACTTCGAGGGCTACGTCATCTATCGCTCAACCGACCACGAGTTCAGCGACCAGCGATCCATCACTGACATAAACGGCTCGAAGTTTCTGTTCAGACCGCATGAGACCCAGCAGGGCGTGCCGGCCAAGTTCGACCTCCGGAACGGAATCACGGGTCCCTCCGCCATTCCCTATCCGCGACGTGGCGTCGCCTACGACCTCGGGAACGATACAGGACTGTTCCACACATTCGTTGACTCCAATCAGGTCATCAATGGGCAGCGCTACTTCTACTCGGTAGCCGCTTATGATCGTGGCTTCGCCGGATCCGACGGCACGGGCTTCTCCGGCGGCATTGCACCAACGGAGAACTCGTCGACGATTACATACGATCCAACGACGGACAAGTACATCTTTGACACGAATACTACTAGTGCAATCCCAGGGCCGCGCGCAGCCGGTTTTGTGCCGGCGACACTTGTGGAGGATGGTCCGTTACGTCTGACCGGCCGGGGAACTGGAGATGTATCGGTTCTCATCAAGGACCCGACGGCCGTTCCGGCTGGCGGTCAGTATACCCTGCAGTTTGCCGGTGCCGGTGACCAACTCACGTACTCGGTCACAAACGACCTCCCCGTCTCAGCGACCGTGACCGCTGTCCTGGGCAAGACGAGCTCGCTGCGTCGGGACAACATCGTACCGTCGTCGTTCGTGCTAACGAATGCCGGTGGCGCAACGCTGACCGAGGGTACCGACTACGTCCTCAACGCCGAGCAGGGTTCGGTTCAGGTACTTGGTGGAGGTTCAGTTGCAGAGGGCGAGACGTTGACAGCAACCTTCAACTACCAGCCCCTCGCGGGCAGCCCGTACGTAGCGAACGAAGAAAGCAACCTGGTCTTTGACGGCCTGCACGTGTTCGTAGATGACGAACCGCTTACAATCGACAACGTCGATACGGGCTGGGCGCAGGGCGGCCGGGATATACCGTACGAGGTCACCGTTGCGAAGGCTGGGCCCGGAAAAATCCCGCAGCCGTACGATTACGAGATCAGATTCGCCGATTCACCTCAGATGGATGCGGTCAGCTCTGGACTACCACTTCCGTTTACTATCGTCAACCTCTCGCTTGGAAACGAACCGATCCAGGCGTTTGCAGCCGATATCAACGGAAACGGTTCGTGGGACACGAGCGAGGCGATCGTGTTCATTGAAACGATAAACGGCGCTATCACGGCGACCTGGCAAGTGGCGTTGACAAACAACGGTTCCACGCCGGGTGCGGGCGACGTCTTCCTCCTCAGTACCAGAAAGCCGTTCAATGGAGAGGACAGCTTCCAGATTCGAACTGTGGCCGGCGCCACCGACGCTGAATTGGCAGCTGCCGAGCTCGACGAGATATACGTAGTACCCAATCCCTATGTCGTCGTCAACGAACTGGAACCTCGGAATCCGATTGCGCGGACAGAGCGCGGTGAACGACGACTGTACTTCGCCAATGTACCGGATCAGTGCACGATCAGGATTTACACCCTGGCCGGCGAGTTGGTCGATACCATCGAACACAGCGATCCAACCGGAACGGGTAGGGCATACTGGGACTTGCGTACCAAAGACAACATGAACATTGCGTACGGACTGTACCTGTTTCATGTTGACTCGCCGTACGGCACCTCAACTGGCAAGTTTGCCATCATCAAGTAGCGGCGGAAAACGATGCGAACAATCACGAAGGCTACTCATTTTGTGGCGGCTGCCGGACTACTACTGGTTGGGCTGCTCGGGCCTTCCCGCC
>JANQRN010000244.1 GCA_028284545.1 Rhodothermales bacterium | reverse complement strand
CCGGTGGCCGTGGAGCGTGGTCCCGTGGATTAGCGGCACAACGGCCGAGGACGCGCCCCTGGACGCGATGGCTGGCGTTCACCTTGCGACGCTGCTGCGTCAGTTACACGTGGCGGCGCCCGCGGATGCACCCGCAAATCCGTTTCGCGGCCTGCCGCTCGAGGATCGGCGAGAAGTCGTTGAGAACCGACTCTCTCGAGCCGGCGACTCTGACCTCGACCTCCTTTGGCACCGATCCCTTCGCGCACCTGCGGCATCGGAAGGTCGCTGGCTACACGGCGACCTACACCCTCGGAACCTCATCGTCAGCGACGGCAAGATCGCCGGCATCATCGATTGGGGCGACATGACCGCTGGAGACGTCGCTACCGACCTGGCATGTGCATGGATGTTGTTCGAGAGACCCGCACGGCGAGCATTCATCGATGCATACGGTCCAACAGCAGATGAGATTGTTCGCGCGTCCGGATGGGCGCTGAACTTCGGCCTGGGGATGGCCGAGAGCGCCGAGCCTCGCCACGAACGGCTGGGCACACTGATCCTTCAGCGGCTTCGCGGGGACGCGGATTTGTAGAACCGCGCGGCAAGCGGGGGCAAGGCATGCATGGCTGCCAGAAAGGCGCCGACCATGCCGACCATGCCGAGGATGCCGATCTCCGCTGCACCGCCAAACTCTGTGAACAAGATGCAGGCGAACGCGGCCACCGATGTCAAAGTGGTCATTGCCATCGCAGGACCAACCTCACGAAATACTGTCTCTCGCGACTGGCCGGTGCGGAAGCGTTCCATGACATGAATCCCGTCATCCAGGCCGATCCCAACCAGCAGAGGTGCTATCGCCATCGTCAACTTATTGAGTGGAATGTCGAATAGCACCATGACGATTGCGACAAGACTAAGTCCGCAAATGGTTGGCACCAAACAGAGCAGGACGGCAGCCCGACTTCTAAACTGAAGCCACAAAAGAACCACGACAAGTGTCACTGCGAGGATAAATGCACGTAGCAGATACCTCGCCAACCAGCCGGCCTCATTAGACAGCTCAAGCTCGTCGCTCAGTAGGTACGTCTCCGGCACGTCGTCAAAACCCAGTAGCCGCATCGTCTCTTCTAACTGAGTCGCAGCGCCATCTGACCAGGGGAAGCGCTTGAGATACAGGTATGAGATCGCTGCGACGCCCTCCTCACCTTCAAAAAGGTACCTGACCGGCTCAACCGGAAGCTCCGACAGCGTCAGGGGACCTCTTTCCGGGTCCAGTCGCGTCACGTCGAGGATGCCAGCGATTCGGTCGCGGTATTCGGCAGTGAAGCGCTTGTCGTCGTTGTGCTGAGCAACAACTTCGTCGTACTCCCTGGCAAACCGCGACGCTGAGAACGTATCTCCCGCATCTGCGATGAACGCGATGTTCGATCTCTGGATGGAATCCGCCGGAAGCCAGTTTGTGAGGCTTTCCACAAATGCGATGCCCGCCCGTTGGGTACCCGGGCGGAGACGCCGTAGGGCCAGGCGATCTTTTTCGATCGCATCGTCCCTGTTCGCCCCGCGACTAACAAGCAAGACGGGCGTAAACGATGAGCCAAACTCCTCGCTGATCCGCTCCAGCTCCGCGTACTCGGGCGTCCCCCGCTTCTTGAACTCCCATGGGTGGAGCTCGAATCGGACCGATGTCGCCGCCAGCACTGCCAGTGCAACTACAAGAACCCATACAAATGAACCCCGCTCTGGAATCCGGGCCAGCAGCGCCCGCAGCAGCGAGAGATGACGCAAATGTGCGCCGTGCATGGATCCGGCCCCTGAGACATCCTCGGCGAGCAGGATGGGCAGGATGGTAAATGCGCCGAGAACCGTTCCCAACATCCCCGCAACGGCAAGCGCGGCGACGTGCTGCGTCACGGGATAGTCAATCATCAGGAGGGACGAGAACGCAGCCGCTGTCGTGAGACCGGAGAACAAGATGGCTCTTCCAGGCTGGAGAAGTGCATAGCTGAGTCCGAACTCGCCGTCTTCGCGCTTGTAGTGCGTCGCGATATGCAACCCGAAGTCGACGCCGAGTCCGACAAGCGGCCCAACGAATATCAATGCAGTTATGTTGACGGAGCCGAGGACGAGGCGCGTGACTGCCGCGCCGGCGGCCAATCCAAAAACGATTGTCGTAAGGATTGCCAGCGGCCTTCGGATCCCTGCGAAGAACACGAACAACAGGAGCGTTACTACAACAACGGCGAGGGTTCCGACGCGGTTGATGTCGCGGCGCATCGTCTCGAAGGCTGACGCGTAGCCAACAGCACGTCCGACGGCGCCGATACGCAGCCCCTGCTGAGCACTCCCAACAAGCCGTGTATTCAATCGCTGGACGACGCGTCGTGTGGCGTTGGCGACCCGCATGTGGTCGAGCGCCGTCCCGACGTCCAGCTCCACAAAGATGAAGAACTGGCGCTGACCCTTGAGCGTGAAATACCCGTCCGAGACCCGAACCCGCGTCACCCCGACAACACGCTGTGCTGCGGTCAGACCGACGCCCAAAACGTTCAGCGGATCAGACGACCTTCCTTTGTCGCTGCGACTCATGGCCCGCTCCATCCCCGCCCGACTGATTCTATCACCGATAAGACGGAGTTCGTGCGGCGTGAGATACAAAGCAGCCCACGGTCCGAACTCTGATTGCCAGCCCGTGGCAGCGTCCGCGGCAAGCCGTGCGCGCACGCGTCGAACGCCCGGAACCGCCAACAGCGAGTCGGCGATCTCATCAATCTGTGGACCCACGCGATCGACACCCAGCGAGTCGTCAGAAGCAACGTATACGACAATGGATCGAAGACCTGCATACTGATCCAGGAGCTGCTGATCAAACGACGCTGGCAGCGTGGCGGATCGCGGTCGGAAGTCGAGCCGATCTGACCGCGTCTCCAGTCCAAGACCAAACCATACCAGGAGGACCGATATCGCCAGCGCTCCCACCGTCCAGACGCGACGGCGACGGTAGTAGCTCTGAGCCAACTTCGCGAGTAAAGGCAACGCGTTCGGTTTGCTTTGTCTGTCGTTCAAACTACCTTGCGTGTAGGACCTCAAAGCTAGTTGACGTCATGCGAAAACCCACTACACCCGCGCGAATCGCACTCCTGGCCTTCTTCGCTCTTGCCGGAACAGGACTGGCGTCGTGCGACCTCGACTTCGTTGGAGAAAAGAAGGTGGACGAGGACTCCGTCCGCAACTTCTATTTCTCGCCAGCGCCGAACGTAATCATCGAAGCGTCCCAGCGACTCCTCGCCGCAATCGACGGGACGCCCGTGCAAGGTGTCACGCTGGTGCCTAACGGAAGCCGGGTTGACGCCACAATCGACCTGGATTTTGATCAGGACGGATCGATGGAGACCATGGTCACCGGAGGTCTACAGTTTGCGAACGACCAGCGAAGGCTTGCCGATGGCGCAACATTGAGCATAACTGGCGTCGAGGGAAACCCTGTCGACGGGTCGCTCAATGCTCAGGTCACAATGCCCAACCCGACGGCGATTTCCCTTGACGGCGACGGGGTCTTTGAAGGAAGAAAGGGTAGCGCTGACATCGACCTACAGCTCACCGTCAATCCGTCGACGGGCGTAATACTCGGGTCTGTAGACATCGATGGCGGGGACGTATCGGCAACCGCGTTCTACGAGGACGACGGTTTTGGTGGATTCATGATCCGCGTCGTAGGTGAAGACTTCGAGTTCAGTCGGGGCGGGTACTAGACACCGGAGCCGCCGCTCGGCCCCTTGACTCTAGTTCAGGCTGGCAACACCGAACTGCCAACCGATGCGCAGGAGCGGCATCACGGGGATCTTGTCGAAGACATCAACGACATCCTCAAGTTCGATCTCCACATCATCCAGGAACTGAGGGTCGTTTCGAATCGGGCCCGTGGCCATCATTCGGTACTCCGGCTGGCCTGTGAACGCAACACCGAGACCAAAATTGAAACCCGACCCACGCACGCCAAGCATTACGGCCGGAGCAACGCCACCGAATTCAAGTTCAACCTGCATCTCGCCAACTTCAGAAGCTGAATAGAGATTGCCGCCGACGGCGTAGCCGAGGCCGACATCCTGGGCCTCGCCGTCACCGTTCAGTCCGCCAAAGTACAGGCCGGCTCCGATTGCGAACGACCCACCACCAGGCTTGAAGTTCGCAAGCAGCAGTCCGGAGAATGTCTGCGTATCCAACAGATACTCGGTACCGCTCTGCTCGTACCGCACGCTGTTGACCGGGACCATACCGGCTTCGGCCGAAGCGGAGAAAGAGCCAAAGTCGACCTCCGCGCTGGCGCCGATCCCAATGACGCCGATCTCGGGGCCCACGTAGATGTTCTGTGCGGCGGACGACGACACCGCAACGAGCAAGACTATGACGACGCTGAGTGAGATACGCATCAGGGATACCGTGTTGCTTGTCTACTCAAGTATAGGAACGATTCGCTTAAAGAACCTCGACGCGTCGGCTATCTTGTCGTCATGAACGTCACGGAAGAACAAACACCGAAGCCCGTCAGAATACTCCTGCTGGCTGACACGCATATCGGGTTTGACCTTCCCACGAACCCGCGTGTCAGGCGACGCCGCAGGGGTCACGATTTTCTTGCGAACTACGAGCGCGCTCTCGCCCCCGCGTTCGCCGGAAAGGTCGACCTCGTCGTTCACGGCGGAGACCTGTTTCACCGATCCCGAGTTGCCAAGAGCGTGGCCTGGCAAGGCCTCGAGCCGCTTGTGCGCGTCGCAGACGCAGGCGTGCCGGTCTTCATCGTCCCCGGGAATCACGAACGCTCACGGATACCCTACAGTCAGTTTGCCCGGCACGCCAATCTTAGTGTCTTTGATCGGCCGCGGACGTTCAACGCGGTGGTCCGCGGCACCCGGGTGGCGCTTGCCGGTTTTCCGTACGTCCGTAGCGAAGTGCGATCACGTTTCCCGGAAGTACTGGAGTCAACCGGGTGGCAGGACACCCCGTCAGACGTACGACTGCTCTGCATTCACCATTGCGTTGAGGGCGCCACCGTCGGGCCCTCCGACTACACGTTTACCACCGGTCGCGACGTGATCCGTACCAGTCACCTGCCAACCGATTTTGCCGCGGTCCTGTCAGGACACATCCATAGACAACAGGTCCTGCGGTCAGATCTCCAAGGCAATCCGATTTCGACTCCGGTAATCTACCCGGGCTCAATCGAACGAACCTCAATCGCAGAAAAGGATGAGCTGAAGGGGTTCATGATTATCGAGATTCACGCACCTGCTGAGCTACGCTACGAGTTTCGGCGCCTGCCCGCACGGCCGATGTTTTCGCGGGAGCTGGACGTAACCAATCTTGACAGCATCGAACTGGAGGCCGGGGTTCGTGCACTGCTCGACTCGCTTCCAGCAGACGCGGTACTACGAATTCGGGTGCGGGGGAATTTGTCGGAACAGAGTGCGCGAATACTGTCCGGCGATCACCTGCGTCGACTTGCACCGGGAACGATGAACATAGACGTCAGGCCGTCTGAGGGCTACGTTCGGAGCCGACGCAAAAGGCGGCGCTCAAAAAGTGGGACAATCGATCTACCGTTTCCAGAGCAATAGGCTTCCGAGCCGCCCGACGCAACGCAGGAGGCCGCGAACCTAAATGTGCAAAGGAGCATTAGCGGACTAGTTCCAGGACCGTCGCCAGTGTCAGGCGCGTTGCCAGAAGTACGTTTTTAAGGTCGACGCGCTCGGGACGGTCATCGCAAGTGTGATACTTCGCATCTCGGTACGGCATCGATCCGATATTCAGGACGGCATTCAGAAATCCGGCGTTGACAAACGACCCGTCATCGTCGTTTGGCGCTGCCGACCTGAACTTCGTTTGCTGAAGTCCGATTCTGTACGCGCGATTGACCTGAGCTGTCAAGTCCGCAAGCCGCTCACCCTCTGCTGTCACGTAGCGAGTAACGTTCAGCGGCTGCCCCGCGGAGATTTCGGCCTGCGACTTGCCTCCCAACGAATCCAGGTTTATCACGGCCAGGACCTGGAGTGATTTGCAAGCGGCTTGCTCCGCAATGCGTCTCGCGGCGGCCACACTTGTCCATGGCCAGTGCTCCTCGTTGCACAGCAGAAAACGAACGGACTTGCCGAGTCGCATTGTTGCCAGCACGCGCGCAATCTCCATAAGTGCCGCGACACCGACCGCGTTATCGTATGCGCCCGGGCCGCAGTCCAACCAACTCTGGGAGTCCTTGTGCGCAACGATCACAACCATTTCGTCTGGTGAGTCGGTACCGCGCCGCGTACAGACTAGATTCACCGCGTCGAACCAGGGCTCGTCGGGCTGTGGCTTCCTGAACCCGTGCGGAACCGACGCATCCGGAACGAAGGCCTGGACAGGCACAACCTGTCGCTCGATCAGGTAACCGTCCGACTCCAGGCGGGTGGTCAGTAGCTCGTCCACCATAGCAAGTGTCGATTCCGCTCGCCCGGGCAGACAATAATTCAGGGTGCGACAAGGCACAAAGTCGCGTGAGAGCGCAA
>JANQRN010000012.1 GCA_028284545.1 Rhodothermales bacterium | reverse complement strand
ACGTGAAGTTGAGTAACAGCTTCTGAAACACGCGCTCAAGAAAGTCGAGGTCGGGGCCGGTGGGGTCCCGTTCAAACACGCGCAATGCCGCCCAGGCGTGGACCGGAGGATTTACGTCACCGAACGACCACTCGTACGCCGGCAGCTGTCCGTTAGGATGCATGTACCATTCCCGAAGCATCAACACGAGTTGACGCTTCGCCCACTCGGGGTCGACCATTCCGGTGGGCAGCATGTGGAAGGCCATATCCCACGCGGCATACCACGGATACTCCCATTTATCGGGCATTGAGACGACGTCCAGGTTGTAGAGGTGCCGCCAGGCTGCGTTGCGGCCCCGATGCCTCCACTCGGGCAGTCTCTTCATACCGGGATCTCCGTCGAGCCAGAGGGCCACGCTGTAGTGATAGAACTGCTTGCTCCACAGAAGGCCCGCAAGCGCCTGCCGCTGCACCAACCGCTCGTCCTCGCTCAGCGTAGTTGGGTGCAGCTCATCGTAGAATTCGTTGGTCTCCCTGATGCGTTGCGCAAAGACGTCATCAACGTCGGCAAACGGTTCGCGCACCTCGCGACGGCAGAAGCGCACGTGAACCACGGCTGATTCGCCTGGAGGAACTACTGTTGCAGCGTTGGCGCCAGCCTTCGTACCCGTCTGCCGAGGATTAACGGCGCTGGCCTCGTCGTACATGATTGCCCGACCGATGCCGTCTTTCGCAAACGCATTGCCAACATCGCTGGAGCCAGCACGGACCAAGTCAGGTGCCGAGTTGTTTTCAGTCACCAGCAGCTGTGGGACAGCGCCATCCGCCAGCGACGCATACCAATGCCAGGTGCCGAGGTGTCGGTCGTCGAGTCGGAGGTGACAGGCGTCGGCCAAATCCTTTCCTGCAGCAAGGCGGGGGACCGGTCGCCCTACGCCCCAGCTCCAGGTGTTCCGAAACAGAATCTGCGGTACGATGTGTAGGGGCGCACTCTCTTCCGACTTGTTCGTTGCGGTGATTCGACAGTAGATGTCCTCTTCTTCGGCCTTCGCGTATTCGATCGCTACGTCGAAGTAGCGACGCTCCTCGAACGACTTCCCGGCGACATCGATCAGTTCAACCTCGGGGTCGCGCCGGCTTCGGCGCTTGCTTTCAGCGCGCAACTCGCCGTACGGGTACGCTGTCTGCGGATACCGATACAGCATCTTCATGTAGGCGTGGGAGGGCACGCCGTCCAGATAGAAGTAGTACTCCTTAACGTCCTCGCCGTGGTTTCCCTCGTCGCCCGAGAGTCCGAAGAATCGCTCTTTCAGAATCGGGTCGTGCGTGTTCCAAAGGGCCACCGTGAGGCAAACGTTTTGCATCCGGTTGCAGAATCCGCCGATCCCGTCCTCGTTCCATCGGAAAGTTCGCCGGTGTGCCTGATCGAACGGAAAGCTGGCCCAGACACGACCGTCGTCGCTGTAGTCTTCTCGGACCGTACCCCATGCCCGGTCACTGACGTACGGCCCCCAGTTCTTCCAGTCTGCTCGGCGGGCAAGCGAGTCGGCCAGTCGGCGGTGCTCTGCTGTTGGCATACGGCGGCGCGCTATCGGAATGCGATTTCTAGTGCCAGTTGTGCCGGACACGCTTCTCCGCGACGAGCGCGCCGTGCCGCGGCATCAAACTGTTGCCTCGCCTCAGACGAGGAGAACGTCTTGCGGATTATGGCCTCCTTCATCGCTGAGTCGAACCAGACTTCTCGTTGCCGGGCGCGCCGCTCGCTCTTTTCGCCAGATTGACGCGCCACGCTATTCAAATCTGTCAGCGACGCGGCTAAATCCGCAATCCCGGATTCCCGTACAGCCGATGTCAGCAACACGGGCGGCTGCCAGTCACGAAATCTGCGTTGCAACAGCTGCGATGCGGCCCGATAGAGACCCCGCGCTTCCTGAGCGGCTCTTTCGTCAATGTCGGATTTATTGACGGCGAAGATGTCGGCGACTTCGAGGATACCGCGTTTGATTCCCTGCAGCTCGTCGCCTGCTCCAGCCAGCAGGACCAACAGTACAAAGTCGACGGCGTTGTCGGCTTCGGTCTCCGACTGCCCGACGCCTACGGTTTCGACGATGATTGTGTCGTAGCCTGCTGCCTCGCAGAGAACAATCGCTTCGCGCGTCCGGTCGGTTAGGCCACCGAGGGTCCCACTTGTCGGGGACGGTCGTACGAATGCTGACTCGCTTGTCGACAGCGCCGGCATTCTAGTTTTGTCGCCGAGAATGCTACCACCCGACTGTCGAGAAGACGGGTCGATAGCCAACACGGCCACACGATTACCACGCCCCAGAAGGCGCTTGCCGAGGGCCTCTATC
>JANQRN010000194.1 GCA_028284545.1 Rhodothermales bacterium | reverse complement strand
CGGCCAATATGCGGCCGATATACCGGCCGGTGGCGATCGCCGGTAGCGCCGTGACCTGTGAGGTGGCCCCGGGTGACAACTGGATGATTCACGTCGCCGTAGAACAGTGTCGAGAAGGCGATGTACTCGTCGTTACACCTACGAGCCCGAGCAACACAGGCTACTTTGGCGACCTTCTCGCCACTTCACTGAAGGCACGCGGCGTAGTCGGGCTCGTCATTGACGCCGGGGTCAGAGATATCGCGACCCTGACCGAGATGCAGTTCCCGGTTTGGTCGAGCTCCATATATGCACAGGGCACAGTCAAAGAAACTCTGGGCAACGTCAACACCCCTATTGTCTGTGCCGGTGCGCGGGTCACCCCGGGGGACTTGATCGTAGCGGATGACGACGGGGTCTGCGTCGTCGCCCGCAAAGAAATCGACAGCGTGGCGAAACGAGCCGCGGCGCGCTTGGCCAACGAGGAGGAAAAACGCAAACGATTCGAGGCCGGTGAGCTGGGGCTCGACGTGTACGACATGCGCGCGCGCTTGGCGCAGAAGGGACTCCGCTACGTGAAGTCTCTGGACGAGGGTTAGATGCTCAGAGCCGTTCCTGCCATGTTGATGCGGGGAGGCACGTCCAAGGGACTCTATTTCCTCGCCCGCGACTTGCCAGCTGACGAAGCCGCACGCAACGCGGTATTGAGGCGAATGATGGGCTCACCGGATCGTCGCCAAATCGACGGCATCGGCGGCGCTCACCCGCTAACGAGCAAAGTCGCGATAGTTTCGCCGTCGGATCGACCAGGAATCGACGTCGACTACTTGTTCCTGCAGGTAACTGTGGAAACGGGCGAGGTCAAGGACACCCAGAACTGCGGCAACATCCTGGCGGGCGTAGGTCACTTCGCTTTGGAACGCGGCGTGGTAACGGCGCAGGACGACCATACCGAAGTGCGTATCTTTATGGTCAATAGCAAAAGTGTCGCAGTTGCGCGCGTTCCAACGCCGGACGGAGTCGTTAAATATGAAGGAACCGCGGTCATCGACGGCGTTCCAGGGGCCGCAGCACCCGTACCCTTGGCATTCGAGGGAATTGCAGGCGCCACCTGCGGGGCACTGCTGCCTACCGGCAGCGTCGTGGATCGGGTCAACGGGATTGACGTTACGGTGATTGACAACGGCATGCCCGTGATCATTCTTGCCGCCGCCACAGTCGGCAAGACCGGATACGAAGCGCCGGCGGAGCTCGAAGCCGACGCTGAGCTAAGTCAATGTATCGAGGCCATTCGCATTCAGTTGGGCGAGGCCCTAAAGCTAGGCAATGTAGCCAACAAGACGGTACCGAAAGTATCTCTCGTGGCGCCTGCGCGCCGCGGCGGCGCAATCTGCACACGAACGTTCATTCCCCACCGCGTCCACGAGGCGATAGGCGTGCTCGGCGCCGTCAGCGTTGCCAGCGCATGCGTTATCGATGGCTCCGTCTGCGATGGAATTGCCGCAAAGCTCGACGAAGACAGGGCGACCGCCTCATTGGACATCGAACATCCCAGCGGCGCGTTCACGGTGGAGCTGGATTTTACTGGGCGTGGGAACAACACCGCAATCCATCGGACAGCGCTGCTGCGAACGGCACGCAAGCTCATGGATGGACACGCTTACGTGGATGAAGAGCTGTGGTCCGGTGGAACCTGAGCGCAAAGGAACTCAATGTGTTGATCATCGACTGTCACGGCCACTACACCACCGCACCCGCAGGTCATCAGACTTTCCGGGAGGCTCAGTTGGCGCGCCTGGAGGACTCGTCCTTGCCCTCCCCCACGTCGGCAAGCATTAGCGACGACGAAATTCGCGAAAGCGTTGAGCAGAATCAGCTGCGGCTGCTGCGCGAGCGTGGCGCCGACTTGACGATTTTTTCTCCTCGCGCATCCACCATGGCCCATCACGTGCCCGATGTACCCACCGCCGTAGACTGGGCGAGAGCCTGCAACGACCTCATCGGACGGGTCGTCGATCTCTACCCGAGCAACTTCGTCGGCGTTTGCCAGCTGCCCCAGGTAGCCGGTGAG
>JANQRN010000190.1 GCA_028284545.1 Rhodothermales bacterium | reverse complement strand
AACATCGAGCCAACTGGTTCGAATCCGGGCAACGGAGGTTCGGGCGGAGATAGCTTCACGATCGGCGGCGCCGCTAGCTTTTTCGCCGTGCGGCTGAGTCCGCGCTGAATGATCGGACTCGTCGGAACCAGGTCTAGTGCGTTTCGCCAGGCCACGAGCGCTTCGCGAAAGTCGCCTTGCGACTCGAGCGCACGCGCACGCACGACGTGACCCGTAACGTGGGTCGGCATTTCACGCACGAGTTCCGAGGCGATATCAATCGCCTCTGCGGTCTTCCCCTGGTCGAGGAGGCCGATCAAGCGCGCTATGTCGAAGGAGGCCATTTGTGGGTCGCGGTCAGCTGGCTACAATGTAATCTGCCGGATGCTAAAAACGGAAACGAGCGCAAAGCCGACCACGAAGAGCAATTGAAATGGCAGCGCGGCCCATTCTCGAAGTGCGATCGCGACGACGAGTCCGCCGACCGAGTAGACCGCGATCGCCAGTTCGATCCACGCGATTATTGGAACCGTCGCGTCGCGATAACGCGCGGATACCGCCCCCGAGGCGGAAACGTTGTTCTTCGGGGTACGCACGAAGGCTGACTTTCGCCCGATGAGCGCCTCAACGATACCGCGACCGTTTGAGATGGACATGGCCATGCTGGCAGCCATGAAGACGGGAAACAACCGCATGCGAATTGGCCAGTCGGGATACAGTTCTCTCTGTGCAAACAGCTGCGAAAGCGCAAAACCGGCGAAGCCAAGGAGCCCAATCCCAAGCGCCGCGAAGTAAACCTCACCCGGACCGTTGCCCTGGTGCTTTATCCACATCAGCGGCACGTGCAGCAGGACGATCAGAATGACAAACGGGTACGCCATGTGCGCAGTGAGGTGAAACGTGCCTTCGAGCTTGACAGCCAGTCGCTCTCCCGATCGCCAGAGTTGCGGGAGCATCTTGCGGGCCGTTTGTGCCGCACCCTTCGTCCAACGGAATTGCTGAGCCCGAAAGGCGTTCATGTCCTCGGGCAATTCTGCCGGCGCCGTCACGTCGGGCCGGTACACGAACTTCCATCCGCGCAATTGGGCCCGATAGCTGAGGTCGAGGTCTTCGGTGAGTGTGTCGGCCTGCCAACCTCCGGCGTCCTCGATGCACTGCCTTCGCCAGATGCCCGCAGTGCCATTGAAGTTCATGAAGTAACCCAGCACGTTCCGCACGCGCTGCTCTACGGCAAAGTGTGCGTCCAGGCCAAACGCCTGCAGCCGTGTCAACAGAGACCGATCGGCGTTCTGGTGTGTCCACCGCGCCTGTACGAGCCCGATCTTCTGATCGGAAAACGAGGGAATCATGCGCCGCAGAAAGTCGCGCTTTGGCGTGAAGTCCGCGTCGAAAATTGCAATCAGTTCACCGCGCGCGATGTTGAGTCCGTTCTGCAGCGCACCTGCTTTGAAGCCAGAACGATCCGTACGGTGCACGTGCATGATGTCGACACCCTGCTTGCGCCAGTGCGCAACACGCTCGGCCACAATCCGAGAAGTCTCGTCAGTGGAGTCGTCCAGTACCTGGATCTCGAGCAGGTCACGCGGATAGTCGAGCGCTGCACACACGTCGATCAGGCGCGACGCCACAAGCGCCTCGTTGAAGAGCGGAAGCTGCAGCGTGACCGGCGGCCAGCCAGCGTCTGGTTCGCGCAAGGACGCTGGGTCGGGTGCTACTCCCGTCAGCTTGCGGTCGGTTCGGGCAAAACCGACGGCCAGGACGAACAGGTTCAACCCAAACAGAAACAGCGCCAGCATGGCGACCGCGTACAGTATCGGAGAAAGGAGAGCGATGGCCTACCAATTGGAAGTTGCCGCCGTGAAGATGTCGTCGGCGATCTTCTCAAGCGCCGCGCGGGCGGCTTCAACCTCGCCGGTCAGGCCCTGCTCCGGGTCGGCCGGGTCATACTCTTCAAAAGCGGTGAAAGAGCGATCGAGCAAAGTGGCATTCTCCTGCTGGTCGGTGTACGTCACCGTGACCGCGAGCGTGACGCGGTTCAGCGTAGCCTGCTCGTTGCCACCGACTGAGGCCGGCAGGTTGGCATAGCGGTCGATACGAGCCCGCAGCAACGCGTCGGCACTCTCTTCCGTAGTCTCGAGCCGAAGTCTGGTCTGGCGCACGAAGCGCTGCAGCAGCATCTCTGTGAATTGCTCGTCGAGAGCGGTAAGCGTGTTCACACTGTTGTCCTCCACAAGCGGGATTGCAACAGACTGGAGGTGGGAAGGGATCGACGCGCCCGTGAAGCTGTAAACGCCACAGCCCGCAATCGACAGCGTCGTCACCAGGCACAGGAGCATCACCCGGTACCCTGCTGGGTCTTTGCGGGAGGGTCTCATGAGTCAGCCGCCTCACTTGCCTCCTGCGCCTCTTCCTCTTCGATCTCACGGATCTTCCGGTATAACGTGCGCTCGCTAATTCCCAGGGCCCGCGCTGTTTGACGCCGGTTGCCGTCAAATCGTCTCAGCGCCTCAGCGATCAGCTCCTTCTCGGCGTCTTCGAGTGTGGGTAGCGTATCCGCGGGTTGTTCGATCTGCGCGCCGGGGCCCGGCGGCAGTGACCGCGGTTCGTAATACGCGTCGTCGGCAATCTCGTACGGCGCCTCTTCGATGACCTTGTCCTCGTCTGCGCGCTCGTCGTAGAAGTAGTAGTCCGACTCCTCGGCGGCCGGGCGCGCAGGCGCGCTGCCCGTACCGGCGCGCATGATTTGTTGCTTGAGTTCACGGATCTCCATCCGCAGCTCGAGCAGCGCCCGGTAGATCAACTCACGTTCCCGGTTATCGGAAGGCTCAGCACCGTCTTGTGGGATCTGCATCAGCTCTCCCGTTGGCGACGTCGCGCTCACCCCGCGGAGGAACGGCCGGATGTCATCCGCACTTATCTCGCTGCCCCGGTGCAAAACGACTACGCGCTCCGCGACGTTGCGCAGCTCGCGGACGTTTCCAGGCCACCGATACTGGAGCAGCAGGTCCCGGGCTTCTGGATTGAGTCGTCGCCCTGCGTTGTTGTACTGCTGCGACAGGTCGAACAAGAACTTGTCGAAGAGCGGGAGGATATCGTCTTTACGCTGCCGAAGCGGCGGGATGTCTATGACAACGGTCGCCAGACGGTAGTAGAGGTCTTCCCGAAAACCCCCGCGGCGAACTTCAGCGCCCAGGTCCTTGTTCGTCGCGGCGACTACCCGCGCGTCAGATCGACGCATGGTTGATGACCCAACCCTGCTGAACTCCCCGGTCTCGAGTACACGGAGCAGGCGCACCTGAGCCTGCAACGGCATCTCGCCAATTTCGTCAAGAAAGATCGTACCCTTGTCTCCTTCCTCGAAGTACCCGGTACGCCGATCCGTTGCACCGGTGTACGCACCCTTTTCATTGCCAAAGAGCTCTGATTCGATCAGGCCCTCGGGGATGGCACCGCAGTTGACAACAACGAGCCGACCGTGCTTGCGTCCGCTGAGCTCGTGAATCGTCCGCGCGATCACCTCCTTCCCAACACCGCTTTCACCCTGTATCAGAACGGTCGCCTCCGTACGGGCTACGAGGCGAACCTGATCAACAACATGCCGCATCGCGGCAGACTTGCCGATGATCCCAAAGCGTTGCTGAATAGTCTCGCGATCCATCCTTTGCTGCAGTTGTGCGGGCCGTGTCCCAGCGACCTAGTTGATTACGCTACCGAGTAGTGTGGCGGAAGTACACCCGTTGATCTTGACGTCTACGAAGGTGCCAGGTGCCGGCGGGCGGCGTCCTGGCTTGTCGAAGACGACCATCTTGTTGCCGTCAGTACGTCCAGCAAGTTGGTCCTCACTGCGCTTGCTCGAACCCTCCACGAGAACCCGGAACGATTCACCGACATCTGCCTGATTACTCTCCAGCGAGATACTGTTTTGCAGTTCGATGATCTCCGATAGACGCCGCTTTTTCGTATCGAGTGGCACGTTGTCGGCGTACTTGCGCTGGGCGTATGTCCCGGGGCGCTCCGAGTACATAAACATGAACGCATGGTCGTAGCGCACCTCCCGCATCAGCGAAAGGGTATCCTGATGTTCTTCCTCGGTCTCATCGCAAAAACCGGCGATGATATCGGTGGAGAGGGTCACACCCGGAACGATCTTGCGCGCGCGCGACACGAGGTCCAGATACTCCTCTCTGGTGTACGTGCGTCGCATGCGTTCCAGCGTTTCGGTATTACCGTGCTGCACCGGTAGGTGGATGAAGTTGCACACGTTCTCGCGCTCGCGGTGGACGTGGAGCAGCTCTTCGGAGCAGTCTTTTGGATGACTCGTGGAATAGCGAATGCGCAACTCCGGCGACAGCGCCGAAATCCGATACAGCAGCTCGGCAAATGAGACCGAAGTTCCGTTCGCGCCGTCGCGGTAAGAGTTCACGTTTTGTCCGAGGACGGTGACTTCCTTGTATCCGGCGTCGATCAACTCAGCACATTCTCGCAGAATGCTAACGACGGGGCGGCTTCGCTCCCTGCCGCGCGTAAACGGCACTACGCAGAACGAACACATGTTGTCGCATCCGCGCATGATCGAGACGAATGCGGATATACCGTTTGAATCGTATCTGACCGGGGCAATGTCGGCGTAGGTCTCTTCGCGCGAGAGCTGGACGTTCACGGCGCTCTGGCCGGTCACTTCCGCCGACTGCAGGAGCCTCGGCAGGTCGCGGTACGCGTCTGGCCCCACGACGAGATCCACAAGTTGTTCTTCTTCGAGCAGCTTCTCGCGAAGGCGTTCAGCCATGCACCCGAGAATGCCAATCTTCAGGTCTGGGTTGCGTTTTCGCTTTCTCGCCCTGAAGGCCCGCAGCCGGTTCCGGACTTTCTGCTCGGCGTTATCCCGGATGGCGCACGTATTCAGCAGCACGACGTCGGCCGAGTCGGCATCGCGGGTCAGCCCGTATCCGCTCTCGCGCAGGACCGACGCGACGATCTCCGAGTCGGAGACGTTCATCTGGCAACCGTAGGTCTCTACGTAAACACTGGATGCACCGTCTGACGGCACCGCGACAAACTTGGGCTCATCCAGATCGGCGTCGAGGATTTCTAGATCTTGGATTGGCTGCACGGGTCTCAAGAGTGATTGGCCGGGTCTTACGACATCGCTCAAGACTAGTTCTGCCGATTTGTCAGGCATCCGTTTAGCGGGTGGCGATCTGTACGATATCAAGACGGAGGGCGGGCGGACAACCAATTCTTTTGAAATGCCGGTCCAGTATTTCAACCGCGTTTCAAACAGTATTCGAGGATTTCGTGTCTACGTCTATCCGGAACAAGTACCTGGTTGCCGCTCTGCTGCTGGCGACCATCCCGTCCTCTATCCTGGCCCTGGTCCTCGGATCGCGTGCGATTGCCGAAATGGAGGCCACCTCGCGCGAGTTCACCGAGGGCCTTCTCTGGCACGCCTCCTACGAGGTCACCGACATGATCGACGCCAGGATCCTCGACGGGTCTTTCCTGGCATCGCGCGAATCGGTTGCCCGCGTGGCCGCGGATGTGGGCCCGGACTCCACCGGGGAGGCGGCAGACGCCGTGGCTGCAGTCCAGCGCCTTTTTCATCGATACCTTACGCGTCACGACAACGCCGTACAGATACGTCTGCTCGCGCTTAGCGGCCAGGAGCTGGTTCGTGTCGATCGCACGGCTGACTCGGTCGTTATCGCACAGGAGGCCACGTTGAAGGACCTCAGGGGCAGCGGGGCGCACAAGGCCTCACTGACCTTGCGCCCGGGTGAGTACTGGGTATCGCCGGTTGCCCGCCTCAACGAGGATGGCGAGCCGAGCGAGCACCCATTTCTCCGTATTGTCACGAACGCGCAGCGTGACAGCGTCATCACGGGTACGCTCGTGGTTACGTACGAGCAATCTGAGTTGCTGAGCCGGCTTGACCACGTACCGCGCATGGGCACGATTGTGCTCGCGCGCAATGACGGCGTCGAACTCGAGCTCCGCCCGTCTTCGGGCCTGGCCGCCGCACGGGTTGAGGGCAGTGAGAGCATCTTCGACCATTGGCCGGAATTGCGATCAGCCATCAAGACCTTCGCTGAGGCCGACGAGCGCCACATTTTCGGTGAGACCGTTCACGAGGGCGAGCACCTTTCGTATGCCATTCTGAGGCCATCACCGCAATCTCCACCATGGGTGCTCGGTTTCGTCCGCGATGCAAGCATCGTCTTTGCGGCGAGCCGTGAGATGGCGCTCTGGACGTTTCTCCTGCTCGCCGCCAGCGTACTGGTGGCGACCCTGATCGCTGCCCAGATGTCTCGCCAATGGTCGCGACCAATCCTCGATCTCTCGAGGGCCGCGAACGCGGTTGCCGACGGCGATCTGAACGTGCGTGTCTCATCTTCCAGCGAGGACGAAGTCGGCAAGCTGACACTCGCTTTCAACGACATGGTTCGCGAGATCGAGCGGCTGGTGGAACTGGAGGCCGAGCGGCTGCAGGATGTCAGAATGGGCGAGCTAAAGAACGCTTTTGTCGCAAACGTAAGCCACGAACTGCGAACGCCCTTAAGCGGCGTGATCGGGATGACCCAGCTGCTCGGCCAGACGTCGCTATCCAACACGCAGCGGGAGTTTGTGGATGTCATTGAGACGAGCAGCGGCGCGCTGCTGGCGGTCATTAACGATCTGCTGGACCTTTCGAAGATCGAATCAGACGAACTGACTCTCACAATGGAGCCGTTTGATCCAGCGCGGCCGATGCGGGAGGCGCTGAGCCTCACGGCTATCGGAGCAGACGAGAAGGGACTGGTTCTGAATTCTCGGATAGACAATGGCGTCCCGCAACGCGTTATCGGAGACGCAAATCGGGTTCGCCAGGTGCTCATCAACCTGATCCGAAACGCGGTCAAGTTCACGAACGAGGGTGCGATATCTGTCTCGGTCGAGTTCGCCGCCCGCTCCGACGACGAAGGCGACCTGACATTCAGCGTGAGCGACACCGGCATAGGTATTGAAAAGGAGCTGCAGGAAAAGCTGTTTGAGCCCTTCGTGCAGGCAGACGCGACGACCACGCGAGAGCACAGCGGTACCGGTTTGGGACTCTCGATAAGCGCGAGCCTCATCCGCAAGATGGATGGACGCATCGGTGTCGACAGCCGCCCCGAGGTGGGGTCGCGATTCTGGATCACCATTCCTGTGCAAGTCCCTCAGGAACGCTCGGCGTCGCCCC
>JANQRN010000182.1 GCA_028284545.1 Rhodothermales bacterium | reverse complement strand
CATTTTGATGTCGCCGCGGTCAAGAACGTCCAGCGCCTGGTCGACCAGGTGCGTGACCGCGTAGATCTCCGAGGCTGATTGCGTGCCTGTCCCATCGGCGATTTCCTTTTCTGCCCTGGGGCTCCAGCCCCAAGCCTGCTCCTTGACGCCGAATGAGCCCGCCGGTCGCCAAGACAGGATTGGCTTGCGCGGCGACAGCGCATCAGCCGCCATGAGCCCGCGGTCGGTCAGGGATTCCGGTGCGACACCTTCGGGGAGCCCGCGTCTTTGAATGATCTCTGCCGTGAGTTTCTGAAGCTGCTGAGACACCCACTCACCGGCGGGAAGTTGATACTCTCGGGAAACGAAAGAAGGGTAATAGTCGAAGTATTCGTCGCTCGCCTCCAAACGCGATAGCATCCCTGCGGCCACATCAATGTGCGAGTGATACGCCTCGACAAACTCGCGACCCCGACGAGCGTGATTGACGCGGAGTGCCTTGTCGGTGAGCAGCGCCTTCAAATGGTCGTATAAGGTATCCGCTCTGACGTTGACGATTGGAGCCGGACCTTGGCCGGGCACGTAGTCAAAGTCACATCCAGCAACTACCGCGCATCCCGTCGCCATCCCTTCGAGTGCCAGCATGGCGTAGTGCGGTGAATTGAGTTCATCCAATACGACGTCAGCGTCCAACAGTGCACGGATTACTTCGGCGTTGGCAACACCCTCCAGGAGCCTCAACTCAAACTGGACGCCCTCGTCGCGAAGTCGCTCCATGACCGCCAGGAACTGGTCGGTGCCCTTGAATTTCCTTCGGGACGGCGCGTGTACGACAACCGGGACGTCGCGCTCGGGGATCCTGTGGCCGTACTGCTTGAGATCAAATGGAAGGAAGAAGTGCCAGTAGGGTCGGATCGCCAGCTCGGACTGGAACGGGAGTGAGAATATCGCATCTGCGTATCGCTCAGCCATCCGCAGACCGACCAGACGTGCGGCGAGATCGCGATACGGCAGTTCTCGGCACATTTCGGGGATCTGATAGCCATACGTAGCGGCCACCGGCTCTGCGGCAGACCAGTGGCGGATGTCGCTCCCGTTGAACAGCGAGATGATCTTCTTGCCCTGCCGCTTCAGGATCGGGTAGTCCTGGTTGAAGGGGAAGAGACTCTGGCCAAATTGGAACACGTATGCATCGTACTCCGCCAGCAAATGCCGCACGGAAAGAAGCCCTTCCGGGAGTTCGAGGAACGTGCTAAGGGGATTCTGGACCAGGGCCGAAAGATGCTGTTGGAGCTGACGCTGATTGATCAAGTAGTCGTAGGGCAGATCTCTGTAGAACGGACTCTTCCCTACAACAGCTGTGTCTACGTCGTGGCCCAGGGCGCGGAAGGCATCACCCAGGTCGTGGATGTGCCGGCATATCTCCATCGTGCCAACAAGGATGCGCATCAATACTTCCGAAATCTTGACGGTGAACCCGTGCTGCTCGCCCTTCTATCAACAAATCGGCCAAAGTTTGTTCGCCATACTGCTTCGGGAGCGAACGCGTTGTGGAATAAGGGTCCAATCCTTGTGAGCGCTGATGTTGACGTTTCCAACGATCGGACCTCGCCACTACTATTATTCAGCGGGTCAAGCGATCGCAAGTATTAATATTTGCACGGACTGACAGTGTTGCATCAGCAGTCCGGCCGCCTAGATCATGAAGATCCCCATTTCAATGGTCGTCTTCGACGACCTCGAGCAGCGGCTTGCCCAGTCGTTACCCGTAGCGCGATGGGTTGTCCACGCCCTCTACCTGAAGGTATGTGAGGAACAATTTGCCCAGTCACTAGGGACACAATCTGCCACATCGGTGCTCGATTGCGTTGCTGCAATGCTGCACCACGAGGCGGCCCTTGACTCGCTTGTCGGTCAAACTGGCGACAGGAGTGGCATATGCTAGACGTGCGTGATCCCGTCGCGAATCCGATCGCTTCCAGCATCCCCTTGTCGCGCCCGAACCTCCTGGAGTCGGATATCGAGACGGCGTGTGAGGTGCTTCGATCAGGTCAACTCATTCAGGGACAGTACGTACGGCTCCTGGAGGAGCACGTCTCAGCGCTTCTCGGGGTTCACGAGACGAAGGCCGTAGCAAGCGGCACCGCTGCGTTGCATCTTGCGCTGCTTGCACTCGAAGTCGGCCCAGGCGACGAAGTTATCGTGCCTGCGTTCTCGTTTGTGGCAACGGCAAACGTTGTCGAACTCGTCGGGGCAACGCCCGTCTTTGTCGATATAGAACTTGACGGTTACAACATTGAACCCCAACGGGTAGAGGAGGCCATAACGCCGCGCACTCGCGCGATTATGCCGGTACATCAATTTGGTCTCGTGTGCGAGATCGAACAGATCGGTGCTGTAGCGGAGCGTCACCAGCTGGCGCTTGTCGAAGACGCCGCCTGCGCGATCGGCGCGCAATCTGAAGGCCAACCCGCCGGCAGCTTTGGCACCATCGCGTGTTTCTCGCTTCACCCCCGGAAGATCATCACTTCAGGCGAAGGCGGTCTTGTCGTCTCGAACGACCACACCTTGACACATCGCGTGGACCTGCTGCGAAATCACGGCATCGAGATGGTCGATGGAAAGAAAGACTTCGCCTGCGCCGGCTACAACTACCGGCTGACGGACTTCCAGGCCGCGTTGGCTTATGCTCAAGCATCTCGCCTCGAGAGCAACCTGGCCTACCGTGCACAACTGGCGGCAACGTATCGAGAAACGATAGTGCACTCACTTGTGACGGTCCCTTCAGTCCCACGGGGAAGAGTGCACGCCTGGCAGACCTACCACGTTCTTCTCGACGACGCGGTCGATCGCTCGCAACTTGTATCGCACCTGCGTTCGCGCGGCGTGCAAGCGGGTCCCGGAGCGCAGTGCATCCCCGCCGTTGGGTTCTACCAGGAGAAGTACGCCATGGACGTGGACGAGAGATTTCCGAACGCCCTGAACGCCAGTCGCCAGGGTCTCGCGCTTCCACTGTCCGAAACGATGACTATTGACGAGGCAGCATACGTGGCTGCACAACTGAACGACTTTCGACTATGACTATCGTGGGCAAGAAAATCTTCATCACGGGCGGAGCCGGCTTCATCGCCAACATGCTCATGCAGCGACTCGTTGATGAAAACGAGATTGTCGTCTACGACAACTTCTGGCGTGACACGTTGACGGGCAGCCGGCTCGCGGGCCACCGCCACATCACAATCGTGCGCGGTGACGTCCTGGACTACGAACTGCTTCACGAAGCCATGCGAGGATCCGACATCGTCATCCATGCGGCGGCCATTGCGGGTATAGACACGGTCATAAAGGACCCCGTGCTTACGATGCGAGTGAACATGATCGGAACGGCGAATGTGTTGCAAGCGGCGTTTGAGAATCGCGTTCCCGATCGCGTCGTGGACTTCTCGACGTCTGAAGTATTCGGCAACGTTGCTCTTCATGCCAGCGAGACAGATTCAACCGTAGCGGGCAGCGCGGGGGAAGCGAGGTGGACTTATGCCGTGAGCAAGTTGGCGGGTGAGCACCTCGCAAAGGCATATCACGTGCGGCACGGAATGCCTGTCGTCACGATCCGGCCGTTCAACGTGTACGGACCGGGGCAGACAGGCGAGGGCGCCATCCAGGTGTTCATCAACCGGGCGCTGCGCGGAGAGACCATCCATATCGACGGAGACGGCAACCAGATTCGCGCTTGGTGCTACGTCGATGATTTTGTAGACGGACTCATGCGCTGCATCGAGCGACCGGAAGCCATAGGCCAGTCGTTCAACATCGGGAATGCACGCGCGGTGACGACCATCCTTGGGTTGGCCGAAACGGTGCGCCGTGTCCTCAAATCCGAGTCGCAGATCGTTTTCGATCCGCCCCTTTCAGCGGACATCGCTTTGCGTATACCGTCCGTCAAGAAGGCTGGAGAGCTGCTCGGCGTGGAGGCCAAGGTCGGCCTGGAAGAGGGTATTCGTCGTACAGCGGACTGGATACGGATGGCAAGGATCGCCGCGTGAGGGTTGAGATGGATCGCCACCGATACGTTAAGGATACCGAGGCTGAGACGGCTTACTTGCAACTGCACCAGTTGCGCGAGCAATTGGGTCGCGGCTTCATGCAGGAACACGACCGTTCCCTTCCGTTTGCCGAGGAGCTGTTCGACCGATGGGAGCGCGCGCGCCGACTGGGCTTCGGTGCCGGAACGTCGATCTACGACAGCGCGCTCGTGTTCGGCGATGTGACTGTTGGTGAAAACGTCTGGATAGGTCCGTCCACGATTATCGATGGGTCCGGCGGTCTGGTCGTTGGGGACCACACCACGATCTCAGCCGGAGTTCAGTTGTATTCGCATGACAACGTCGGACAGACGGTGACCGGCGGGCGGGCCGCGATCGATAGGAGTCCGACCAAGATCGGCCGCTGCACGTACATCGGCCCGCAAGCGGTGGTGCAGCGCGGGGTAACGATCGGAAACCACTGCGTCGTCGGCGTGGGGAGCTTCGTGAACAGCGACCTGCCCGACTGCGCAATTGCAGTCGGGACCCCTGCCCGGGTCATCGGCAGCGTTGTAGTGGAGGGCGCGACCGTCCGCTACGAATACGAAGCGCGGCCATGATTGTCATCGTCGACTACAACATGGGAAACGTGGCGTCCGTAGCCAACATGCTGTCTCGGATAGGCGTCGAGGAAGCAGTTCTGAGTCGCGACCCGCAGGACATCCTGCGCGCTTCGAAGATCATCCTCCCGGGCGTTGGCGCCTTCGACCGCGGAGTCGAACACCTGGATAGATATGGGTTGAGAGGACCGTTGAACGGTCGCGTGCTCGAAGAAGGGGTCCCCGTCCTGGGTATCTGCCTTGGGATGCAGCTGCTGACTGAGGCGAGTTCGGAAGGTAGTCGGCCCGGTCTCGGTTGGATACCGGGGCACACGCGACGCTTCTCGTTCGGAAGCGGGAGCGCGCTCAAGGTGCCGCACATGGGGTGGAACTACGTTCAATCGAAGAGGCCGAATCCGCTTGTCTCCGGAGCCGAAAAGAACAGATACTATTTCGTCCACTCCTACTACGTGGCGCCTGCGCGGCCGGAACACGTGGTGGCTACCGCGCAATACGGGATCGAGTTCGCCTGCGCCGTCGGGCACGACAACGTTTGGGGCGTCCAGTTTCATCCCGAGAAGAGCCATCGTTTCGGTATGTCGCTGCTCAAGAACTTCGTCGATCTCTAGGATGGTACTCAAGCGCGTCATGCCCTGTCTGCTGTACGATGGCTCTGCGCTGATAAAGACCGTGCAGTTCAAGAACGCGCAGTATATCGGCGACCCCATCAACGCGATCAAGATCTACAATGAGAAGGAGGTCGACGAACTGATTCTGCTAGACGTCAACGCTTCGCGTGAGCAGCGTTCGCCGTCGTTTGATCAAGTGCGTTCCTTCGCGTCAGAGTGTTTCATGCCCTTCACCTACGGCGGAGGTGTCGCGACTATCGACGACTTCGCACGACTTTACTCGAGTGGCGTTGAGAAGGTCATCGTAAACACGTTGACGCTCACGCGGCCAGACCTCGTGCGTGAGGCGGTTGATCAGTTCGGCTCGTCCAGCGTTGTCGGCTCGGTGGACTACGCGAGGTCCCTCTTCAAGGGTACTTTTGTGTATAACGCTTCCGGACACAAGACTCGACGAGGCCTTCTGGACCACTGCCGCTACCTGGCAGAAGAAGTTGGTGTCGGGGAGCTCATGCTCTATAGCGTCGAGCGTGACGGGACGTGGAGCGGACTCGACCTCCCAATGATCCGCGAAGTAGCAGAATCGGTGCCCGTGCCTATCATCGCGTGCGGGGGAGCGGGGTCTGTCGACCACCTTCGCGCTGTATTCGACACCACCGCAGCCAACGCGGCCGCTATCGGCAGCATGGCGGTGTACCAGAAGAAGGGTATGGGTGTCCTCATCAACTTCCCCCACCGGGAAGAGATTATCACCGACGAGGTCGGATATGGAGTTGACGCCTGACAACGCCACAGGAGCCGAGACGCTCGGTGCCGTGAGGCAGTGCGTGCGTTGCATATACGACACTCGCATCCCGCGCATTTCGTTCGACCGGGCGGGCGTGTGCAACTATTGCCGACAGCATGAGGACCTGGATCGCGAGTACCCTACTGGAGCGGACGGGCGCGCCGTGCTCGATGCCACGGTCGAGGAAATGAAACGCGCTGGCAAAGGCAAGCCATACGACGTCGTCATCGGCGTGAGCGGGGGCTGCGACTCCTCGTACATGTTGCACCTCGCCAAGAAGGAGTTTGGTCTTCGGGTCCTGGCGGCGCACTTCGACAACACGTACAACTCGCGCATCGCCGTCGAGAATATCCAACGCGTGCTCGGTGCGCTCGATATCGATCTCTTTACGCACGTAGTTGATAATGCCGAGTTCCAGCGGGTGTATCGCTCCTTTTTTGAGGCTTCGGTGCCAGAGATCGACACGCCCGTTGACCTCGCACTTGCCGCGGTCCACTACATGGCGGCTTCGAAGTACGGCATCAAGTACATCTGGGAGGGGCACTCCTTCCGCACAGAGGGCATCTCGCCGCCAGGCTGGTTCTACATGGATGCGAAGTACGTGCAAAGCATACATCGTCGTTACGGGGACGGAAAGATCAAGACGCTCCCGATGCTCTGGATGCATCGATGGTTGAAATGGATGGTCATTAATCGCATCCGCAAGTTCCGACCGCTCTACTACCTCGATTACAACAAGGAGGAAACGAAGGACTTTCTAAGTAAGACGTACGGTTGGGAGTGGTACGGCGGCCACCATATGGAGAATCGCACCGCCTATTTCGTCAACAACTACTACCTGCCGAGAAAATTCGGGATCGACCTGCGCTATTCAGAGCTGTCCGCCCTGATTCGGTCTGGACAGCTCGACCGGCGCGAGGCACTTGAACGAATTGCCGAGGAGAAGCCGTTCGACGAGGGGATCCTCGCGGAGATCAAGCGGCGTGTAGGCTTCAGCGATGTCGAGTGGGACGACATAATGAGTGCGCCGGTCTCGCACTATACGCAGCACCCAACGTACAAGAGACGCTTCGAACAAATGCGTCTGTTCTTCTTCGCGCTGTACAAGGCGGGGTACGTGACGAAGAGCTTCTACCACAAGTTCTGCGTCCTCAAAGACGATGTGGTTGAGTCGAAGGATCTGTTTCAGACTCTAGGATGGGGAGATGACGAACGCAGCGCCGGTCGGAGCGCTGCGTAGTCGGGGCCCGTATCGACTGCGATTAACCCGTCCCAGACCTTCGAAAATCACTGGCCCGCGCCCACTCGGGTGCGTATTTTGCAGATCACGGTTGTACGTAATTGGTGCAGAAGATGACCAGAATGATGTTTGCGGCTGCGATCCTGCCGGTACTCCTCCTCGCGGCTTGCCGCCCGTCTGAGGGCGAGCTCACGATGTATGGGGAAGAGCTAACGTTGGAAGAGACTACAAGTGTTTCAGCTATCCTGGCGGACCCCGAGGCTTACCTCGGTCAACAGGTCCAGGTTGAGGGCACGGTTGTGGATGTTTGCGAGATGCGCGGTTGTTGGCTGGCGGTCGCAGGAGAGAAGGACGGCGAGTTGATCCGGGTGAAGGTTGAAGACGGGGTCATCGTGTTTCCGATGTCTGCCAGAGGTCTGATGGCTCGCGTGGAAGGCGTAGTCGAAAAGCTTGAGTTTACGATGGACCAGGCAGTTGAGCGGGCCCGACATGAGGCAGAAGAGCATGGAACGGAGTTCGATCCGTCGACGGTAACGGGGCCAGAAACCGTCTACCAGCTAAGGGGTCTCGGCGCAGTGATTTCTGATCATTCGTAGGCGGACTTATGTCAAAGCGTCGGTGGCGAAAGTGGAATCGCGTAGTCCATCGAGACCTTGGCTATCTCTGTGTCGGTTTGACTGTGGTGTACGCGATCTCCGGGATAGCCGTCAACCACGTTCGCGACTGGAATCCGAACTACAAAGTTACCGAGGTTCACAGGACCATAACCCCGGTGACTGCTGCTGACCCCCGGGCTCCGGAGGTTGTTCGCCATATACTGGACGAACTCGGCGCCGGGTCCTCGTTTCGGGACACATACCGACCCGACGCTTCGACCCTCGAGATATTCCTGGAGGACGGGACTGTTACGGTTGAGTTGGCCACCGGCGAAGCGGTGCTGCAAACGGTTAGGGACCGGCGAGGACTAAAAGAGGCCAACTACCTTCACCTCAACAATGCGCGCGGACTCTGGACCTACATGGCAGACATCTACGCCGCCGCGCTGCTGTTGCTGGCCGTGACCGGCCTCTTCATGCTCAAGGGAAAGCTGGGAATAACGGGAAGGGGAGCGTGGCTGACCGCAATCGGCGTAGCGATTCCGTTGCTCTTCCTGTGGCTGTATATGTAACAGTAAGGACGTAGTCACTCTTAAGCGCCTCATGCCCAAGACCCTTACTTGTGCACCCACCCTTTTCGAGAAGGACCTTAGTGGGCGGAATTACATCGTCACTGGTGCGAACTCGGGCAGCGGACTCGCTACTGCTGAACAGCTCGTTCGCCAGGGGGCCCACGTCATCGCAGCGTGCAGGCGGGTCGCGGCTGGGAGGGAGGCGACTGCGAAGCTGAATTCGGGGGCAGGCTCGGTCGAGGTAATGGAGCTAGACCTCGGAAGCCTGGCCTCTGTCAGGCGCTTCGTCTCCGCAATCCATGAGGGCCATGACGAGTTGCACGGCCTGGTCAACAACGCTGGTGTGATGAACTCGCCAGAGGGCCAGACCGAGGACGGATTTGAGACGCAGTTCGGTGTTAATTATGTAGGGCACTTCTTGCTCACCGAACTCGTGCTGGAGGTGATGAAACGAAGTGCACCTGCCCGCATCGTTTGTGTGTCGAGCGTGATGCACGTTGGCACCAGGAAGAAGGTCGGCGAACTGAGACTTGACGACCTCGATTTCAAGAAACGGGGTTATGACGGCGGACTCGCCTACACGCAGTCCAAACTTGCGCTCGTCCTCTACGCGCGCCACCTCGCGTCGCGATTGAAGGGGACGTCGGTCTCAGCGTTCTCCGTCCATCCGGGGTGGATCCGTTCAAACCTCGTGCAACACACAATGCCGCCATTTGTGCAGAACGTCCTGCTGAGACCGTTCAGCGGTCTGCTTGGCATGATGTCCGCCGAGGAAGGTGCGCAGACAACGTTGCATTGTCTGCTCGACGATGAAGCGACGAACCACAGTGGTGCATACTACAGCCAGAACAGTATCCTGTATCCGAACAAGTCGGATCGAAGCGGCGGCTGGCCGATGA
>JANQRN010000177.1 GCA_028284545.1 Rhodothermales bacterium | reverse complement strand
CACCCCGGCAAGACCCGCGGCTTCGTGTCGATCTCGTCGGCTGCACGTGCTCTGCCGTTTTCGATTGCCGTACGTTCGCTGCAGCGCGAGATGATCCGCAGTGACCCGAACTGGAACAAGGGCCACTACACGAACGACAAGTCGCCGATTACCGGTCAGCGCCTCGCGCGCAAGCTGGGCATGATTACCTATCGTTCGCCCGAAGAGTGGGTACAGCGATTCGGCCGCGAACGTACGACGTCGGAAGGCAAGCCGGGCGACCCGTTCCAGATCGAATTTTCGGTGGAGTCGTACCTCGAAAGTCACGCGCTGAAATTCACGGGGCAGTTTGATCCGAACTGTTATCTGTACCTGTCACACGCCTCCGATTTGTTTGATCTCGCCGAACACGGCGGCTCACTTGAAGCGGGCTTCCAGCGTACGGAGCTGGAACGCGTGCTCGTGATTGGCGTCACCACGGACATCCTGTTTCCCGTACACCAGCAGCGCGAACTGGCGGCGGGTTTCGAAGCGGCGGGCCACGATACCCGCTATGTCGAACTCGATTGCATCCGAGGGCACGATTCCTTCCTCGTCGACATGGACGCGTTCCGGCCCGTGATGTGTTCGTTTTTTGATTCTTGTGCGTAAGCAGATCGAAAGAACGCCGCTGGTTTAAGCGCCTCGGAAGCCAGCACCGAGATCTCCCGCAGAAATGTGTTTGTCGTTATCCGCGACGGAATAGCTCCAAATTCTACCGATTGTCGAGCTTCAGTCTGTTCTAGTGTTTGTGGCATAAATACGCAGATTCGGCTTGATCCGGCGTTGTAGGCGTCTGCTATTCTTGCCTCAGGAGGTAAATCAGAATGCCCAAAGCAAAAGAGCACCTGAACTCACCGGTTAAAAGCCAACCCGAAGACAGCTTCGAAGCGGATACCTTGCGGGAGTCGGCCTTTGACGCAATGGTGCAAAGCGGCTTGGCTGATGCCAAAGCAAAACGCACCCTTTCGAATGAGGAAATCGGCCGGCGTATTCGGTCGTGGCAAGACTAATCTGGACTGAAGAATCCGAACGCTGGCTCAAAGATATCTTCGACTACATTGCGTCTGACGATCCGCACGCGGCCGCATCAGTTGTGAACGGAATCCATAAGCGGGCGCAATTGCTACTTCAGTTCCCCCAATCCGGATACCGATACGGTAATAGTGCTGAAAACGTGCGTGTTCTGTTGTACAACCACTGCAGAATAGCCTACGTGATAGAAGGTGCAGACATCACGGTGCTCGGCGTTTTTCACGGTGCGATTGCCATTGAGCGATATCTAAGCAACGAGTTCCCAAAACAAGTCAGGGATGTCGGCAGGACGCGGGCGAGCTATCACAACCTGTTGAGTACCGGCGGGGGCTGTCGTCAGTGAACGACAGGGCACTGCATGCAATTTGCGCCGACATTACAACCCTCGAAGTCGACGCAATCGTCAACGCGGCCAACTCCTCTCTGCTGGGTGGGAGCGGCGTCGACGGCGCCATTCATCGCGCGGCGGGTCCTGAACTCCTTCATGAGTGCCGTCTCCTGGGCGGCTGCAAGACAGGTCAGGCAAAACTGACCGCCGGATACAATTTGCCGGCAAGGCACATCATCCACACGGTGGGGCCGGTCTGGCGGGGCGGGGAGAACGGCGAACCGGAATTGCTCCGAAGTTGTTATCGCACGAGCCTCAAGCTCGCTACGGACCATGGATTGTCCGCGATCGCCTTTCCTGCCATCAGCACGGGTGTCTACGGTTACCCGATCGATCAGGCGGCCGGGATTGCCGTCCGTGTGACGCGGCAGTTTCTCGCTTCGACGGAATCGACGGTCGCCGAGGTCGTGTTCTGTTGTTTCTCGGAATCGGATCTGGGCGTGTATGAGCAATACCTTGGGGAAAGTGGGGGCTAGCGGACGGTGACGCGCTGATGCGGAACAGACATGACCGAAGCGGGCTGCATGGCATTCTGCTCGCAACGGCGCTGGTCATTCCAGCCTCGTCTGCTGCCGACGGATTTCAGTCGAGGCTGGTCGCAGCGGCGCTGGAGAGAACGGCGCACACGGTCGAATACGACGGCAGCTACTTCGCGATCGCGTATCCGGGTGGCGACGTGCCCGCTGACAAAGGCGTGTGCACCGACGTCGTGATTCGCGCCTATCGTGTGCTCGGCATCGATCTGCAAGTGGCCGTACACGAGGACATGAAGCTCGACTTCGAGGCCTATCCATCAAGGCGTATCTGGGGTTTACAAAGAACCGACACCAATATTGACCATCGACGCGTGCCGAACCTTCAGGTGTTTTTTGAGCGTAATGGAAAGAAATTCCCCGTTAGCCGCGACCCGAACAACTACCGGCCGGGTGACCTCGTGACCTGGATGCTGCCGGGCAATCTGCCGCACATTGGTATTGTGACCGACCGTCGCAACGCCAGTGGCGATAGGCCGTTGATTGTCCACAACATCGGTTCGGGTCCGAGACTTGAGGACGTGCTGTTTGCTCATGAAATCACCGGCCACTACCGGTACGCGCCGGACTGACCTCGAGCGAGGCCCCGGCGGGCGTTAACCGCCGAAAGCTGCGCTGTTTGTGGCGGGCGTCTATGATACTCATCGACGAGGAGGCAAATCGCCGGGCAGTCCACATGAAGCGAAGACGATTTCTACTAACATCCGGTGCACTGGTGGCCGCGGGCGGCGCGCTGGGAGCTCTGTACTGGCCGTCTCGCTGGCGCTATATCGTCATACATCACAGCGCCGGCGACTTCGCGACGATCGAATTCCTGCAGGAGGTCCACCGCGTCAGACAAAGCGGCGATCCCATCGACGCCATTCCGTACCACTACGTCATCGGCAACGGCAACGGATTGGGTATGGGGGAAATCGCCAGCGACTGGCGGGGCGATATGGATATCTGGGGTGCTCACGTCTCGGGAAACAATTCGTCCAAAAACTTTCTCGGCCTCGGTATTTGCCTCGTCGGTAATTTCGAGGAACGCGAAGTTCCCGAAGCGCAGTTCGAAGCACTCGTCGGGCTGACCAAATCTCTCATGCAGCGCTACCGGATACCGCCTGAGAACGTGTTAGGCCACGGTCTGATCGAAGGTGAGCGCACCAAGTGCCCGGGCCGCAACTTTCCGATGCAAAGACTGAGATCGGCAATTGTGTGAGTTATCGTAATGACTCACTTCCGTAGCGTGAGTGACAAGTGAAACTGGACTGGTCCTCGTGACGCCCCATCAGCCGGCAATGCCCCCATGTCGGGCCAGGAGTCTACAAGATCAGGGCTGCGTCGGATGGTCGCAGGCACATTAGGAATTTTGACTTTGCGTTACACTACTCATGGTGTGTAACCGCTACTGCACCGGTCGCGCGCGAGTCTGAAGAGCGTTTGATCAAGGACTACGTGTGCAGATTTGGCGAGGTTCCGCCGCTAAACAGTGCAATTCCTGGACGCCTAGGCGGTGAATGGTAGGTAAGTTGTCTGAACCGAGGTATGATCTGCCGGGCTTTTCCGGGCGAGGCTCCAGCGCGACTGCTATGCGAAAACTACTGTCAGGGCTTACCTTCGTTTTCTCTTCGGTGTTCTTATCGGTTGGTCATGCCGATGAGTTTGCTGAGTTGTATGCAGAAATAGAGCAGGTCGACGCGGAGTTTTTTGCCGCCTTTAATGCCTGTGACGTGGAGACTATGGGCAATATGCTGTCCAGAGACCTCGAGTTCTACCACGACACGGCAGGTCTGGGCGGCTACGCCAAGACCATGG
>JANQRN010000162.1 GCA_028284545.1 Rhodothermales bacterium | reverse complement strand
CGATGACCGCGCCGAAGAAGACGGTCGCGTACTCCTGGACGGCGAAGCAGACGAAGACCGGTTTCCGGACGAACGCGATGCCGACGAAGAACGCCGAGTGGTTCCAGAACTCCGCTGCGCCGAGCGAGTCGTCCCCCTCGAGGCCGAACTCCGAGTTGTTCCGCGCGACGTTGAGCTACGCGTCGTACCTCGAGAGGTCGAACTACGGGTCGTGCCACGGGAGGTTGAACTACGCGTCGTTGTACCCCGAGAGGTAGAGCTGCGCGTCGTACCCCGAGTGGTCGAACTACGCGTTGTACCACGCGACGTTGAGCTACGCGTCGTTCCTCGAGACGTCGAACTACGGGTTGTACCGCGGGAGGTTGAACTACGCGTCGTTGTACCCCGAGAGGTAGAGCTGCGCGTAGTTCCCCGAGACGTTGAGCTTCGAGTGGTACCCCGTGACGTCGAGCTTCGCGTCGTCGTTCCGCGAGAGGTCGCACTACGCGTCGTCCCCCGTGACGTTGAGCTTCGAGTGGTGCCGCGCGCCGTTGAGTTTCTAGTAGTGCCGCGGGACGCTGTGCCACGGGAGGACGTCCTCGTCGTGGCGCGCCCGACCCGTCGTTCGGTCCCGCTGGCGTCACGATCATAGCCGCGTGTTACACTGCGTCCTGCGGTACGGCCGGCTGCCAGGTCACGTCCAATCGACGAACCTCGAGGCCCCCACGTTCCGCGCGAAGCGTAGTTTCTGTTCCGATAACGGTACGGTGAGCGATAGTAGTTGTATGGCCAGTACCCGCCATAGGCGTATGGCGAATAGTGGTAGTAGTTGTTGTAGTAGTTGTAGTAGGAAGGTGCCCACCAGGCGCGACGATACCACCACGGAGAGCCGAATGACACGCCGAAGTAGAACGAACTGGTATAGAACGGATCGTAGTGTCCGTATCCATAGCTGTACGGATACCAGTCGTCGTAGTAGCGATCAAAGTACCGACGGTAGTATCCGCGCGTATAGTAGGTGTCGTCCTCGTAGTAGTAGCTGTCGTCGTAGTCGTCGACGTACTCGCGTTCGACGATGGTGCCGTCTTCGCTCTCGATCACCTCAACGCGCGTCGTGCGCGGATAGTCGTAGTCGCGATCGACCGTTGCGAGTTGGGTGTAGCAGCCGGTGAGACCAAACACCAGGGCAATTGCAGTCGGGTAAATGCTGTAGCGTAGTTTCATCTGGTCGCGCCTCATCTGATCGCCTCGTGGCTTCGATCCGCTCCGTATCCTGTCTCTAAGTTTGCAAACGCCGGCTCGACCGGATTGTTACCGTCCTCACGCTCCACTGTCACCTTCCGGTTTTCGGTCCGTCGTAGTGAAGAAAACACAAATATCGGGCCCTTGGGACCGGTTTCCTTCATTTGCGCGTTCAGGGGGCGTTTATTCGATCCCCCTACGTCCTGCTGTCCTGTAATCAACCCACCTACTGTTCAATATGGCTGACGCCATCACGCCCAGAGCTGAGGACTACTCCCGATGGTACGTCGACGTCGTCCGACAAGCGAAGCTTGCAGACTACTCCCCGGTTCGTGGCTGCATGATCATCCGGCCCCACGGATATGCGCTCTGGGAGAATATGCAGCGCTCGCTTGACGACATGTTCAAGGCGACCGGCCACGAGAACGCCTACTTCCCGCTGTTTATCCCGCAGTCCTTCCTCGCTCGGGAGGCTGAGCACGTTGAGGGGTTCGCGAAGGAGTGTGCCGTGATAACACACTCCCGGCTCGAGGTTGACGAGGAGACGGGCGGCTTGCGCCCGGCGCCCGACGCCAAGCTGGAGGAAAACCTGATCGTACGCCCGACCAGTGAAACCATCATCTGGGATGCGTACTCGAGATGGATTCAATCCTGGCGGGACCTGCCCATCAAGATCAACCAGTGGGCGAACGTCGTGCGTTGGGAAATGCGCACGCGGCTGTTCCTGCGAACCATGGAGTTTCTGTGGCAAGAGGGACATACTGCGCACGCGACCAAGCAGGAGGCGCTCGATGAGACGCGCTTGATTCTCGAGCTCTACGCCGACTTCGCCGAGAACTACATGGCACTGCCCGTCGTGAAGGGCACCAAGACCGCCAGCGAGCGATTCGCTGGAGCAGTAGACACGCTGTGTATCGAGGCACTCATGCAAGACGGGAAGGCGCTGCAGGCAGGCACCAGTCACTTCCTTGGCCAGAACTTCTCAAAGGCGTTTAACTGCCAGTTCCAAAACCGGGAAAACGAACTCGAGTACGCGTGGTCAACCTCGTGGGGCGTTTCGACGCGCCTCGTCGGAGCGCTGGTCATGGCGCATTCCGATGACAGCGGTCTAGTGCTGCCCCCCAAGCTGGCTCCGATTCAGGTCGCGATTGTCCCGATTCACCGCGGGGATGACGACAAGGCTACGGTCCTCGAGGCTGCGGGCGCAATCGCCGATGAGTTCCGGGATCGGGGTATCCGAACGCGACTTGACGACCGAGAGGGCTTCCGGCCCGGATGGAAGTTCGCCGAACATGAGCTTCAGGGAGTCCCGTTGCGGATCGCGATTGGGCCTCGCGACGTCAAGAACGGAACCGTCGAACTTGCGCAGCGCAACACTGCCGATAAACAGACCGTACCGCGCGAAGGAATCGCAGATAGAATCGTCTCGGCCCTGGAGTCCGTGCAGAAGTCCATGTTCAGCAACGCGCTCGCCTTTCGCGAATCCAACACGCATCACGTGGACGACTACGACAGCTTCAAGGAAGTCATCGAGGGTGGTGGATTTGTGTACGCTCATTGGGATGGCACTGACGAGACCGAGGCCAGGATCAAGGAAGAGACAAAGGCAACCATCCGGTGTATCCCCCTGGACGCGCCTGACGAAGCAGGCAAAGATCTCGTTACGGGCGCGCCGTCTGCGCGTCGCGTGCTATTCGCACGTGCTTACTGATACGTGGCGGAACACAGCGCCCACATAGCAGAGAGTCGACTTGCGACGTTTATCTCGTACGCGATCAATCCGCTCGTTCTACCCCCGATCTTGTTTGGGATCGTCGTCTACAACTCGGGCGGATCACGCGGACAGATCTCGGGGGCGGTAGCGATTGCCGTGGTTTTCTTCTGTCTCGTGCCGCTTGCCTCAATGGTCCGCGCCATTCGAGGCAAACCGGCAGCGACGATCGAGCTTCGAGATCGCACGCATCGCACCATGCCGTACCTGATCAGCGTTGCGAGCTATTTGGCCGCGCTGGCGGTGCTCACCCAGACCAGCCTCCCAGCGCGCGGGTTTCTGCTTGCGGTGACGCTCGCATTCGTCTGGAACGGCGTACTGCTCTTGATCATCAACCTATATTGGAAGATCTCGCTGCACGTCTCCACCCTCGCGGGGTTCTTCTCAATCCTCTGGTTCTACTCGACGCGGGTGATCGATCATGACGGCTCGGCACTCGTTTTTGCCGTAGTGGCAGTCGTCGTTACCGCCCTGGTGATGTGGGCGCGGGTAGAGGCTGACGCGCACACCGAGGCGCAGGTCATAGGAGGCGCCGTGTTCGGCTTCTTGATGCCCTACGTGCTACTCCTGGTTTTAGCCCAGACCGGCCTGTTCGATACCCTTTAGCGTGCCCTTTCGGAACGTTGCAGCCCAAAGGACGTAGGCCGCAAAATCGATTACCCAGCAACCAGTCCAAGACCCACCGGATAGCGCCACCGATACGATCTCAATACGATACCTAGAAGATTCGTTCGCGATCTCTAGACCATTTCTGTACGACCTGCGCTTTCGGGATGACTGGATCATTAACGGGTAAATATGAAGCCGACTATCGGGACACCACCTGGAGCGGCGCTGCCTTCGTCCTGCTACTCCTCCTCGCTGCACCCGCGACCGCGTCGGCGCAGAGCTGGGGCTGGATTGCCGGAGCAGTGGTTGATGCCGCGAACGACGCGCCTGTTGCGGGAGCAACGATTGTTGTAGACGGCACCAACTTCGGTACCTCGGCAGACGGTGACGGCCGGTTCCGACTTCGCCTTCCCGCCGGCCGCTACAAGATCGTAGCGTCATTTGTGGGCTACGCCACGATAGCGGACTCCAGTGTGGTGCGACGCGACGCCACGACCGAGATTTCTTTTCGGATGTCTGTATCAACCATCGAGATGGATGAGGTCACGGTTGAAGATGAGGCTCCCCGCGTGGAAGTCGGCCTCTTCGAGATCGAACCGGAGGACATACAGCGGCTTCCTGGCCCATTCAAGGATGCGCTCCGCGCCCTGAAGGTTGTACCTGGTGTCGCGACCAACAACGAACTCTCATACCAGTACTCTGTACGCGGCGGCGGCTTCAACGAGAATCTCATTTTTCTCGACGGCTTCGAGGTGTTTCTCCCCTTCCGGCCGCGACAGGGTGAACAAGAAGGCCTGAGCCTGCTGAACCCGGATATGGCGGAGCGCGTCACCTTCTTCACTGGCGGATTCCCCGCCCGCTACGGTGGAAAACTCTCGTCGGCACTCGAAGTCGAGTATCGCAAGCCGCTAGACGAACCGCTGAGCGGCGCCGCGTACGTGTCCCTCCTTGACGCCGGTTTGCGCGCCTCCTCATCTGCCCTTGACAACAAGGTCGGCTGGGTCGCGAGCGTCAGAAAAGCGCAGGCAAGACGGTTCTTTGAGACTCAGGACCTGAAGGGCAACTACCAGCCCGACTTCACGGATGTGCAGACAGCCGTCACCATCCGACCGTCTGATCGAGTCGACCTCAACGTCATCGGGATTGTCGCCGACCATGAATTCGAACTGGATCCGAACTCGCGCCGAACCTTCTTTGGTACGCTCAGCCAGGATACCGACATCGCACCGTCGAACCTGATGTCGTTGTTTACGCAGTTCGACGACGACAACATTCAGCGCGATGGCTATCTGACTCGATTCCTAGGCGGCGCGGTTACGAATCGCTGGAGCGACCGCATCACCTCGCGAAATGACTTCTCGTACTTCGACACGCGAGAGACGCAGAACCTCAAGCTCAGCGGAACGGCAATTCTGTTTCTGGTTGATCCGGGAAGTGATCCCGACGACGACGACGGCCAGTTCGCGACCGGTACCTCGCGACAGTTCGACTCCGCCGATAACAGCGTGGAGGTGACCACATTCACCGGGCAGTCGCGATGGACGATAGCGTTTGACAAACACGTCGCTGAGATTGGAGGCTACGTTCGCAGGCTCGATTTCGAAGACCGGATTAACGAGTCGACCCGCACCGTTGGCCCGGCGATTGGCGGCGGCATAGAAGATATCCTTACCGACAGCCTTTTCGATGCGGCCTCGCTCTCGACCAGCCAACTTGGCTTCTACGTTCAGGACGAGTGGGATGTCTTATCCAACCTCCCCGGACAGGCACAGCTCTCGGCCGGCATCCGGAGCGATTACTATGATCTGACGGGCGAATGGACCGTCTCTCCACGCCTCTCAGGTCGTTACCAGTACTCCGAAGAGCTCAGCCTGCTCGCTAGCCTGGGGCTGTACTACCAAACGCCAACGTACCGGGAGCTGCGGGGCAAGCCGGAGGTCGGCGAGACAATTCTGGGCGCCATAAACCGCGACCTCAAGTCGCAGCGAAGCCTGCAGCTGGTACTTGGCACGGAGTACTTCTTTCCCCGCCGGCGGTTTACGCTACGCACGGAGGCGTTCTACAAGCACATCGACAACGTCATTTCGTACGATGTCGAGAACGTGCGCGTGCTCTATTCGGGCGAGAATGACGCGACGGCTAGAACCATTGGCCTTGATGCCCAACTTCGAGGCGAGTTCGTTCCCGGCCTCGAAAGCTGGGTCAACTACAGCTTCCTCCATTCGACCGAAGACTTCCTGCCAGAATTCGAAGATCAGTTCACCACCGGCAGCATTGCGCGACCGACCGATCAGCGGCATACGATATCTGTGTTTGTGCAAGACTACATCCCGAATGATCCGCGGTGGCGGCTGCACATGCGTACGCTCTACGGAAGCGGTCTGCCGTACACACCTCCCGTGCCGGGCGATCGCATCGGCAACTTGTTGATCCAGGCACCTGGCGACCGGCACTCGGCGCGCTTTCCGCGCTACTTCAGATTCGACATGGGTGCAACGTTCGAGATGCCGATCACGTCAAGCGAAGAGCGACCGATTCAGCTGCAGCTCACAGGCGAGATCCTGAACCTGTTCAACATGATCAACACCGTGAGCTATTACTGGGTGCCCGCGAGCGACGGCATCTGGAGTCGGGTCCCCTCGCGACTCACGCCGCGAACGATCAATATCCGGCTGCGATTGGAGTTTTGAGCAGTCGCCCGAGCTAGGCCGGATACCGGAACTCGGGGGCGGCGGGACCGGGCCGCAAATCTATGAGCAGCATTCCAGTCAGAATGGTCTGCCCGGGGAAGGATGGCATGTCTTCGGTGCGGACCTCATGCACCCGAATGAAAGCGCTGTATCCCTGTGAGGCGGCGTACGCGACAAGCTCACCGCGAATCTCGTTCAGGTTCAGTCCCCTCTCGTAGCCCTGATTCACGAGTCGATTCAGCTCTGCAGCGATATCGGGCCGTTGCCTCGTCATGAACTGCAACACCGGAGGAAAACGACGCAGCACACCTTTCGGCGCGGTGATGTCACGACCGGCTGTGGGCCCCCTGTCCAGCCGCGCGGGTTGCGGGCCTACAGGTTGCGGGAGTTCGTACTTATCGAGCGGCATGTGAAACTCTATGGGCACTCAGACTGCGATTACTATCGGCGTCTCCTGGGGTCCGATTAAGCTCCGGGGGATCGCGGCAGGACCCAAATCGCTGAATTCACCCGCTCTATGTGGATGCAGTAAGCGCCGATTTCTATATTCCGTCCCGCTTTTGAATCGGGTCCTTAGCTCAGTTGGCTAGAGCGCTACGTTGACATCGTAGAGGTCAGTGGTTCGAATCCGCTAGGACCCACACCGGCCCGCCTGCAGCGCGTGCCTCAAGTGTCGGGCGCTTCACCTGAACCGGTCGAAGCGCCTTTCCTTTTTTGCAGCGCCCCACATGGCTGACCCAATCAACATCACTCTTCCCGACGGCTCCCAGAGAGAGATGCCGGCGGGCACAACCGGACTTGAGATTGCCAAGTCCATCTCCGACGGGCTTGCCCGGCAGGCACTGTCCGTGCGCGTAGACGACGAGGTCTGGGATCTCGACCGTCCGATAACGAGGGATGCGGCCGTTGCGGTCTTGACCTGGCGAGACAAGGAAGGCAAGTCGACGTACTGGCATTCATCAGCTCACCTGCTCGCCGAGGCCCTCGAGGCCCTCTACCCTGGTGTCAAGTTTGGGATCGGCCCGCCGATCGATCAGGGTTTCTACTACGACGTCGACCTCGGCGACAAGAAGATTCAGCAAGAGGATCTCGCCGCGATCGAGGAGAAGATGAAGGAGCTTGCGCGTCGCGACGCCCCGTACGAGCGACGCGAGGTGAGCAAGGAGGACGCACTCGATTACTTCCGCAATAAGGGAGACGAGTACAAGGTCGAGCTACTGGAAGACCTGGCCGATGGCGAGATCACGTTCTACGAGCAGGGTGCATTTGTAGACTTGTGCCGGGGACCGCACATTCGGTCCACCGGAGCCATCAAGAACCCGAAGTTGCTGACGCTGGCGGGCGCGTACTGGCGGGGAGACGAGTCCCGTCCGCAATTGACTCGGATCTATGGCATCACGTTTCCGAAGAAGAAGGAGCTCGACGAGTACCTGGAGCGGCTGGAGCTTGCGCGTCAGCGCGACCATCGCAAGCTGGGTCGAGAGCTTGAACTGTTCGCAATGTCGCCGCGAGTCGGGCCCGGGTTGCCTCTCTTCTTGCCGAAGGGTGCGATACTCCGCGAGACGTTGTCGGATTTCCTGAAACGGGAGCAGGTGAAGCAGGGCTACGAACCCGTCGTGACGCCACACATCGGCCGCCTGGAACTGTTCAAGACCAGCGGGCACTACCCGTACTACAAAGACAGTCAGTTCCCTCCGATGTTTGACGACGAGGCGGAGCAGACCGGCTACCTGCTGAAGCCGATGAACTGTCCGCATCACATCGAAATCTACAGCACTAAACCCCGATCCTACCGCGACCTCCCGATCAGGTACGCGGAGTTTGGTCAAGTGTACCGCCACGAACAATCTGGGGAGCTTGGCGGACTCACGCGTGTACGCGGATTCACCGTTGATGACGCGCACATCTTCTGCCGACCAGACCAGATCGAGGCAGAGTTTGTGAAGGCGGCGAAGCTGACGATGAAGATTCTCTCGGCGCTAGACTTCACCGACTACCGGGCACAAGTCAGCCTGCGGGATCCAAACAACAAGGAGAAGTACGTAGGCGAAGATGCCCAGTGGCAGAGCGCCGAGGACGCCATCCGGCGGGCCGCAGTCACGGCCGGACTGGATACCGTAGAGGTTGAGGGTGAAGCGGCGTTCTACGGGCCGAAGCTGGACTTTATGATCCGCGATGCACTTGGTCGCGAATGGCAGACCGGGACCGTTCAGCTTGACTACAACCTGCCCGAGCGATTCGATCTCTCGTACGTTGGGGAGGATAACCAGAAGCACCGGCCCGTGATGATTCACCGCGCGCCGTTCGGGTCACTAGAGCGGTTCATCGGCGTGCTGATCGAACACACGGGCGGCAACTTCCCACTCTGGCTGGCGCCTGTCCAGGTCATGGTCCTTCCGATTGGGCAGGACTACTTTGACTATGCCGAGCGGGTCGCGGCCGAACTTCGCGAGCACGGACTGCGCGTTGAAGTTGACAGCCGAAGCGAGAAGGTCGGCTACAAGATCCGTGGCGCTGAGACGCAGAAGATTCCCTACATGCTCGTGGTTGGCTCCAAAGAAGCGGAAAGCGGCACGGTTGCTGTTCGAGTACACGGTCAGGGGGCGCAGGAAGTCGTAGATATTCAGGCGTTCGCGGCGCGGGCCCTGGGCGAGATCAGCGAGGCCATTGGTCCCTGAACGAAACCTTTGCCACCCGATTACATAAGATTTTCCTAAAATCGAAGGATCTGAGTGGTCTTTCGACACCATACCACCAACCAACCTTTCGTAAGTCGTACCAACAAACAACACTGCATGGCACAGCACCGGCGGCGCTTCACCGCAGCACCAACGAATCGCGTCAACGTCAATTCAGATATCCGGGCCGAAACGGTTCGGGTAGTGGACACAGAGGGAGCACACGGGATTTATTCCATAGCCGACGCACTTGCGCTGGCACAGGAGCGACAGCTCGATCTCGTCGAGATTTCACCAAACGCCGATCCTCCGGTCTGCAAGATCATTGACTACGGCAAGTACCGGTACGAGCAGCAGAAGAGGGAAAAGGAACAGCGCAAGAAGTCGCACTCCATCCAGTTGAAGGAAGTGCGATTTCGGCCCCACACCGACACCCACGACTTCGACTTCAAAACGAAGCATGCTCGGGAATTCCTGGAGCATGGAGATAAGGTGCGCGCATATGTCCAGTTTCGTGGTCGGGACATCATTTACAAAGACCACGGCAAGGACATCCTAGATCGCTTCGTCGAGGCGCTTTCGGATATCGCCAAGGTGGACCAGGCCCCCCGGATGGAGGGACGCCGCATGGCAGTGATTCTAGCACCGCTCAAGAAGAAGGGCTGATATTGTTTGGCCGGGTGCGGGGCCGTATTTTATCGGGCTCGGCCGGGATCTGACCCGGCGATCATGAACCCAGATTCCCCGGGCGATGCCGAAGATGAAGTCCAATAGTGGCGCGAAGAAGCGGTTCAGGCTGACCGGAACAGGTCGCCTCCGCCGCAAGAAGGCGTTCACTAGTCACATCCTGACCAAGAAATCGCAGAAGCGCAAGCGCAATCTTCGGGCCGGCACGCTTGTCGATACCGCCGATGAGCCGCGCATGAAGAAGCTCCTAAACATGTAGCCGTTCGGACTCGAGCAACCCTCCGAATTCGAACAACCTGCAGAAGAACGAACAACCTGCAGAAAACGAATAACCTGCCTGTAAGTAATGCCACGCGCAACGAACAGAGTCGCCTCCCGCCGCCGCCGCAAGAACGTGCTGGCCGCCGCTAAGGGATACTGGGGGCGACGATCCAAAATCTACACGGTCGCCAAGCACACGGTCGACCGAGCAATGTCGTACGCTTATCGCGACAGACGTCAGCGCAAGCGTCAGTTCCGCCGTCTCTGGATCACACGCATCAACGCCGGCGCACGCATCAACGGCATGAGCTACTCCAGATTCATTGGCCAACTGAACCGTTCAGACATCGAGCTGAATCGGAAGGTCCTGGCCGACCTGGCCATGAATGACCCCAAGGCTTTTGCGAAGGTTGTCGAACACGTAAACTCGTAGTCGGCGTTGCGCCTCGAAATTGTCCCGCTCGCCTTCGGTCGAGCGGGATTTTTTTTACCCTAGCACGCGATGCATCCGCAAATGGCAGAGATAGACGACGTGGTTCGCGAGCTGCGAACGGAAATCGAATCAGCAGATATTGGCTCGCCCGATGCGGCCGAGACGTTCCGCATCAAGTACCTTGGACAGAAGCGTGGGCTGATCAATGACCTGATGAAGCGCATCCCCGAAGTCGCCCCCGGGCAACGGCGCGATTTTGGTCAGTCCGTCAACGCCCTCAAGAAGCTGGCAGAGTCCCGCGTCGCCGCAGCGAAGAAGGCAGCGGAGGCGGCGCCTGGCGCGGCGAAGTTCGACGTCACGCTGCCGGGGCGCGAGCCCCTCGTCGGGTCGCTTCACCCGATTACCCAGACCCGCAACGCCATCCTCCGGATCTTCGAACGCTACGGCTTCCACGTGGCGGAGGGCCCAGAGCTCGAAGACGAATGGCATAACTTCACTGCGCTGAACTTTCCGTCGAATCATCCGGCGCGCGACATGCAGGACACCCTGTTTGTCTCGCCGTCTGACGACGGTGATTCCGGCGTGTTGCTCCGCACGCACACCTCACCAGCGCAGATCAGGATTCTCAAGAACCAGCCTCCACCCGTGCGCGTCGTGGTCCCTGGCCGTGTCTATCGAAACGAGGCGATTACCTACAAGTCGTATTGCCTCTTCCACCAAGTCGAAGGACTGTACGTCGACACGCAGGTAACGCTCGGCGACCTGCACTACATACTGCGGACGTTCTCGCGTGCCATTTTCGGATCAGACGTCCGAATGCGGTTTCGACCCAACTACTTCCCGTTTACGGAACCGAGCGCGGAAGTCGACATCTGGTTCGCGAACCCGGATCATCCTGGCGGTGGCCGCTGGCTGGAAATCCTTGGCTGCGGCATGGTTGATCCGAACGTCCTGCGCGCCGTCGACATCGACCCCGAAGTCTATTCCGGATACGCGTTCGGTATGGGCATCGAACGAATCGCAATGCTTCGGTACGGTATTGACGACATCAGAGTCCTGTACGAGAACGACGTCAGATTTCTGGATCAGTTCTAGTCAGGAATAACAGACAGGCACTATGAAAATCAGTCTTGACTGGCTCAGCGAGCACGTCGAAGTCAACAGCGATCCGAGTGCGCTCGCTGACCTGCTAACCATGGCGGGGCTTGAGGTGGAATCGGTTGAGCGGATCGGAGGAACGCTCGACGGCGTTGTCGTGGGCAGCGTCATAGAGGCCGGTCGACACCCGAATGCTGACAGGCTCTCTCTTTGTAAAGTTGATGTCGGCAATCCGGAGCCGCTCCAGATCGTCTGCGGGGCCCCGAACGTTTCGGCCGGACAGAAGGTCGCGGTTGCGACCATCGGGTCGACCATAACGGTGCCCGACCAAAAGCAACCGGGCAGAGCAGTTGCGCTCAAGATCAAGCGCTCCAAAATCCGCGGCGAATACTCCGAGGGTATGATTTGCGCCGAGGATGAGCTTGGGGTAGGCGAGGATCACGACGGCATCCTCGTTCTGCAAGCGGATGCACCTGTCGGCGCCCCCGTCCGGGACGTACTCGTACAGTCTGGACAACCAGTTGGGGATGTCGTGCTCGACATTGCCATTACGCCAAACCGCCCGGACGCGACCAGTCACGTCGGGGTAGCGCGAGACGTTGCTGCGCTGACCAAGGCCGAGTTGCGAACGCCGCAGCCAGTACCGCCGTCGCAAGCCGGGTCGGTGGAAGAACGCGTGTCCGTTGTCGTTGAGGCGCCGAACGGATGCCCCCGGTTTGCGGCAATGGTCGTTGAAGGAGTGAACGTAGTTGAATCACCCAAATGGATGCAGGCGAGACTGCGGGCCGTCGGACTCCGGCCCCGCAACAACGTCGTCGACATCACGAACTACGTCATGCTTGAACTCGGGCAACCGCTGCACGCGTATGACCTGGACAAGCTTGTAGGAGAGCAGATCGTAGTGCGTGAAAGCAAATCGGAAACGCGCTTCGTAACGCTCGACGAGAAGGAGCGCACTGTCCCGGTCGGCACGATGATGGTCTGGGACGGCGAACGCGAGATTGGCATCGGTGGCGTGATGGGAGGCATGAACACCGAAGTCTCTGATGATACCACGCGCGTACTCGTTGAGGGTGCATACTGGAACCCCGCGATGATCCGTCGCACGTCGAAGCAGCTTGGACTGCAGACCGACGCCTCCTACCGGTTTGAACGCGGCGTCGACAGCGCAGGTCAGGCGCGGGCCGTGGCGCGTGCGGGAGAACTTATTGCGGAGACGGGCGGCGGTGTTCTTGTGGACGGAATGATCCACGTTGGCGAACCCGATACCCGACGCACGGTGACCCTGCGCCTATCGCAGATTGAGCGCCACCTCGGACTCGCACTCCCGCACAACGAGGTGTCCGAGCTCTTGACGGCGATCGGGTTTGGCATTTCAGTCACAGACGACCCTGGTGTGATTGCGTGCGCGGTCCCAACTTTTCGGCCTGACGTGGAACGAGAGATCGACATCATCGAGGAGGTCGCCCGCCTCCGCGGATACGCATCCTTTCCCATGCCAGAGGCGACGCGCGTGCCCAACTTCGCGCCCGAGGAGCGCCTCGAGGACCAAACAATGGACGCCCTCCACTCCGTCCTCGTCGGCGCCGGCTACAGAGAGATCTTCACGAATAGTCTTATCTCGGAAGACACCGCCGGGCGGTTTCAGGCGTCCGAGCTTACTGGACTGCTCGGCAAGCCCGTAGTAACCGTAAATGCGATAACCAGCGAAATGACGACGCTTCGACCGTCGCTCCTTGCTGGTGCGCTTCCCGTGCTGCAGTTCAATGCGAACCGTGGGCAGGACCTACTGAGGTTCTTTGAGACTGGGAACGTGTTTGCCACGAATCCACAAGACACCAGCGGCGCCGTCGCTGGCTACTCGGAGCGCACGGACTTACTTCTCGTGGCGGCCGGCCCGAAGCGCCGACGCTCTTTCGACGATGCACCAGACAACTACGACTACTACGACGTCAAAGGAGCTGTACAATCGATAGCGCGCAAGCTTCGCATCGACATTGCGTTTAGCGACACGCTGCCAGATACCAAGCTGTTCGAAGCCGGACAGATGATTGTACTTGACGGCAACAACGTCGGCTTTGTTGGGCAACTGTCGGCTGAGATCGCAAACGAGTTCGGAGTCAATGCGCCCGTGAACTGCGCCGAGCTGGACCTGTCGGCGATCATCGCCAGCCGCTCGCGTGAGCGCGTGCAGTATCAGGCTACCTCGCGTCACCCGGTTGTCGAGCGCGACCTCGCTGTGGTTGTATCGAAAGAGACCAGCGCGGGTCATTTGCTGAAGACCACGCTAAACGCGGGCGGGAAGCTCATGCGAGGCGCCGAGATTTTTGACGTGTATGAGGGTAAGGGAATTCCTTCGGGACAAAAGAGCGTGGCAATCTCGATGCGTTTCGGGTCTGACCGCACGCTGACTGATGGCGAGGTAGATGCTGCGGTCGCCAATGTCGTTTCCGCGCTGCAGAAACGACACGCTGGTGAACTTCGCGCATAGGATTGTATATTGAAATTCGCGTCGCGAAATAAGCCACACAATAACAGCAGTTTCCGCACAAGCGTCATGGCTACAACATCGCCCTCGCTTGCCATCCTGAAGGAAAACGTCAACCAGGCGGCAAAGGAGATCCGTCGGCTTCACGCCGAAAACACGCAGCTGTCTGAATCGCTGCGTACGCTGTGGTCAAAAACATCACCAGATGATATGGCCGACGGCGCGACGATCAACTTCTCGGAGGACAGGGACGTTCTGAGAGAGCGACTTGAGCGATACATTGCTATTATTGATCGGCACCTTCAGGAACCAGTCGGATAACCATGCAGGTCGAACGATCAATCAAGGTTCGGATTCTCGATCGCGACTACCCGTTGCGTGTCGTCGACGAAGACAGTGAGGCGACACTTGAAATGGCCGCCTACCTTAACACACGGATTGAGGCGTTTCGAAAGACGCATCCAGAGCAACCCGAGCTAACGTCTGCAGTCATCGCCGCGTTGTCGATTACGGAAGAGCTTTTGACACTTCGCGACAAGCACAACGCAGTTTCAGAATCGGTTGAGGACGAAGTACAAGAAATGAATCGCGTCCTTCAGGGCGCCCTGAAAAAAGCACAGCTCAGTTGAACAAACGCGACACTGAGTCGTGCAACGAAAACCTGCGGCCACTTCAAGTAAGAACCTAACAGCGATACTTGAGGGAACCAAACTTCAGGTCTGGCCAACAGGCCCCATTCGATAGCGTTCCGGCGTTCTCGACATCTTCGCGCTGTGTTTTGCGCGCTGTGCTCACGCACCGTGTTCAACACAATGAGCGGGGGTCCGGGGAAGTTAAAAGGACTTGAGCGGTGCCCACTGTGATATGAAGGGGTTCTTCATATCGTTGTCGCAGGTTTGATCTTCGGATCAAGAAGAAGCGACGGTACTTAACAGCACCGTCGCTTTCTTTATGCCCCTACGCGTCGACCACTGTTTCTGACGCAAGCACGCGACCCGCCTTTGTGAGGTGCAGAAAACCTGCGTCGTCCTCAACAAACCCATCCTCCACCGCCCGACGAACGACACTACGGGCGAACTCTGCTTCCCATCGCAAGTGCTCCTGCAGGTGAGCTGCCCTGTTCTCTCGCGCCTCTTCAGGAAGCCCTTCGTGTTGCTTGAGGTGGATCGCCAGCATCTTCTCGGCGAAGGCCCACCGCTGCCTCGATTGTCGACGCACTACAGACAGTAGACCTCGACCCGGAGCCACGGCGACCGTTACCAGAAAAAGCACACCGACGGCGCTCGCCATGCAACCCGCGATCGATGCGTCGAGCGCATGGGCGACCCAGTACCCGGAGATGGCAGACAGTAAGCCGAAGCCAACGCTTATCAGCATCATTGTGGAGAGGCGATCGGTCAGGAGATAGCCGCAGGCGGGCGGCCCAATCATAAACGCCACCACGAGGATCGAGCCAACCGCGTCGAATGCACCAACAGCTGTTATTGAGACGAGCGCCATTAGAACGTAATGGAGCACAACGGGTGCAAAGCCGAGCGATGCCGCCATGCCGGCGTCAAAAGTAGCCAGCTTCAGCTCCTTATAGAAGGTCGCGATGAACACCGCATTCACAAATCCGATCGTCAACATCGTGACCAGCGACTTCGGACCGAAGTCCACGCCGCCAATCGTCAGGCGATCAAAAGGAGCAAATGCGAGCTCCCCTGTAAGGACCGCGTCGGTATCGAGGTGTATATCTCCTGCAAACTTCGCAATAAGCAGCACGCCGACCGAAAACAGCACGGGAAAGACAAGACCTATCGCAGCGTCCTCTTTGACCAGGCGTGTTGAGCTGATCGATTCAACAAGTACCACGGTGGCAAGGCCCGCCACGGCAGCCCCTGCGATGAGCCAGGGCGAATGCAGTTCACCCACGGCGAAGAACGCAAGGACGATTCCGGGGAGAATGGCGTGGCTGATCGCGTCGCTCATCATTGCCATCTTGCGCAGTATCAGGAAGACACCCGGCATCGCGCACGCTGCGGCGACTGCACATGCGACGAGCTGTATTTCGATTTGCTCAGGTGTCATGACGTATGGCAACGGACTTCCCTCCGTGCATCGCTCCGCCTTCGAACCGGTCAGCGACGATAGCGTCTACCCGGGCAACGCCGGCTTGTGTTAGCGACCACTGCGTCTCTCCGACGCGCGCTACAAGCCCGCGGTCCTCGAGCGCGGTCAGCGACCGAGCTGAGCCCGTAATCGGATGCGCCATCAAGTCGAGCACCGCCGCCTCGTGCGGATAGTCGGGTCGTTCGTGCTGCGACGCCAGTGCGTAGAGGTCGAGCAACACGGCTTCCATCCGCAGTCTGTGGCCGTTACGCCATTCTCTCAACCACCTCCATGTCAGTCCGCGACGGGGCGCAAACAGAAGCGAAATCGCCACGAACACGCCCGCACAGAGAACGATTATGGGGCCGGTTGGCAGCGCCGAACCTGTCGAACTGATGAGCGCGCCGGTTACACCGCTGGCGGCACCAATAATCGCCGCGAGGACGAACATGAGGCTGAGTCGGTCGGTCCACTGCCTTGCCGCTGCGGCGGGCCCGATGAGAAGTGCGCTCATAAGCACGACGCCAACGGCTTCCAGCCCAATGACGATGGCAAGTACGAACAGGACCATGAGCACACCCTGAACGAAGTTCATACGGAGCCCGAGTGTCTTACCAAAATCGGGGTCGAACGATGCGATCTTGAACTCCTTCCAGAAGAACGCGGTCACGATCATCGCACAGAGACCAATCACGGCCATCGTAATCACGTCGGAAGACACAAGCGCCGCAGCCTGACCAAACAGGAACGTCTCAAGACCAGCCTGGTTGGCGTCGGGTCGCTTCTGCATGAAGGTGAGGAGCACCAGGCCAAACCCGAAGAAAACCGACAGCGCAATTCCCAGTGCGGTATCGAACTTGATGCGGGTTTGCGAAGTGACTGACAGCACCAGGCCTGTTGCAAGCGCGCCAAAGACACCCGCCCCCAGCATCAGTACAATCGAAGCCTTCGAGCTTGTCAACATGTAGGCGAGCACGATGCCGGGCAGCGCTGCATGAGAGACAGCATCGCCAAGCAGGCTCTGCTCTCTGAGCACGGCGAAAGTACCGAGCGCTCCGCTAACGCAACCGAGAATTGCGGCGCCCAGGGCGACTGTGCGGATCGTGTAGTCGGTGAACAGCAGCTCAAGCATTGTCAACACCTGACTGCTGCCTCACGAACTTCACAAATCCGACCCGACCGCCGTAAGTCACGCGAAGGTTCTCTTCGGTGAAGACGTCTTCGACGGGGCCGCTCGCAATTCGACGCACATTGAGAAGTAGAACAGAGTCGAAGTATTCGGGGACGGTTTGCAAATCATGATGGACCACGACCACGGTCTTACCTTCGGCCCGGAGGGCTCTAAGCAGTTCAATAATGGACCGTTCAGTGACCGCGTCAACGCCCTGGAACGGTTCGTCCATGAAGTAGACGTCGGCCTCCTGCACAAGCGCTCGCGCTAGAAACACGCGCTGCTGTTGTCCACCCGATAGCTGGGAGATCTGGCGGCTCGCGAATGCCTCCATATTCACCTTGCGCAGTGCTTCAAGCGCCACCGCCTTGTGCTGTTTCGTCGGGCGCCGCACCCAGCCCAGCTTACCGTAAAGGCCCATGGTCACGACATCGAGGACATTTGTCGGGAAATCCCAATCGACGCTGCCTCGCTGCGGAACGTACGCGACACGGTGCCGCTGTTGGGAATACGGCCGGCCGTGGATCAGCACCTCGCCCGCTGCCGGCTTTATCAAACCCAGAATCGCTTTGATCAGGGTCGTTTTGCCAGCACCGTTCGGACCGACAACCGCCATCAGGACCCCAGGCGCAACCTCGAGATCGATGTCCCAGAGTACTGGTTTCTCGCGGTAGGCGACGGTAACGTCGCGAACGTCAACTGCGAATCCGGCATCAGACATGGGTCTGCCGATTTGATGAATGCGGGCGGGCTAGTCCCCGGCCGTCAGACCGTTCGCAATAGTACGAACGTTGTGCCGGACCATCCCGAGATAGGTGCCTTCGGGGGTGTCGGTGTCACCAAGTGCATCCGAAAAGAGGCTACCGCCGATCTCAACCTCAAAGCCGCGAGAACGAACCGCCGCGCGCACCGCCTCTATACCCCGTGGGGACACAGACGACTCAACAAACAGCGCGGGAATCCTTCGCTCGGCAACCATCTCCGCAAGCTGCTGGACATCTGCCGTGCCGGCTTCAGACACGGTACTGATTCCCTGAAGCCCGCGGACCTCCAGGCCGTAGGCACGGCCAAAGTATCCGAAGGCGTCATGCGAAGTGATTAGCACGCGCGCTGTCGCCGGGACACCCGAGAGCGTTTCCTTCATCCACGCGTCCAGTGAGTCAAGCTGAACCGTGTAGTCTTCAGCGCGCATCCGGTACTCGTCGGCATGCTCCTCGTCGATTCGAGCCAGCTCCTCGCCGAGAAAATGCACAACCTGTTTCCATAGCGCCACGTCGAACCAAACATGTGGGTCATAATTGCCGCCAAATGACTCCGGCTCAATTAGCTGCTCCCGCGGTACGCCGTCGCTAACGGCAATCGTCTCTCGGCCGCGTTCGCGCATCTGCTCAAACAGCTCGACCATCTTCCCTTCCAGGTGAAGCCCGCCATAGAAAATGACGTCCGCGCGGCTCATGCGCGTCACATCACCCTCCTTCGCTTTGTAAAGGTGCGGATCCACACCCGGTCCCATCAGGGCCGTGACGTTCACATGCTCGCCGCCAACTATCGATACGGCGTCTCCGACCAGATTGGTGGTAGCTACGACGGCGACCCGCCCATCAGCAGATTGAGGGTTCGCGCCCGGCCTACAACCGCCGAGAATTACAGCAACAAGCAAGGCCACGAAGACCTCGACATGTGGCTTTGGTTGCGACTTTGAAACCGTCATGGGGCAAGGCCTTTCGAGAAGCTGTTTGGCGTGGTAATGGGGAGAAGTTACTCCGACTTCACAATTTAGCCAAGGCCAACTTTTCCACTCGGCGCTCGTTCATCAGGCCGACTCGACCATGACGTCAGGAATCGCGCCCACGTCCCGAATCCGGCAGACGACACGGCCCACGTCGGTCCGAACGTCGAGATCGAAGGTACCATCCTCGTTTTCCCGGATATCAACAGGAGGCGGACCCACCTGATACGGAGCAACGACGGTCAGCAGCATGGGAGCGAGTGAGGGGTCGACGGTCCGCATCGCCCCGAAAGGATGCAGCGCTGCCGTCTCCTCGGGAATTGGCAACCGCGCAGCCTCAGCCTTCACGCCACTCGGCGAAACGGACGTGATGGCGGCTGACGCAAGTGGCCGCTCGATGATCATCGCGGCCCGGCTGCCGTCTGCAACAGAGATCTTGCATCCCCCGCTGGGAGCCGGGGCCTGCTTGTCGCCTCCGCTCAACGTATTCAAGTGCCTCGGGAAGCCCTCCCGATTGTCACCAAAGAAGCGCGCCTCGATCACGGAAGGGGTCTGGCGTTTCCGAAGCTTGTCCAGGATCAGCACGATCTCGGAGTCACCAAAAACATAGACTGATCGCGTAATCGACTTGACGTCTGGATTCACCAATTGGTAAGCGGGCGTTGCGTCGCTGGTCCAGAACACAAAACCGTCGCGCTCTCCACTTCTGATGATATGGGCGACTGCGTCGGAGGGATTGGTACCCTCACTGCCGTCATGATACTGGTGCCCTTCGCCGTCAACTAACACTGATGAGTGCCCTGCGGTGGTGCGCATCATCCACGACGGATCAGCAAAGGCGTAGGGCGGTCGATACGGGTCGGCAATGAGGATCTCTCCTCCCCACTTCACGATAATGCTGTTTCGGTCCGCATGCTCGTGATTGGCCGGCCCCCCGCTCCGCATTGCGACGACAAGATCGCCGGGGCGGTGTCCGGTACGCGCAACCATCCAATCCAGCGAGGAGTGCCAGAGCGTGAGCGCTTGCTCAGGTCGCTCGGGCTTTACGTCGCCTGGATGCCACAGCAACGACCACATGTCTTTCTCGCGGGACATTGCATCACCAAACCAGCGAGCACGCTCGTCACCAGCGCGTCCGGCAATCCAGTACGGAACCGCTGCCGTGGCGCCACCGCCCGCGTCGCCAAAGTTTACGATGCCCGCTGGATCAATGGCTGTCGCCATTGACATCCCACACAGGTAGTCTATGTATCCGGCCCAGTTGATCTCGTCGAAGAGACTGACGCCGTTGTACCGCTCGAGCACGACGGTTGCCTGAGCGATGTGCGACGTTGTGTAGTTGGCGTACGACACGCCCTCATCGTAGGAGCCGTCGGTAGCGAACAAGTCCCTGAACGTTCGCAGGCTGAAGATTGCCTGCTCAATCCACTTCTCGACGCGCTCGTCTTCGCCGAATTCGCGCGCGTAGGCGACGGCACTTACCGCGAGGGCGGAGGCCGGAACCGCCTTCAAGTTTGTCCGATCAAGGATGTGCGGCCAGTTGGACAAGTCAATTCTCTCGTCTGGCCGGTGCTCAAAGAAGGAACTTGTTTCGTCTATGGACCAGCCTTCGACCCGATCGGGGTAGCGCATGCCATAGAGTCCGAGCCAGCTCGGTTCACAGCCCCTGTCGCCCATCAACTGCAGCCATTGACGGCGGGTATCAGCGTCGGCGTAACCCTCGAGCCAGTCCCAGCACAGGCTGGTGGATACGCTCGCCTGAGGCGCGCGCTGCAGTCCAAAGACGCGGTCTCCACCTTCAAGGAAGTAGTCCCACCGATCAAATTTTGACATCGCTTCCATGCACGATGCCGCGAGCTCGGCCGCGTCTTCGTCGCCCGTCATCAGGTAGTGAAACGCCATCTCCTCAGCCGTTCGCGAGACACGCGGCAGATGGAACAACTGGTCGTTGTACCGAACGTCATCCGCCAGGAAGCTACGCTCAGCTGCTCGGTCCACGTTCGAGATGCGCTCCCTCAGTTCAGCGAACGTCTCGCTCGCGTACAACGAGCGTAGCCTGTCGGTGTCTTCACCTCCGAAAAACAACCCGCCGATCATCGTGCCGGCTGCTGGTGAGCGCTGCAGCGCCCCCCCTAGCCAGGGGCTACTTAGCGCATGCGGAACTGTGAAGGAAAAGGCGCCCGAGGCGGCAAGCTGACGAAGGAAATCTCGGCGTGACTTCATGACCGTTTTGGCTGGATCGTTTGCAGAGGGTACAACGTCGCGTGGATTTGCGCCACAGCTGACCCACATCTTGAACCGCCTCGCGAACTTATCGGTTGGCGGCCTATCTTCGGCCGAGCCGAACCGCAGCGCCCGCGATGCCAGACCTGAAGTTTCTCAACGCTTTTGACTACCTGATCGTGGCTGGCTACATGCTGGCGATCGCCGGCGTAGGTGTCTACGTCGCGCGCTTCAACGAGCAGACCAGCGACTACTTCAAGGGTGGTGGAAGAATCCCGTGGGTCCTCTCCATGGTCTCGCTCTTCGTTTCCGGTTTCTCCGCTTTCATGTTTGTCGGCGCGGCGGGCTTCACGTACAAGAACGGGGGGGCCGCCCTAATCCTGTTTTCGTTGGCAGGCCCTGCCTACCTCTTCGGGTACTTCATTTACGGTCCGCTATGGAAGCGAACGCGCATCGATACTCCGATGGAGTACCTTGAACGCCGCTACTCACCAGCAACGACGTACTTCTACTCGCTTCTGGCGTTGGTGCCCAACGTGCTCATCCTGGGCATTATGATCTATACGTTGTGCATCTTCGTGAGCACGGCCCTCGGTTTCAATGAACGCGTTTTCGACCTGGGCTTCGGCACGATGTCGGGACTGCAGTTCACGATGCTCATTACGGGCGTCGTGTTGATCTTCTACACGCTGCTCGGCGGGTTGTGGGCAGTCATGGTGACCGATGCACTACAGTTCATAATCCTCATTCTGATCACGGTCATACTGTTGCCCGTCGCATACGTGAAACTCGGCGGCGGCAACTTCCTCAACGGAATAAGTACACTGGTGAGGGAAGCGCCACCAGATTACCTTGGCTTCGGGCTGAAGAGCCAACCGCCGTTATTCTGGGTCGTCTACTTCGTCAATATCGTACTGGGCTACAACGTCAACTTCCACATCGCCCAACGGTACTATTGCGTTCCTGACGAGCGCGACACGAAGAAGATGGCACTCTGGTGCGCCGGCCTGTCACTGCTGATGCCGTTCCTGTGGGTTGCACCAATTCTCGCGTCGAAGGTGATGTTTCCTGATATCGCCTCCCTGTGGCCAACTCTCACCGACCCCACAGAAGCTTCGTTCGTGACGCTTGCGCTTACGACGCTTCCGCACGGCATGCTTGGCATCATGGTCGCGGCCATATTCGCGGCCACCATGAGTTCAGCCGATTCCGCCATCAACTGGATGGCTGCCGTCGTCACGAAGGACATCTACGTTCCGCTGCGAAACAGGATCTCGCGCAGGGATCCCTCTGACCGGAGTCAGCTGATCGTCGGCCGCCTCAGCGTCGCAATCATGGGCGTGATCGCTGTCTGGATTGCGTTCAATATGGATCGGTTTGGCGGTGCCTTCGATACGTACCTGCGGGCGAACTCGCTATACAGCCCGCCCATGTTCATTCCGATCTTCCTTGGTCTCGTGTTTCGAAAGACGCCGTGGTGGAGCGGAATGGTCGCTTTCGGGTTCGGTGTGATGTGCGTCATCGTTGGCGCGATCGTCGCAAACAGGTCGCTGGGACTGCCGGCATCAACGTTCGGAGATCTCTTTCAGGACATCCGCGTGACGGTGCTCGGATTGGAAATGACCCGCTATGAACTGAACACGCTCGTCGGCGTGGTAGGCGCTTCCGTTGCGTTCTTCGGTTCGATGCTATGGTTCCCGAAGTCTACGCGTCATCGCGAGTCTTTGCGCGCGTTCGATACTGACCTGAAAACACCGGCACTGCGCGTGCCAGGCGAGGCCATCGATCTGCGCGGCTTTCGCGCCTACAAACTCGCCGGGATTCTCTCGATCGTACTGGGCAGCGTGCTGTGCATCATCGCGGTGCCGGCCGCAGCGGGTAGCGGGACGCATCTCAACGTTCTGGCCGGTGTCCTTGCTGTACTGATCGGAATCGGACTCATACGCGTCTCGAACAAACAACTCACGCGTGCAAACGGCGCAGGCGACAACTAGCGTATCTCAAGACCGACCTGGCCGGCAGTCCGTTCCAGAAAGCGTCGGTCTTTCTCTGCGTTCGCTAGGACAAGCTCAAGATCGAAATCCGAGATCGAGGCCACCACGCAGTCTTTCACAAACTCAATCGACATCGGACCGTCAAACCGCGCGTTCTTCAAGACACTCATAAACGCGGGGTAATCGATTGGGGCATCTTCAAGCAAACAGAACTCTCCGTCCAGCGCGCGCCCCTGAAAATGAACGTGACGCACATCTGGTGCGAGCTTTCTTAGCACCTCAAGCGTGTGGTGCGAATCGGTGAAATCATAGGGCTGGAAGCAGACTCCCATCCGGCCCTCCCCAACGGCGGCCATCGTGTGAGTCAAGGAGAGCACGTCGTCAAACAACGTGTTCTGGTGATTCTCGCCGTTTAGCGCAACTCCGGCGGAGTCGGCAGCGCGAATCAAGGCATCCAGGTTACGCAGCGACTCCTCCCAGGCCCCGTCACTGATATCCGCAGATGGTTGGTCGCCAACAAAGATCTTGACTGATTTGGCTCCGAGTACGGCGGCGACGTCGATCAGCCGCTTGCACTCCGCCATAGAATCAGTAGCTAGACTACCACACAAAACGGGATAGAGGCCGACGACCTCCGCCGTGAGTTGTGCCTCGGCAAGCCTGAGCTGCAATGCCTCGACGTCGTTGAGTGCAATATCCGTGAGGTGATACTGCCAGATCTCAAGTCCACGAAAGCGAGTCTCGAGTGATATGGGACCGATAAGTTCGGCGAGCGAGAAATGATTGCGCTTGGGTGTAGACCAGCGGAGCGGGTCCAGCGCAACCGTGTTCAACACGATCTGGGCCATCTATTCGGTGTAGTTGCGGTGTCGCTCGGGAACGAACGTACGCGCGCTCCGGATCCCACCGGTAGGGCCAAGGTTTGTAAATTGCTGGCATGACTAGCCGGCCGCACCAACCGCGGGAGTTCGAGGACGAACCGCATCTGATAGATTTCATGACCGCGCCATCAGCAGAACTGGTGTCGCTCGTCGCTATGCTTCCCCGCCGCGTAGTCGTTCTCGGCGCCGGTGGCAAGATGGGCCCCACGTTGTGCATCCGACTGGCCAGGGCCGTCGCGGCCGCAGGACGCAGCGTCGAGATCGTAGCCGTCAGCCGGTTCTCAGACGCCGAGGCTCGATCAAAACTCGAGGCCCACGGCGTTACGATCGCGCAGGCTGACCTGCTTGATCCGGAAGTGTACAACGCCCTCCCCGATGCAGAGCTCGTGTATTACCTCGTCGGGCAGAAGTTTGGTACGAGCGACGCACCACACCGCACGTGGTCCACGAATGCTGTCATTCCGACCTTCGTCTGCCGCCGATATCGTGGTGCGCAGATCGTTGCCCTGTCCACCGGCAACGTCTATCCGATGTCCACGCCCGACTCGGGTGGGTCCGTGGAGTCAGACTCGCTTCACCCGATTGGTGAATACGCTGCCTCGTGTGTAGGACGAGAACGCGTTTTCGAACACTTTGCCGTTGCAGGCGACTGCAGCGTCGTGCTGGTGCGTCTTAACTATGCCATCGACATGCGCTACGGCGTTTTGAACGACATCGCGCAGCGGATAAATGCAGACCAGCCCATCGACGTCAGCACCGGCTACTTCAACTGCATATGGCAAGGAGACGCCAACGATATCGTCTTGCGAAGCGCCTCTCTCCTACAGTCTAGCCAACGCGGCAACGCGTCACATTTGATCCGACTAAACGTCACTGGCCCGGGTATTCACGGCGTACGCGCCGTAGCATCAGAACTTGCCGACCTGCTGGAGAAAGAAGTTGCGTTCGTAGGTAGTGAACAGGCCACCGCGCTACTGTCGAACGCCTCTTTAATGGTCGACAGATTTGGCGCGCCGAGCGTGCAGCTGGGCGACATGGTTCAGTGGACGGCCGCATGGACGCGGATGGGTGGGACCGTCTGGTCGAAGCCAACTCACTTTGAAACGAGGGACGGTGCCTACTAGCTATCCGTTGCCAGATCCGGTAAAGCTCGCGCATTTCGCCAGCGGGCTCGTGATCCCGGCCCATCCGCTTGCGCTCACGGCTTCCGGACAACTCGACGAGCGATCTCAGCGCGCGCTCACAAAATACTACCTCGCTGCGGGTGCGGGAGGCATTGCGGTAGGCGTCCACACCACACAGTTTGAGATCAGGGATCCGGGTGTCAATCTGCTCGCGCCGGTGCTTGAACTGGCCGCGGAAACCGTGCGGTCAACTCCTGATCACGGAACAACCTTTCTTATTGCCGGCGTCTGCGGTGATACCGATCAAGCAGCTGGCGAGGCGCAAATCGCACGCGATCTCGGATACGACGCGGGGCTTCTCTCGCTGGCGGCACTGGGTGACGCCGGCGAGGCCAGATTGCTGGAGCACTCCCGAACAGTCGCGTCGATTCTGCCCATTGTGGGCTTCTACCTTCAACCGGCCGTTGGGGGACGCGTGCTCAGCTACAGCTTCTGGCGCCAGTTTGCAGAAATACCAAACGTCATTGGCATCAAGGTTGCGCCGTTTAATCGGTACATGACGCAAGATGCGCTGCGTGCCGTATCCCACAGCGAGCGTGCGAGCGAAATCGCGTTGTACACGGGCAATGACGACCACATTGTGCTGGATCTCGCTTCGTCATGGCAATTCCCGGCTGACGGCCACACGTCACCACCCAGATCGGTGCATTTCAGCGGCGGGCTCCTCGGCCACTGGGCGTGTTGGACGCGTCCGGCGGTGACGCATCTAGAGCGCTGCAAAGAAGCGCGATCGTCGGGGATGATCGATGCACAGTTGCAGACTCTCTCGGGCGAGGTGACTGAATCGAATGCGGCACTCTTCGACGTGGCCAACAACTTCGCCGGCTGCATCGCGGGCATTCACTACGTACTGCATTCTCAGGGGCTGATGCAGCATCCGCGCTGCCTGAATCCGAATGAGATCATGAGCCCAGGGCAGCAGGAGCTCATCCAGTCGATACGCGCCGAGTATCCGCACCTCACAGACGACGAGTGGGTCGCTGAGCATCTTGACGCCTGGCGCTCGTGAGCCCGGGGAAGAGTTAGTTAACGCCCCTTGTTTTTCCGACTGTATCGCTTGATCTCTCGGTACATGCGGCCGAGGGCCCGGTCTCGTTCTCGCTGTTCGCGAGGCGTCTCGCTGATTCTTCGTTCGAGCCACGCAGTTTCTCGCTGAAGCTTCAGATAAGACGCGAGACGAGAGCCATCGAGTTGGCCCGCATCGAGGGCCTGGTGAACCGCGCATCCCGGCTCGCCGTCGTGCGCGCAGTCCGCGAAACGACATTGCTCGGCGAGAGCAAGAATTTCGGGAAACGCGTCATCGACGTCCTCGGACTCGGCCCACAACTGTAGCTCACGCATTCCCGGCGTATCGATGATAAGCGCGCCCCGCTGCGTGACAAATAGTTCCCGTGCTGTTGTGGTGTGCCTGCCGCGACTATCGTCTTCGCGAACCGGCTGGACGCGGAGCGTACCACCCCCCTCGATTGCGTTCAAGATGGACGACTTGCCCACTCCCGACGATCCCAGGAGGGCATAAGTTTGCGCCGGTTCGACGTGGGCAAGTAGCGAATCGATGCCAGGCGACCCGACAGTGCTGACGGCGACAACATCAACGCCCGGGGCGACGGCGGAAACCCTCTCTATGTAGGATTCTACGTCGCGGACGAGATCGGCCTTGTTGAGTACTACAACCGCACGAGCACCACTCCGCTTTGCCAGTGTCAGGTAGCGCTCCATACGGCGAATGTTGAAGTCGTGGTCGAGTCCTGACACAAGGAACACCTTGTCGACGTTGGCCGCGACAAACTGCTCATGGACGTGAGACCCCGCCGCTTTCCTGGAGAACACGCTGGTACGTTCAAGGACTCCTCGGACGACGCAAAGATCATCACCGTGCTGGGTCGTGCCTAAGACCCAGTCGCCGACGCAGGGCTCGCCCTCCACGCCCACGCGCTTATCACTGAAGTTGCCGGGCAAGATCCCGGTCGTCCGACCGCGCGGCGAAAGCAGCTGGTAGCTGCCTCGATCCTGACGAACAACACGGGAAACGACCAGTGGCTCCCAACCCGACGGGCACGACTCCCGAATCGCATCGAGCGAGGCCTGATATCGCTCATCCCAGCCGAGTTCTGCGAGAGTCATTTCCTTGTGTCGTGGGCCCTCAGTCTACCCAGTCAGCAACGAACACGTTCGTGTCTCTTGGGTCCTCCGCGTTGCGGTTGGACGAAAATGCGATGCGCTTGCCGTCAGGCGAAAACATCGGGAATCCGTCGAACGTCCCTGAGTGCGTGATCTGCTCAAGGTTCGATCCGTCGAGATCAACGATGAACATGTCGAACACGCGCGGGTCTGTGTCGATGACGTGGTGATTGGTCGTGAACACGATTCGCTCACCGCTCGGATGAAAGAACGGCGCCCAGTTTGCGCCCGGCAGCTCGGTAACGCGCTGCACGTTTGAGCCGTCTATGTCAGCCACGTAAATGTCAAGCGCGCTGGGCTCCACCTTGTCTTCGGCCAGAAGCTGTTTGTAGACCTCTGCGCGTTCACCGGTTGGCCGGCTTGCACGCCAGACGATTTTCTTGGAATCGGGTGAGAAGAACGCCCCGCCATCGTAACCGAGTTCGTCAGTTAGCTGAAGTACGTCTCCGGTCGCCATTTCGTAGCGCCAGAGTTCGAGATCACCGGAGCGGGTCGACGTGAAGATGACCCACTTGCCGTCGGGGGAAACTGTCGCTTCAGTGTCGTAGCCCTCACCACCGATTAGCAGTTCGGTATTTGAGCCGTCCGGGTTAGCAGCGTAGATATCGTAGTCAGGATAGATCGGCCAAACGTAGCGTCCTTCCGCCGAGAAAACCGGTGCCGGGCACTCCAGAGAGCCCTCGTGGGTTGAGCCGTAGAGGATGCGCCCGTCGGGCAGGAAGTAGCTACAGGTCGTCCGACCGTCTCCCGTAGATGCAAGTTGGTACTGCGACCCCGGGGTAACTTCAGACCCGTCGACGTTCATTACGAAGATCTGGTCGCAGCCCTGAGGATTAATTCCCGCAAAGTCACTCTGGAAGATGAGCTGGGTGCCGTCGGGGCTCCAGTATGCCTCGGCGTTGTTGCCGCCAAACGTCAGCTGGCGCACGTTCGCAAAATGCCGCTCACCCTCGAACCATAGTCCGCTTGAGGGATCCTGAACCAGCTCGGTAGGGCCGTTACTTGCCTCGTCGCTCGCGTTACCAGGGTCGGCGCAGCCTACGGCAACGGCCGATCCGAGAATCGCAGAAACCATCAACGCCAGGGTGAGACTTTTGCTCTTCGTTTGCACTCGGAAGACCTTCATTAACATTCCAAATTGGGGATCGATCAAGAAACTGGGACCGACGTAAGAGTAGCCGCGTACCTGCTTGACGCCGGGTTTGGAGGGATAAAAAACTACGCTAACATGGCCACAGAGATTCAGTCTTTTGAAGAAGATGTGTTGGAGAAGAGTCGCACTGTCCCGGTGCTGGTAGACTTCTGGGCGCCGTGGTGCGGCCCGTGTCGGATTCTGGGACCGGTGCTGGAAAAACTCGCATCCGAGCAATCCGGTCGATGGGAGCTGGTGAAGATCAACACGGATGAGCACCAGGATCTGTCGGTCCAATACGGGATCCGTGGTATCCCGGCCGTGAAGCTGTTCGTTGATGGCAAGGTCGTGAATGAGTTCACCGGTGCACTCCCAGAACACGCTCTGCGTGCCTGGCTGGACGATGCGATTCCGTCGGAGACGGGCTTGCGACTTCAGGACGCCAGCGACCGATTCTTCGCTGGCGATCACGCCGCAGCGCGATCGATTTTGAAGGAAGTCCTGGCGGCCGATCCGGACAATGCCCAGGCACGGGTGCTCTTTGCGGCAACGAACGTCTGGAACGACGCCGAACAAAGCGCGACAGCACTCGAAGGCGTTGAGGTCACTGATCCGAACCTCATCCAGATAGCGGAGGCTGTGAAAGAAATCGCTGGCGTGCTTGCAGCCGAACTTCCAGACGGTCCTGGACGAGAGTCGTTTTCGGCAGCGGTCGATTCGGTGAAGGCGGGAAAGTTTGACGCCGCCTCAGAGGCATTGATCAAGTCACTCAACGTAGATCGCAACTACGACGACGACCGCGCGCGGAAGCTCGGTGTAGCGATGTTCACGCTGCTCGGCCGTGAACACCCGGCCACGAAAGCGCACCGACGGATGTTCGACATGGCGCTCTACTGAGCGTTACGCGATGGCGCCGCCGCAACCGCTTCCCGCGCCCGCGGTACAGCCGTAGCAATGCTGATGCGTTGCGATGTCGTGCTGGCGCCACTTCTCGAGGTCGAAGTCTGACACGTGGAGACGGGCACCGTCTTCCTTCTTTACATTCATCTCGAGCTGCTGATTGAAGTCGCAGTCGTACAGGTAGCCCTGCCAGTCGACCGAGAGCGTGTTTCGACACATGAGCCCGCCGATTGTCGCCGGGTTGAAGGCATCGACCAGCCGCTGCATATACCCTTCAAGGTTGCCTGTTTCGAGTAGCCACTCGAGGTAGCGAGACATCGGCATGTTATTCAGCGCCAGTAGTCGGTCGAAGTAGACGCCGTGGTTTGTAGCGAGTGCCGATTTCCATTCGTCTTCGAGCGAATCCTGGTTTCCAGCTAGAAACGCACCCACTGGGTTGGTGACGAGCGTCAGCTGCCTGCGCGAATCTCCCTTGCCATAACCGGCTTCGTTGAGTGACGCGAGCGCCTGGAGCGACTTCTCATAGGTCCCTTGGCCGCGCTGCGCGTCCGTTCCCATCTTCCGGTAGTGCGGAAGCGAACACACGACCTCGACGCCGCGGTCGGCAAACCACTTCGGCAGATGACTAAAGCGTGGTACCGTGAGTATCGTAAGGTTGCATCGATCAAGGACGTGCTTGCCCATTTGAACACACGAATCCACCAGATACTCGAAGTGCGGGTTCAACTCGGGCGCACCTCCGGTCAGATCAACCGTATGCGCGCCAGAATTCTCGATCGCGCGTAGGCAGGCGTCGATCGTCTCCCTGTCCATGTTCTCATCGACACGGTCGGGACCAGAGTCCACGTGACAATGCATGCAGGTCATGTTGCACAACTTGCCTACGTTGATCTGAAAGATCTCAAGGGCATCCGGCCGAAGCGACGGCCATCCGGCGGCATGAACATCGTCTATGAACGTCATCGCAGACTGCCCGTCACGCCGCAGGTCAACTTGCTCGAGTGCGTGGAACTGTTCGTCGGGGCTCGCCAGCGGTGCGCGTCTTGAATGCAGCGACGTCGTCCGTCGCGGACCACCCACAGGCACCGGGCTCTGCCCTGCACGGCCGTCTCCCGACTCTACCCCGCCGCTTGACTCCAGAATATCCAGTTCGATCATGCCGTCCCGCATGGTCACATCGTCATACGACGGGTCTGGTCCAACATCTGCACTCCGTGAACCAGCGACGCGCCACCTCTGATGGCGCACGCGACGTGGACAGCTTCGGTCATCTGCTCGAGGTCTGAGCCCTTTTCGAGACAGTCAGACGTGTAGGCGTCAATGCAATACGGACACTGCACGGCATGGGCGACGGCCAGCGCGATCAACGCTTTTTCGCGGGCGGACAACGCTCCGTCCTCGAAGACCTTGCCGTAGTAGCTGAAGAAGGCGTCGCCAAGGACCTTGTTGCCTTCGGAAATCTCACCAAACCTGGCGAGCTGGTCATCCTTATAGTAGCTCATGGACGATGAATTGAGGGCTTTTGGAGGGAAGATGATCGGCTGGTCGTTAGTGCGTACCGGCCGGCTGGCGTTACACAAGCGATTCCTGATCGCGATACTGCAGGTCGTACAATCGCCGGTACAGGCCGTCAAGGCGAAGAAGCTCCTCGTGACGGCCACGTTCCCGTATCTGACCCCGGTGCATGACCAGAATCATGTCTGCGTGTTTGATGGTCGAAAGTCGGTGGGCGATCACGATTGACGTCCTCCCCTGCATTAGGGTTTCCAGCGCATGCTGAATCGCCTCTTCGGTCTCGGTGTCTACGCTGGAAGTCGCCTCGTCCAGCACGAGCACCTCCGGATCGTAGACCAGCGCGCGCGCGAAGGACAGCATCTGCCGCTGTCCATGTGAGAGGCTCAGGCCGCGCTCGCGTACCTCCTGGTCATACTCGTCAGGAAGCCTCTCGATAAATCGATCCGCACCAATTGCCTGCGCCGCGGCGCGCACCGTATCCGCTGAAATGTCATCGTTCTCAAGCGTGATGTTGCGATTGACTGATCCGGAGAACAAGAAGACATCCTGCAATACGAGACCAATATGCCTGCGTAGCTGCGCCAGGTCCAACTCGCGAATGTCGGTGCCGTCCAACTTTATGGTACCCTTCTGTATGTCGTAGAACCGCAACAGGAGGCTGATAATCGTTGTCTTTCCCGCGCCGGTCGCACCGACGATCGCCACTGTTTGCCCTGGTGACACGCTGAAAGACACGTCACGCAGAACCCAGTCCGGCTCCTGTGATTCATCCAGGTCCGTCTGATAAGTGAACCAGACGTTTTCGAACTCTATCGTACCCGAAAGCTTCGGTACCGGCACCGGTTCATCACGGACCGGCAGTGCCTCGTCTGAGTCGAGAAGGTCAAAGATTCGCTCAGCCCCCGCCATCGCGCTTTGCAGCGTGTTGTATTGATCTGACAGGTTTCGAATCGGATCAAAGAACTGCCGCGCGTACTGGATGAACGCAACCAGCACGCCGAGCGTAAGCGTGCCGCCAAGGGCGCGCACACCTCCGACCCAGATCACTAGGCCGAGCGCAGTCGACGCAATGAGATCGATCGCCGGCCAGAAAAGTGCGAAGTAGAAGATTGTCTTGATCTGCGCACCCCGATGCTCGTCGTTTATTTCGGAGAACCGCTTCGCCTCGCGTCGCTCGCGCCCAAACAACTGGACGATGTTCATCCCGGTTATGTGCTCCTGAAGGAACGCGTTCAGTCGCGCGACTTGCTTCCTGGTTTCCCGATACTGATCACGAACGACGGCTCTGAACCAGAAGGTCACGCGAAGCATCACCGGCAACACCGCCAGCGTGACTAACGCAAGGACCCAGTTCAGCGTGAACATGAAGTATGCGATGAACACGAGCTTGAACATGTCGCCGAGTATCGTAACGACACCAGCAGACAACACGTTGCTCAGCGATTCGACGTCACTGGTCACACGTGTAATCAGGCGACCGATCGGCGTCCGATTGAAGAAGCGCAGCGGCTGCCTGAGGATATGGTCAAACACGCGTGTCCGCAGATCGAAGATTGACTGCTGACCGATCCACTGCGTCAGGTACCCGTTGAAAAAGGACAGGACACTCTCCCCGACCAATACCAGGAGTAACAGAACGATGTGCTTGTCAAGTCCGCCCAGGTCCCCGGGGACGACGTACTTGTCGATTGCAACCTGGACCAGCTTGGGAACCAGCGGGCCCAGGAAGGCGGCTGTCACGACGGTGACGAACGCGATCGCAACGAAGCCTTTGTAGGGTGCGAGGTAGTGTATTATCCGCCACAGCAGGCGCGCGTCCAGGCCCTTCTGAGATCTATTTTCTTCGGCGGCAGACAATGGAGAGGTTTCGTGCAGTCAGGAAGTGCATTCCGTTCAGGTGACCGCAGGTCCGGGCGGTTGCAGATCAGACCCGTCAAGAT
>JANQRN010000138.1 GCA_028284545.1 Rhodothermales bacterium | reverse complement strand
CAGGCCGCTTGCTAGGCGTCAAACTGAATCTGGCTCTGGCGGCTCGGCACTACCAGTGTCGAAATCTACGACCTTGGTCAGGTGACGACACCAAGCTCTCGGCGACAGCGGGTGAATCTCGCGGAACTCATCGCAGTCGCATCGCCACTCCTGCCTGCGCCCATCCACTCGATACGTCGCGAGACAGCACCGTCCCCGTGCTCTACCTTTCGTATGACGATGTAGTCTGTGCCGTCGATCATGGATGCCACTGTGCCCGGGCGGGTGGCTCGTGGCGATAGCCATTTCCCATGATTTACGGCGATTTCTTTACGTGCAGCTGCGCCTCGGTTGCGTGGTTCGGCGGATTCACGTCGAGGCGTTCTCATCGTGCTATCCAAAACCTTCCCTGAAGTAGGTCTGTACCGGCGCTGAGCCGACTGAAAAATTTGATGTCTACATTGTCTACTTTCCCAGTCGTTCTGACGCGAGCCACAAAACGTAGTACAAGCTAACGCGAAAGGTGCACGGCCGCGCACTCGTACCATTTGACGAACGCAATTTACGAGCAAAAACATGATGTTAGTTGACATCAAGTGCGGATGGATGTAGCCTCAATCAAGTCCCGGGGCGCTTCTGACGCCCTTTGAGCGCCAACGCAGTTGAGCTGGCATCCAGTTCTTGGCGCGACACCTCTGAAGGAGCGAGGTCTGCGACGTTTGTCGTGGAAGCTTCGGCTCCGTTTTTGTCGTTGCTCCACGTTGTTTTCATAACTTTCGACAGGACAACGATAGATGGACGACGATTTTGAATCTGAGCATACGGGCGAAGATACTCTTTTCAGCGGCGCTAGTTATTCTTCGCTAGAGGGCGACGGTGGTAGTGACACCCCCGAATCCTATCCGCAGGGCAAGAGTCCGACGGTAGTCGATGACAGTGAACCGTCATCGCTAGAATCCAACGACACCGCTAACGAGTCAGCGGAATCTACAGGGCGTTCGGAGCAGGCATGCGAACGTCCACGTTCGCTTCCAGACGACGTGACGGGCGCAAGATATGCCTACGAAGCTCGTAGCCCATACCGACAAAATCATCCAGCGGAATACTCGTCTTGGAGTAATCTTGTCCAGCGCTGCAGGAAACGCGGATACGTGCTGCACCCGGCATACAAAACGTTTCCGGGGTTTTACGGCCACTTGGGGCCCAAACCTGCGCGTGACTACTCAGTAGATCGCATCGATCCCGACAACCCTGAGTACGGTCCGGCTAATTGCCGGTGGGCATCGCCGGCGTTACAGACGGCGAATCGCCGCAACACACGTTTCCTGACGGATAGTCAGGGACAACGTTACTCCGCAGCCGAGTGGTCTCGCCGGACAGGGGTTAGCCGCACGACGATCCTGCGTCGGGTCGATGATCTGGGCTGGTCCGTCGATGACGCTGTATCGACACCAGCCGGATCCCGGCGGAGATACAGTTCCGATGGTCCCGCCGGGCCTGTCCCTTCAGAGCGCCTGATCGCTGTCTGGCGGCGGGTGTTACGTGAGGCGCATGGACAGGATTTCTTCTCGGCGACTAAGCGGGAGGCGGGGATGCTCCGGCAGGCGACAGCCCGGCTTGCACGAGACATCCACGTCGACCCGTTGCATTTGATGGAAGAAGTGCTCACTCACTGGACGCTTTTCACCGAATACGCAGAGGACATGTACGGCGCTTATAACTCCCCCGCGGTACCGACTCCGGAGTACCTGCTGCGGTGGGTGAATGCAGCGGCGAATTGGTGGGTCCGTCATTCGGAGGACCACGGATTGCTGGATATGGATGAGCCCGTGTCGGACCACTATGAAATTGGGCCTCGTGACGGGGACGATCCCGATGAATGACTCCAATAGGTCTGCAAAGTACATGACGCTGTGCACAGCTGTGCACAACAGCCCGTTTTCGTGACACGGCTCGGACTGCCTAAAGGTGAA
>JANQRN010000099.1 GCA_028284545.1 Rhodothermales bacterium | reverse complement strand
AACTGCGCGAGGATTGTCTGCCCCGCCCGTCGCTTGAACTCGCGATAGTCGTCTGGGCGTGACCCTGGTTGCGTGCCCGCCCAGCGAGCAACCGTCGACCAGTCTGCCCAGACGTATATCTCGCCCGTATGTCGCTGTCGCGGTCCGGGGTCGTGCGAGGGGTCCTTGAGCGAACCGAAGGAAACGAACATGCCGGGTGGCACGCCATCAGGCGCATCGGTCCATAAGGCGTCGACCTCGCCAGATGGATACAGCCAGTGGTTCGACTTTGTCGCCCCCGCTGCCTCGATGTCACCCTCAAACCCGAGAAACATGTTGAAGTGCGCAATGCTCGACGAGAGCGATCGAACCTCGCTGATCCAGTCTTCGTGTCCGCAGTCTTCCGGGAGAAGAAAATCGACGGTCTCCCTTGCCCCGATATCCGAGATCACGGCGTCGGCGCGGATCTCACTACCGTCCGCTGTCTGTACGCCGACCACCGACTCGCCGTCGAACAGCAGGCGACTCACTCTTACGCCGGCCCGCGCTTCGCCACCATTCTTGGTGATTGTGGGAATGATGTGTTCGGCTATCGACGAACCGCCGCCCACCGGGTACCACGCTCCGCAGTCGAGATAGCCCCCGCATATCAACGCGTGCATCGCGAAACTTGCTTTGCCAGGGCGCCCGCCGTGATCCGCCCACTGCGCCGCGAAGACCGCCGCCAGATCCGGATTATCCGTTATGTCCGCAATTACCTCCTCTACGGTTCGTTCGCACCACTTTGATATTGTGCGTCGATTCCACCATTGAGAGACGTCCGCGGCGAGCTCCGGCATTGCCCGCGTCGGGAAGATCTTGTTCATGGCCTCGCGACCGTCACGGAGCGCGGCCGTCCAGGCCTCGATCGCGTCGCACTCTTCCGGAAAGCGTTCCTTCAGGTCCAATTCCTGCGCTTCGTAAGGTCGCGACAGCGGCAATACATCAGCCGACCCAATGTGCAGGTTGTCGTAAACGGCGCCCATGGACGCGAACTCGATCGGCGTATCTGACAGCCAATCGATGAGTTCCCGCATCGGCTCCCCGGGCCCGACGTAGTTCAGGTAGTGTAGACCGACATCCCACTTGAACCCGTTGCGGCTGAAGCTGTGCGTCAGTCCCCCGAGTGTTTTGTGCTGCTCGAGAAGGAGCACTTTGCGCCCCACCCTGGACAGCGCCGCAGCCGCGGTCATCCCTCCTATTCCGGAGCCAATTACAATAACGTCCCAGCGATCATTTTCAGGTTGTGTCATGGGAGTGGCCTCATTCTAATCAAGCCTCAGGTGGAGCCGACCATCTCGCGAAACCAACGAACACGAGTACGAGTGACCCGCCGACTTGGTGGATCGATTCGAGGCACAATGTGCCACAAACGTGGGGCCGGCGCATCCGGTAGAAAGCCCGAACGCGTGCAAGTGGAACGCCCGAATGTGTGCGAGGGCGGCTCTGGTCACGACGTGGTGGATCCCACGAGTCGCGACGGATCATGCGATAGAGATCACCAGGCAGAGACTCGCGCGATCAGCTCCTCGGCAGCAACTCGGTTGATGGCGAAAACTTTCGAAATCACCCCAAGGTTGGAGACCCAGTAGCGTAGGTCCTCGGCAAGCCCAGGGGCGACGCGGTAGCGGTCGAGCAGGGCGCGGGCCTCCTCCTCGGAGATGGGGGAATCGCAGTCGGTGAGCGTTTGTGCGAGGCCCCGCTGGACGATGCACGCTGTGACGATATGGCGCTGCACCTGAAGCGACGTCAGGCCGCGAACCCTCTCACGATAGACGGGCAGGTCCTGGAAGAGCCAGCTGCCCTGTGTAATCTGGCTGTCGTTGTAGTACGCCCCGAGTTCGGCGCGGAGGGTTCCGTCTCGTATCAGCCTGAGGTCACCCGCCTGACGTAGCTCGTCGAACGTGCGACGTGTCGAGGAGTAGGGAAAGACCTGAGATGCATGATAGTAGGCCACGATTGTGGCCCACGGTGAGTCGTCACGGAGCGCCCCCGTCTCCGCGTGGGCGACGGCCGCCTCGGCGTACGCAATCACGCGGTCGAAGTATGCAATCCGTGAATCGATGGTCTCAACATCGACGATGAGGTCTTCGTGGATGCGTTCGAGGTAGCCCTGTTCGCGGTCGCGGTCGGCGCGGGTCTGGCCCCATGCCGTGATCTGAAAGCCGATGACGACGCCGAAGATGACGATGAGCAATTCCAGTGCGACGGCGAACCAGTTCTGCTCACGCACCGCATCCGACAGCCTACCGAGAATGGTTCCTGCCGGATGGTGGCGACGACCCGATTGGGTGCTGGTGTTTGAGTCAGGAGTCATTCTGCAAGTTAGGGGCGCCGCATCACTTGCCTACCGAGTTTGGCGGACGATTGTGAGATGGCGATTCCTTCATTCGCCCCCGCTGGTCACGATTCCCAGAGACCGTGTTGAACTCCACCCGCGATGTAGATCGCGAACGTTCCGTATCCCGGAAGCTCCAGGGGCGGATGGGCGATTTGACCGTCGGCCGCTTCGACTGCTTCGACCGCAGACTTGATGTCGTCCACCAAATAGTAGGGCCTGACAACCGGGGTTTCGACCTCGTGCATGGGAGCGCGGACGCCGATCATCCCGCCGTTCGCAAGCTTCGCTGTGCGGGCGTTGCCCAACCCGGCCTCCGGCGCACCAAACGAAACTCCATGGATCTTCTCGTACGTAGCGCAAACGGCGTCGACATCTGAGGTGACGATCTCGAGGTACTGAACCTGCATTTCTGCTCCTCTCATAGTTCGTTTCCATGGGCGTCGACAAGTGACAAAGCGGCTCGCAATCGGACTCAACTATGCCGCGTGCACTGGAGGGTCGCCGACGACCTCAAAGTGTTCCACAAGCTCTGGAAAATCCAACAGGAATCCAGCGTCTTCCGGATAGTATTTCGCGCGAAGCATATCGCTTCCAGCAAAAGACGCGATCGCGACCTCTGACGACCAGAACGACAACGTCTGAAAATGGGCGGTTTCACCCTCCTCTCGATGAAGCACGTACGCACCCAGACAGCCATCCACCGAGGCGTAGTCCGGAAGCGCCACTCGGCGCAGAAAGTTCAGGTATTCGGCGGACTGCTCCCGCTTCGTCCTGCCACTCCAGATTCTGGCAATCATGAAACTCCTCGCTAATGGTTTATGGGGCCTCGCGATGCCCTCTTCACGTACACGTTCGTATTCTTGGCGACAACCAAGATCGCTTAATGCCAGCGTCCAGACCAACAGACCCGACGTTCTTCCCCGATGCGGCCGACTTTCGGGCCTGGCTGGAAAAGCACCACGACTCGGCGGAGCATCTATGGGTGGGCTACTACAAAAAGGCCTCCGGTAAGCGCTCGGTCACATGGGAGGACACTGTTGATGAGGCGTTGTGCTACGGCTGGATCGACGGGATTCGGAAGTCGCGCGACAAAGAGAGCTACGTGATCCGATTCACGCCGCGGAAACCCAAGAGCGTTTGGAGTCAGCGCAACATCGACCTGGTGCAGCGGCTGACGGCCGAAGGTCGGATGACGCCAGCCGGGTTGGCAGCGTTCGCCCACAAAGACGTCCACCCGGATAGTGGATATCGAGTCGCTGACCTTGCCGCCGAGTTCACACCAGAGATACGCAAACGCTTCAAGGCCACCCCGGGGGCGTGGGAGTTCTACCAGGAGCAGCCACCGGGGTATCGACGCCAGACGGCCAATTGGGTCATGAGTGCGAAGCGCGAGGAGACGCGACAGCGTCGGCTGTCGACGCTGATCGACGACTCAAAGAATCGACTGCGGATCAAGCAGCTGCGGAAGGGCTAGAGTCTCGCGGCGCTCGGCCAACACCAACCGCGAGCGGACTTGCATTAGCGCAGGTCTGTTGTTTCAAGAGGACATCGTGGCTGGATGTCCGGTCGCCCAGATTGACCGATCCAGATCAGAATCGCACCTTCCAATGTAGCACGATCCGCAGGTATGATCCTTGCGGCATGTCGCTGAAGCGCAGAGCACACCCAGCGATCGGAGGCTACCATGAATCGCCGCACATTCTTCGCACTGCTGATTCCACTCGTGGCGACAGGCTGCGTCGGCTTGGGCAGTGCCGGCTATCCACCGACGCCGAGAGAAGCCGAAGAGGATGCAGATCGCCGTCGACGACGCCGACGCAGGCAAGCTCGAGATCGCCGCCGCAAGCGAGAGGATCGGCGCAAGAAGGCGCGCAAGGAGCGGCTCAAGAGATCTCGCGACCGCCGCCTCAAGAGAGCACGTGAGCGCCGGCGGCGACGCCAGCGACATTAGGTGCTGAAGCATCCCCCGTCAAACGCTCGGCCTTGCCCCTGAAGGTATCTCGGCCAGGCTTTCAAAACCTGCGTAGTGAATCGCCTGCCAACCCAGCTCGAGGGCGGACTCGACGTTCTCCATTGCATCATCTACGAGAAGAAGTTCGTTTGGTGACGCTGAGAGGCGCTCCTCTACACCACGATAGAACGCAGCGTCAGGCTTTGCGGCGCCAACATCACACGAGAAGTGTACTGAATCGAACAGTCGCCCCAGCTCCAGCTTGTTCATCAAGTACGACGCGCGGTGGCGCTCTTGAGTCGAGGCAATGTGAACGCCGACGCCTGACGAGCGAAGCGCGTCAGCGAACTGCATTGCACGCTCATCGACTTCGCCGTCGCACGCAAACCATGTCGAGACAAAGCTCTCGATCGAACCGGGCCAGTTCCACTGCGGCAAGAATGGTCTGAGCGACTCGTACAAATCTCCCTCGCCAACGCTGCAGCGTTCGAACGGACCACTGAAGAACGGTCGAGTCTGCTCCGGGGTGATACCATACTCCTCAACGAGATGCACTCGAAACTGCCATGAGCGTAGCAGTACCCCATCCAAGTCAAACAGTACCTCCATTACTCCTCGCTGCGCCGGTCTGCCGCGTCCAGGAGCCCACGAACAGCTTCGATTACCAGGGTTGGTCGGTCATGATGAATCATGTGACCGCTTCCTGTGGCAACGAGGAGTTCAGAATTGTCCGACAGTTGGAGCCACCGCCGAGATCTAGTCAACCACAGACTCCTATGTTCGGCCGCGATGCCTAGTTCACCAAAGTCCTGAGAGTCAGCAACCACTACAAGCAGACGAACTCCATTCGGAAATCGTGAAAAGTCCCACTCTCCCTCCGCGCGCGCACCTGTACGCTCAAACCGAACTGCTTCGGGCGCCGACGCAAGTCCGCTTTCGAGCAGACGTACACGCTGCGCCGCCTCATCCGGACTCAGAAGCGCCAGACGTTCCTGCTCAAATCCTGGCGGCGGCGTGTCCAGAATGGCGACCGCCGAAATGCCTTCCGGAAACTCAGTGGCGTAACGAAGAACATGGACTCCGCCCATTGAATGACCAACTAAAACAATGGGACCAACCACGCCGAGTGTCTCAAGCACATCCCGCAATTCGTTGGCGATACGGGTTGGTGTCCGCGGCAGTACTCCGGCCTGGCTCTCACCAAAACCCGGCCGGTCGAATGTGATGACGCGCGCAAACCTCGCGAGCTCCGGTACGACGCGAGACCAGCTTCCAGACGCCTGGCCAGCACCTGCGGCCAGCACGACAGTAGCGTCCCCGTTACCCGAATCGCAGGCCCGAACCGTTCCGGCATCGATGGGGACGAACTGACAGTGCTGTTGCGCCGCCAAGCCGCTCGTCATCATCAAGAACGGTAGCAGTAGTGCTACTACCCTCAAACACATTCCCCCTCCGGCCATGTGTGCAGCGACGGTACGACCGATTCTACGTCGCAACCTGGGTACGGGCGCGCACGCGGTATACGTCGAACTAACCGTCACTCGCAGACCTGTCGTTGTTCAACAGATCGTCAACCATTTCGCGAAGTCGCTCAAAGAACTGGTCTCGAACTTGTTGGATGTGAAGTGCTTCGCGATAGTCGACGCTTGCCTGGTCACTGTACTGGAACCGCGTTGGCTCAACCTGGAGCGCGTACGAGTTTGGTCGCTGATCCCAGAACCAGGCGGGTGAACCAAGCTGGATGAACTCGGGGGCAATGACGGGTATTTCGTGCAGGGCATCGAGAAGCAGACGTCCACGGGTACTATGCTCGATGCAGATGGCCACGTAGGCGATGCGGTACCTGACTGTTCCGATGTCATAAGGCGGGAGAGGTTCGAGATTGTCGGACTGCGCCTGTTCGCTGTGGATGAAATGCCCGAAGCAACTCTGCAAGGTGAAGCAGTACGGGAGTGTCGCCATCTTTCGAATAAGCCCTTCAATCGGGGCCTCAATGCTAACGGACGCTAGAGCGTCAATCGCAAGCGCTCGTTCGCGGGCGAAGTGTGGACTCTCGACGAGATCCCGAGGCGGTTCAAAGGTGTCCATGCATATCAATCTAATGACGCGCGATCTAAAGCACGCGTTGACCACCACTAAGACGCAACGCGCAAAAAGCACAGATGCCACAACATCGGTCAATCGCTGTAACAACGGTGAAAGCGGATCGTTTGAGTGAGCTTTGTACCGTTCGCGCACTGCTATGATGGATCATCTCGTTGGAGACGGAATCGGACTCGCCCACCTCGCCGCCGCGCTCCTTTCCCTGGTTTCTGGTACTTGCGTACTGGTGTTGAAAAAGGGGACGACCACCCACAAGATTGTCGGGCGCGTCTACGCGGCGAGCATGCTCATCGTCGTTGCGACATCATTCATGATATACCGCTTCTTCGGCGGCTTCGGCATCTTTCACGTAGCGGCTATTGTCAGCTTCGTCACCCTGCTCGGCGGCATGGTGCCGCCATTGTTGTTTCGCAGCAACCCCAAGTGGATACATACCCATCTGGGCATGATGTACTGGTCGGTCATGGGCCTGTACGCAGCGTTTGTTGCTGAGGTGATGGTGCGGATTCCGGAAGCTCCGTTCTACAACATGGTCGGCTGGGCAACCGGCGGTGTGATGCTCGTCGGAGGTGCTGCTTTTGGCTACTACAAGAAGAGCTGGGAGGCGACTTTCGGATAGAGAGCAAACACAGCTACTCGTCCGCCTCCGGCGCCCAGCCTGCAAAACCAGGGACTATCTCATTCAATTGCGACAGGACCTCCTTAGTTGTCCAGTCAGCAAACCGGCTCCAATTGAGCTGTTCCTTGACATCACGCAGGAAACCGATCCCGCGAACGCGATACACTTCCGCCGCACGTTTGGCAAATACGCTCTGATACCACGCGTAGTTGGCCGAGCCCTCTTCAGTCAAAAGATAGCCGTAGTACTCCCGGTCGAATTCCTCAAGTGACTTGAGCGGTGGATCCATTGCCTCGAGGCTCAGTCGCGTATAGTCATCCCATACGGCAGCTCGTTCAGGCGACACGGTGCTGAGAAACGCGTATGCCAGGTATTGGGCAAAGAACTCGTCGAGCCACCGTACAGGCGGCGCATCGGTCCATGATTGCGGATACAGGTATTCACTTATGTAGGCGTGTCCCACTTCGTGGAAGCCAATGTTGTCAATCATCGTCGACGCGCCGGCATGTCCAACGGCCTGACTGATGCCGGGAAACACGACACTGTTTGCGGGTTCCGCTGGTACAACAACAACCCACGGGCGCCCGAGCGACAGGTACGGAATTCCGTACGGGCCGGGCCAGACAGCCTGCCATTCCGGTTCGGCCAATACCGCAAGCGCAATCTCAGCACGGACACCAAGTGAGTCGCGAAGAAACTCATCAGCATCAGAGAGCAGCCGACTGACCTTCTCGGCGCGCTCCCCGTAGCCAGGCGAATAGTACAGCGCAAACTCGGCCTGTCCTTGCTCCACACCGCTCAAGCGAACACGAGTGAGGGTGGAGTCGGTTTGCGCCCGAACAGTTGTGGTAGTCGAGAGACCGCAGACTCCGATCGCAACGAATAGCGCAATTTGAAAACAACCTGGGACGATACGAACAGACACTGACATGGCGAAATTCCTCGATCTGAACACGACTGAAGCTGCGTAGGCATCGGGGTGGGACTCGGCACAAAGAGTATATCAACCCAGAGGTACGTCGTTTGGGATTTCGCGCCGCAGCAAAGCGATTTATCCTCTGAGCCCCTCCTGTACCCGCGCTGCGACGCAACCCTTGCCATCCGCTAATCCATATTTCGGGATCTGGGCCGTCTTGTTCAGCTTCTTTGCGGTTCAGGGTTTCTTCCTGAGTGGCGTTTTCTTCTTTCGCAAGAAGGGTTGGCCAACCGCTAATCGGTTCCTCGCTGCGCTGGCCTTTGTGATTGCCATCATCGCGAGTGGCTATGTCGTTGACACGTCGAGTCTGTCGCGGGTAGTTCCCTCGTTCTCTTATCTCGTGGGGCCGCTTTGGTTGTTGCTTGGTCCAACCCTGTTCGCGTATATGTGGTTGCTTACCGGGCACAAGGTGCGACTCACCTGGGCAACGCTGCTACAACTGCTCCCCTTCCTGATCTACCTGATTCCCACCCTGCACCGAACGCTATTCCTCGATCATTTTCGAGAGGCGGGCTACGCGCATCTTCTCTACTTGCCCGGCGACGGCAGCTTCGCACTTGTGCCGCTGTTGTATACGTATCTGTTCACGATACAGATGTTTGCGTATGCAATCATCAGCGTCCGCCTTCTGCTTCGCTACGAAAGAGCCTACCGCGACAACGCGGCCGATGGGCGTGCTGCACACCTGCTTTGGCTACGCCGGTTGGTCTTGGCGTTCATCGGCTACCTGGTGTACGAAACCGTCTTCTCCGTAATCCTTCTTGTCAACCGGTCTGTCGAGATCCACTACTACTATGTGTCAGCTCTGCTGATCTCGTCATTCCTCCTTCTGATCGTGTACACGGCAATTCGTCACCCTGAGGTACTGCCGTCGTTGCCCGAAAGCAATGGCAAATACAACCGTTCCTCGTTGCCCGAGCCGTACGTCGACGAACAATTGGCCAGCCTCATGTCCCTGATGGAGCAGCAGAAGCCCTATTTGCGAAGCGACTTGAAGCTGCAAGACCTGGCCGATCTGCTCGGCATCGGCAGGCATCACGTAACGCAACTACTCAATCAACACGTTGGGAAATCTTTCCACGCGTTCGTCAACGGATATCGCATTGAAGACGCGTGCCGACGATTAACAGACCCAACGTATCGGGGGTATACCGTTCTGGCAATTGCGCACGATGTGGGGTTCAACAGCAAGACGACCTTCAATCGCATCTTCAAGCAGCATACCCAGATGACCCCATCACAGTACGCCAAGGCCCATGGGGTTGACGCAAGCTGATCGCCCTTCCGTCCCTCACGATGGGCATTTGTGTTTGACCGGCACTCCTTAGTGCCCTGCCCCAGTTGACGAGAATCGCCGTCGCAACAGGTGGAGAGGCATCTCGCATGTACCATCCGTTCGGATGCGCCGAAATGACGACGATTTGACGCTACGCTCGCGGTGTTCGCGGAGACTGACCCCTGGTCTCACCCTTCGATCACCGCAACCTCGTAGAGGCCGTACATGCAGAAGAGATTCTCGTCAAGCGTCGCGCTCACGTTGATCCTGATGGCTGTGATCCACACGCCGCTCCTGGCACAATGGGACGTCAGCACAGTTGGGCAATCCGGAGCCGGTCTTGATGACGGGATGATCATCGACAGCGCCGGCAATCTGTACATATCGCAATATCAGGGTACCGTCGTCCGAAGAATGACGCCGGATGGCGTGGTATCCGTTTTTGCCGACGGCTTCGACGCGCCCAATGGGCTGGCGCTGGACGCGGCCGGCAATCTGTACGTTGCCAATGCGCGCGGCGCCCGCATCAGCAGAGTGACCCCGGGCGGCAGTGTCACGCAAGACTTCATCACGGGCGTCGCCAATCCGAGCGGACTCGTCTTCAATCCTGCAGGCGACACGCTCCTCATTTCGCAGTATGGCTCATCTCGGATTAGCAAAGTGGCACTGGCCGACCCCGGCAACGTGGAGACGTGGATATCCGGAAGCCCGCTGGACGGCCCGATCGGACTGAGCTTCGATTCTGCTGGCAACTTATACGTCGGCAACTACAACAACGGCCGCATCTTCGCGGTGTCGTCAGGTGGGTCGTTGACCGAACTCGCGACCATCCAGTCACTGCTGGGATTCCTGACGACCTCGAACGGATCTCTCTATGCCACGAGCTATTCCGGCAACAGAGTCTACCGGCTGCCGCTTGACGGCTCCCCAATCGAGGTCCTGGCCGGCACTAGCGCATCGGGGCAGGCAGATGGTCCAGCCAGCGAAGCGACCTTCAACGGTCCAAACGGCATTGTCGCAACGGCTTCCGGCGACACACTCTACGTTTCTGAATTCAACACCGGAAGACTGCGGATGTTAGTCTCGAGAACACCGACGGGAGTGGATGAGGCCGAGGTCCCTGCTGCAGGACTGGTCGACGTGCAGACCTATCCGAACCCGTTTCGCGAGTCGACTACTATTTCCTTCACGCTGAGTGAACCACACTCGGTGTCGATCGACATCTACAACATGCTCGGACAGAGAGTCCGAACACTGGACGCACGTCCGCTGCCGGCCGGCACGCATGCTGTGCCATGGAACGGTCGCGACGATGCCGGCCGGCTTATCTCAGGCGGCGTGTACGTCTGCACCGTTCGGGCCGGGTCATTTTCGCGAAGCATCATGCTCACGCGACCGTAGGCACACCCATCTCAGCAAACCCATACGATCTCACCAATCAGGAAATAATATGCATCCTCTACGGCTACCGTTCATTTGCCTGATCTTTGCGACCGGACTTACGCTGCCCGTTCAGTCGACACAAGCGCAAACCCGTGTCGACAGTTCGTTCGCTTTTCAGATCGATCCGGCGAAGAAGTTTGCTCTTTACGTCCCGTCTGGCTATCAGGACGGGATCGAGAACAAAGCGATCCTGGCCCTTCATCCGCTTCATGCCGTCTGGGGAAACTCGAAGACATGGTGCGATATCCTGACGGCGTTTGCCGAAGAAAACAACTTGCTGATGATCTGTCCGGACGGCGGAGCCGACGCGCGCATCGATGACCCGATAGACGTTGCGTTCACAACGGCCCTGCTCGATTCGCTAAGGGCATGGCACACCGTCGATGAAGACAAAACGTTTATCCTCGGCTTCTCGTGGGGTGCACGTGCTGCGTATACCTACGGGCTGGCGAACCCGGATGTGTTCGCGGGGTCGATTACCATCGGCGCGTTCATTAACGGAACGGCGCAGGTGGGCCCTGGCCTTCTGGCCAATGCGGCCAACAAGCCCTTCTACATCATGCACGGCGACAGCGACGCGTTGGTAAACCTGCAAACCGGATTCTTCCCAATCCGCGACGCACTGCAGGATGCCGGCGCGTTCGTGAATTCGCTCATCCTGGAGAACGTGGACCACACAATCAACTTTCCGAATCGCGATCAGTTACTGAGCGACGCCTTTTCGTGGGTCGATTCGATCAGCACGGCGGTTGCTCAGCTGGATGTCGAGGACGTACCCACCCTCACGAACCTGCCGGGCACCCTGGGGCTCAACTACCCCAACCCGTTCAGGCAGTCTACGCGGATCGCCTACTCCGTCCGCCAACCCGGACTGGTCCAAATCCTGGCGTACAATGTCGTCGGCCAGTTAGTCAGAACGATTATCGACGAAAAGAAGACCGTCGGCGAATACGTGGTTGACTGGAATGGGGCGGACGATGGGGGCAACGGGTTACCAGCGGGCGCTTACTTCTACACGCTCACCATTGACGATAGTCCGCCAGTTGCAAGGTCACTGATTCTCCTTCCGTGAGCCCGGTTGGGCGTGCTCGCAATGCGGTGCACCCGCTAGCTTCGAACGCGCAAATACCACCACACCAGGGGTGCAAGAATAGCAACCTCGACGCCGACGTATAGCCACTGCTTGGCCACCGAACCGTCTAGCGCTATTCCGATCAGTCGCGCAATCAGCAACCCGACGAGAAGCGAAGAGGCAGTAGCAGCCACCGTTGGTGCCCACGGCTGCACCTGGTGATGAAACAGCAGAAGGATGCCGGCACCGATGAATAGACCCCACCAGATCCGTCTTTCGATGGCTTCAAACGTGTCGGTCGGAACTGGCTTGCTTCGGACGAGCTCGGGGTTGGAGACCAATACGAGGCCGACAAGAATCAGCAAGCATCCGACTAGCCTGAGAACAAAGCTGCTTTCCATCATGATCACCGGAAATCAAAAAGACCCGCTAGGACAGTGGTTGATTTGATCGACTCCATTGCCTGGGAGACTGCCCGTACAGACGTTTGAACTCTCGACTGAACTGCGAGGAACTCGCGTAGCCCACCTCCATAGCCGCCTCGCTCACGTTCTTGCCTCCGGCGATCTTCATCGCAGCGTTGTTCAGCCGCATGGCCTTCACGAATTGCATCGGCGACATCGTCGTTGCCTGCTTGAACTTGCGGTGGAATACAGCTCGACTCATCCCTACCTGCGAAGCCAACTCTTCGATCGTGACCGGTTGATTCAGCCGCGCAGACAGATACTCGATTGCGCTGGCGATCTCATTGCCCACACCGAACGCGCGCCTCGCAGAATTGCCTGCGTCCCCTTTCAAGATTGCGTAGTACACCTCGCGAAGTCGCCCGTCACCGAGCACCGCGGTATCTGTTGGGTTGTCCAACAGTTGCAGCAGGCGCAGCAGCGCTTCGGTGAAGGCGTCGTCCCAACGCGCAAGTGAAAGTCCCTGCGGGAGCGGTCCACCTCTGGGCTCCCGGATAGCACCGGTAGCGCTCTGGATCTCAATTGCGAGTTCAGTCATTACTCTTGTTTCCAGGGAGATCGACACGCCAAGCAGTGGATTTCCCGGTGACGCATTCGGTGCACCAGCCTCGACCGGCATTGACATCGTGCAACACAGGTACTGACTGCTGTCGAATACGTACGTCTCTCCGTCCAATATGGCCTCCTTGGCCCCACTCACGATCGCGACGACCGTGGGTTTGTACACGGAAGGAGCGCACCGAACCGGACTCGTAACCCTGAACAGTTGCACCCCGTTGATTCCCGTTTCCACCAGGCCCTCCTCGCGGATGCCGTGTGCGATCAGGCGTTGCACTAGCTGCTTGCTCATGACGCCCAACGTAACGCCAGGCTCTACACAATACAACCATGATGAGACAATTAGGCACGTATACGCGACTATATGGCCTACTATTACCTCTCCGCGAGAGTTATTGTTATGTCGACTGGTGGGAGTGCCTGCCGGCCAAAAACATCACATCTGAACAATGACAGCGAAAAAGGGATTTGGACCAAAGGGCTGGACGCCGGATAGACTCGGATCGCTCGCCGGGAAGACGTTTGTCATCACGGGCGCCAACGCCGGCGCAGGATTTGAGGCAACGCGCATCTTCCTGTCCAGGGGCGCAAAGGTGGTGATGTTAAACCGCAACGTCGACAAATCCGCTGCAGCTGTCACCTCCCTCAAACGGGAGTTCGGCGAAGACGCTGACGTAACGTTTGTGCGGATGGACCTGGCAGTGCTGGATTCTGTCCGCGAGGCAGCGGCGGAGTTGCTGGCGAAGACTTCAAGAATCGACGCGCTCATCTGCAACGCCGCCATTGCGCAGGTCGCGACTCAGGAGATCACCGTAGACGGTCACGAGAGCCACCTAGGCGTCAACCACTTCGGCCATTTCCTCCTTTGCGGATTACTCTTCGGGCGGATCAAGGAGTCGAACGGACGGATCGTCGTCGTCGGTAGCAACGCGTACAAAATGGGACTGAAGAGGATTCAGTTTGACGATATCAACTTCGACAACAAGTACAGCGCCTGGGACTCGTACGCTCAGAGCAAACTTGCGCAGATGATGTTCGCCTATGAGTTGCAACGCCGGGTCGAGGCAGCGGGCCAAAATGTTCAGGTGCAGGTCTGCCATCCCGGCGCTTCACGTACGAGTTTGATAAGAAACAACGCAAACATCATCACCAGGCTGCTGGCGACCCTGCTGTCTCCATTGGCGCAGTCTGCCGAGAAGGGTGCCTGGCCCGAAGTGATGTGCGCAACGGAACAAGGGCTGAAGTCGCGTGCACTTTACGGCCCGACGCGAAGGGCGGACACGGTTGGCCCGGTTGGAGAGTGCAGGCTGGACGAACCCGCCCTGGACCGGGAAATGGCTGCACGGCTCTGGGCGCTCTCGGAGCAGAAGACCTCCCTGAGTTGGCCGACTACCGAGACCGGCACGGCCAGTGAAATCGATGCATCGGTCTCACAGTGAAACACCGACAATCCTGTTCTTGTTAACGGTATCCTGAGCCACTATGCCCAAACTGACGACAGGACCGCACATGGATCCTCGCGATCTAGACAATGCTCGAAAGAGGAACCTGCGTCGGTTCTCGGGCGAACTGCTGGACTGGTCGGCCGGGCTACTTCGGGTCGCCTTTATCATCCTCATGATCGCTGGCGTCGTGTCCTCGTAGGAATCCCTCGGATTCAGTCGCCCGTATCGCTCAAGTACATCGATGAGCTCTTCGTGCGGAAGCGCATAGGCTCGCGTGCCGTCGGCACCAACCATGTCCTCCGCGGTGATCATTGCGTTGAAGCAATGCAGCGCAGGACACCAGTGGCTATCCGGCCTTTTCCAAATCGCGAAGCAGAATCCTGTACTTGTTCTGTTGTGCTTCCCCCTGCGTAGCCGCCCTCAACAGCGCTAGCTCGTAATACTGTCGCGCCGCTTCGATATCGCCGCTCCAGTAGTACATCTCACCGATTGCCCCCGGGATCGCGGATGAAGACGGATGGATCTGTAGTCCCCGGACAAGCAAGTCCGTCGCGGCGGCGCTTCTTCCAGCTTGCTCAAGCAACGAGGCCGCCTCTACAAATGCACCTTCCGGCATCACAACTGCCATTCCGTACTGAGCTGACAGTGATTCGAAGTGGCCGACGATGGCCTGAACATCCCGGGCGATAAGCTCGTCGTCGAGCTGGAAGTCGTCAAACACGAACTCGAGACCGCGCCGTACGCCGGAGGAAAGAACATCCAGATGCGTTTCTCCAGCGACCACTTCGACCCTGTACTGCAGACCGGCCAGCGACAAAGAATCGAGCATTCCGCCCAACAGCTCAATCGCCGGTTCTCTGGGGCCGGCCTCGGCTTCAGCATAGTAGTATTTCCCAGCTAGGTCATATTCCGGCAGCGATCTTTCGGCGTACCTCTTGCCGCGCCTTCCAATGCCGGATCCGCTGTTGATGAATGCGTCGAATACCTGAGGCCTTTCGAACAGAAACTGGGAAGCAACAGCAGAGGCGGACGACCAACCGTATATCATCCTGAACTCATTTGTTCGGTACAATGAGTCAACGTGGACGATGACCTCGTGCTGAATGAAGTCGAGGTATTTGTTGTAGGCAGCATCGGGATCCTGAGTGACCCGCGTGTCCCTGGTGCGGTTAGTGTTGTAGATCCCGACGACGATCATCTCAGGGATATATCCCGTTATCTCGTTCGACATGAACGACGCCGCTCCGCGCGCGTAGTCGTACGCCCACTCTCCATCGAGCACGTAGAGGACGGGGTAGCTCCGATCGGCATAGCCGTACGTTCGTGGAAGAGAGATCTGCAGATGGCGCTGCTCTCCAAGCACCAGCGAGTGCAACTCACCAGAGATTTCGTCCTGCGCATGCGCAGAAGAGGTCACGAGGACCAACGCACCAACAAGTACAGCGAGATATTTCATTGCCTCCGACCGACTGTTGACTTGGGCTCTAGCCTGTGGGGCCCGATACACGCGACAGCTGTCAGGCTCGATTACCTCGGATCCCGGCGGCGCCGCAAAGCCTGAGGCCTCCCGGCAAATGTCGCTCAACCGAAGCGTCGAAACAATCCCCTCAACTATGAGCACGCGTACAGCGACTAGGCACTACTCGGATCTGGACACGAGCGCGACGGACAATTCAGCGTCGGTCGGTCGCTGGAATTGCTCCTCCATGAAGTCAAACATGGAAGGCGTTACCTCGAACGAGAACGTTTCGCCCCTCTCTGAGTTGCGGGCCATTACGCGTGCCTTGCGAACGTCTAGCGGAGCGTCGACGAAGTGCAGCTCAGATGGAAGTGACTGTGATCGAGACAAGTCCATGAACCTTCGCCGGCTGTCAACCCTCATGAAGCCGAGGTCCAGGACCACGCTACCGCCGACGCGCGCGACCTCGGAGGCGATTGCCCAGATCTGATCCTCGCAGCGCTGGACGCGCTCCATAATCCAGGCGAAGTCGATAGGCTTCGGAAGGTCCGGACCGTAGAGCCGTTGCATCCATTCGTCAATAGAGAAGTGGACGGCCTGTCCCTCGTCAGCGAGACGACGGGAGTAGGTAGACTTCCCGGCCCCTTGCGGCCCGAACACGATGTGGACTGTACCCATTGACTTTCAGATAGGTGGATAGTGGAAGGCACCGCGAGAACAGTGCCGGCAGAAAGCTTTCGAGCCCGTGCAAAGGTCGCTCAACCGCCGGGTCGAAGCAATTGCGGCGGACATTGCCCACCGCCGTCACCCTGTTATATTGCCGGACGACATAACCGGTCTATGCTCGAACACCCTCTAGAAATTCTCGCCGTACTGCTGGGCGTTATTACCCTGTCGCTTCGCCTGGTCAAGCGGTATCCGTGGGCGGCCAAGCTGTCGACAATCCTGTGGGTGATCTTCATCAGCGCAATTGCCTCCAACCTCGGTCTCATCCCGAAAGACGCTCCGCTCTACGGCTCGCTCATTGACTTCGCGGTTCCATTTGCGGTGTGCGTAATTCTGTTCACGGTCAGCCTATCGGATGTCCGCGATGCGGGGGGGCCCATGCTCGCCGCGTTTGTGCTCGCTGCGCTTGGCACTGCTGTTGGTGTCGCCGTCGCGAGCGTTCTACTCGAACCACTTCTCGCGAACATCCTGGAAGAGAACGCCTGGAAGTTGGCTGGGCCGTACACAGGCACATACATCGGTGGAAGCCTGAACTTTGTCGCCCTCTGGTCGGGACTCGAAATCGGAAACAACGACCTCTTCGCCGCGGCAAATGCGGTTGACAACCTCACGTTGTTTCCGTTGTACGCGCTATGGATGTTTGTACCCGTGTTGCTCGCAGACCGGTACGTTGTCGCAAAAAAGTGGCGCGCTGATAGCGTTGAGCACGACGACACCGGGAGAGACAAGGCGCCGCTGAATCCTGTGGATGTCGCTACGTTGTTCTTCCTCGCCGTCGCCGTGATCGCCCTTAGCAACTGGCTAAATGCAGAGGTGATTGCCCTCCTTGTACCGGGCGTGCCGACCATACTGGTCGTAACGACGCTCGCGCTCGTGCTCGGTCAGTTCCGATTTGTCCGCGGACTACAAGGCGCCTGGGAAATCGGCGACCTCGCCTTCCTCGTGTTCTTCGCGGCCATCGGGGCACTCATCGATTTCTATCAGGCAGTCGTCCTGTCACCTGCGTTATTCCTGTACGTAATGGTGATCATCGTATTGCACTTTGCCGTTTTATTCGGGCTCGGTGCCGTATTCAAGATGGATGTTGGGGTGCTGACCATTGCGTCGGTAGCAACGAAGGGCGGACCCCCACTCGTCGTACCGGTTGCCGAGACAAAGGGATGGCGCCACCTCGTCCTCCCCGGGATCATCATCGGGATGGTCGGATACGCCGTGGGCAACTATGTCGGATTTGGCGTCGCGCAGTTTGTTCGTATGGTCGTTGGGTAATGGAGATTGCTGGTTGATAGTGGAAAGTTGAGAGTGGAGGGTGTACGGACTACGGGGCTGCCCGTTGGGGATGATGTTGTTCAATGATAGATCATGCGCGATGATGAAAGTCGGCCCGCGTGGGGCGTGACATCCAAGGCGACGGCGCTGCACGGCGACGCTCTCGTCTGGGACAATCACACGTGTCTGCCGCTGCGGCCAGACGCAGCGTTCCTGCCCCAGCTGGAGCGCTTTCGAGAGGCTGGCGTGGACGCCGTCACCGTCAACGTCATGTTCGACGGTATCATGTCGTGGCACGACGGGGTCAAGGTCCTGACGTTTTTTCGCGATTGGCTGGTGCAACGCCCCGAGTTATACGTGCTCGTAAAGACCGCAGAAGACATCACTGACGCAAAAGCATCCGGGCGACTCGCCGTTTTGTTCGACATCGAGGGGATGGCCGCGCTCGACGGACAGCTGTCTCTACTGCGAACGTACTACGATCTCGGCGTGCGTTGGATGCTGATCGCATACAACCGAAACAACCGGGCGGGTGGCGGTTGCCTGGACGCCGACACGGGGTTGACGCCATTCGGTCGCGAGGTGCTGGGCCGGGCCGCCGAACTTGGAATGCTGATATGCTGTAGCCACACCGGCGAACGGACCTGCATGGAGGTCTTCGAATACAGCAGCAACCCCGTGATTCTCTCCCATTCCAACCCAAAAGCGATGTTAGATCATCCGCGCAATGTCTCCGATGAGGTCATGAAGGCATGTGCGGCGACGGGTGGTGTTGTGGGCACCTGCGGATTTGGGATGTTCCTCCGCAATGGCGACACGAGCGCCGAGAATCTGGTACGTCACATCGACTATGCGGTCAATCTTGTCGGACCCGACCACGTCGGGCTCGGACTTGACTTCGTGTTCGACGAAGAAGAACTGAAGACTTTCCTGGGCAAGGGCGGCATCCTTGGCGAGGAGCACCCGGTGCCGGATATGTTTGCTCCAGAAGACATGCCCGCCCTGACTGAGGCGCTGCTCGGTATGGGCTATCCCGAGACTACGATCCGAGGGATTCTTGGCGAGAACTGGCTGCGGGTGGCGCGAGGTGTTTGGAAGGGGAATGAGCTGCTCGGGGTGTGATGTGTATGACGTAATTGTCGTCGGAGGCGGACTGATTGGAGCTGCGGCCGCGCGCCATCTGGCAGAGGGTGGCGCACGCGTTGCGCTTATCGGCCCGGATGAGCCCGCCGACCCGAAGCAGCACCTCGGGGTGTTTGCCAGTCACTACGACGAAGGGCGAGTGACACGGGTGCTCGACCGGGATCCGGTGTGGGCCGAGTTGGCGCAGCGATCTATGCAACGATATGCGGCGATCGAAGAGGCAAGCGGCATCACGTTCCACACTGCGCGCGGTTACCTGCGCGTCGATCATGACGAAGCAACGCACGCGCAGGTCGCAAGCGTTGGTAGCAGCTTCGGTGTAGACGCCGACGTGCTCCGCGGCGAGGAAATTGGCAGGCGGTTCCCGGTATTGCGAGCGGCAGATGACCTGCTGGGGCTAAACGAGTTGGGCCTCGCGGGGTTCATCAATCCGCGCCGTCTCGTTGCCGCACAGAAGAAGCTCGGTCAGATCAGCGGCGTCCAGTTGGTGACGGATGTCGTCGTTTTAACTC
>JANQRN010000080.1 GCA_028284545.1 Rhodothermales bacterium | reverse complement strand
CCATGTTCAGCCCGTCCATAGCAGACAGCAGATTATCTACCTGCTCACCAGGAAGCATGGCAGCGCGAAACTGATGCGCGTGCACGTCCACGAACGGATACCGAGCGCTGGTTACCCTGTTCTCGGGTACAACGAGTGTCGACTTCGGGTTGTACTCCTCCCAGTACATGATCGGCGGTTTGGCCGCCGGTCGGTCTGTCGCTACCTCCTGATTAGATCCCGGTTGCGCCTGACACACGACCGACGACAACATCGCCAGGCCGGCGGTCACGAGGAGAAGCAAAGTAGCACTGGAGAGTCTCTGCATCCGAAGAATATCAATCAGTTTCGATCAGCATTGCCACCGCAAGGTACGGGGATTTGCTAGATTCCGGCCCACGATTCGGAATTCATGGTAGAATCAGCAACCGTACGTACAGGGCCGCAGGGAAGCGGCGATGGATCGCGCGGCCTCGGCACATTCGGGGGCGTTTTTACACCCTCGATCTTGACCATCCTGGGGGTGATCATGTACCTCCGTTTCGGATGGGTCGTGGGCAATGTCGGGCTGTGGAAAACTTTTGCCATAGTCTCCATCTCCACGGGGATCACGCTCATCACAGCGCTTTCGATTTCGGCCATCGCAACCGCCCAGCACGTAAAGGTGGGCGGGGCGTACTACATGATCAGCCGGTCGCTTGGGATCGAAACTGGAGGTGCAGTCGGCATATCGCTGTACCTGGCGCAGGCGCTCTCTGTGGCGCTGTACACGATCGGTTTTGCCGAATCTGTTGTACGTGTCTTCCCAGCGCTCGACGAGAAGTTCGTCGCGCTGGTAACGACCTCGGCCGTTGCGGTAATCGCATTGAAGTCTGCGCGCGCCGCCATCAAGGCGCAGTACGTCATCATGGGAGCAATCGGCGTGTCGCTGATCTCGCTTGTCTTCGGGTCACCAATTGCCGAACCGGCTTCGATTGCCGCAAGCGAACCGGCAGGTGCTCCATTCTGGGTTGTGTTCGCGGTCTTCTTCCCTGCCGTCACCGGAATCATGGCCGGCGTCAACATGTCTGGAGATCTCGCGGATTCCGCGCGTTCGATCCCAAAGGGAACGCTCTACGCGGTCGGCGCCGGCTACCTTATCTACATGACGATCCCGCTGTTGCTCATTGGGCGGGCGACGCCCGAGCAGCTTGTCTCGGATCCCCTGGTCATGCAGCGAATCGCGTTCTGGGGTGATGCGATTCTTCTTGGCGTTTGGGGCGCGACGCTTTCGAGCGCGGTCGGAAGTATTCTCGGCGCGCCGCGGGTACTCCAGGCGCTCGCACGCGACAACGTGCTGCCCCGGTCAATGGCGTTCCTCGGCAGGGGCACTCCGGTAAACGACGAACCGCGGGTAGGGACCGCGGTGACGTTTGCGATCGCGATCATCACCGTCTACCTGGGCAACCTGAATGCCATCGCGCCCGTGCTGTCGATGTTCTTCCTCACGACCTATTTCATTCTGAACATTGCAGCTGGAATAGAACGCTTCCTGGGGAATCCGTCGTTCAGGCCCGCCTTCAAAGTGCACTGGGCGGTCTCGGTGGTCGGCGCAATTGGCTGCATCGCGGTCATGTTTCTTATCAATGCGGCCGCAACCGCCGGTGCGATATTCGTGGTCGGCCTGATCTACTTCATGCTCGAACGAAAGGAGGTCTCGACGACCTGGGGCGACGTCAGACGTGGCGTGTGGTCGCGCCTCGCAAGTGCGGGAATCTTCCGGATGGGTTCCGACGCAGACCCCAAGAACTGGAGACCACACGTACTCGTATTCTCCGGTGCCCCGACGCGTCGCTGGCAATTGATTGACATCGCGCGGTCGCTGACGCACAACCGGGCCCTTATGACAGTGGCGACCGTGTTGCCGCAGCAGGTCGCGGTTGAGCGGCTGGCCGCAATGGAAAACGCCGCCAGGGACTACCTCGTGCGCCGAGGGGTCAGAAGCCTCGTACGCATCATCCCCGCAGACAACACCTTCGAGGGAGCACGTACACTCGTATCAGCCTACGGACTAGGCGCCCTCGTCCCAAACACAATCATTCTTGGCGACACCGAAGGAAAGGGAAGGCTCTCCGAATTCTGTGACACACTCGAGTTCCTGCACAACTCGCGCCGGAACGTCGTCGTTGTCCGCCACAATCCCGAGCGCGGATTTGGCCAACGGCGGACTATCGATGTCTGGTGGGGCGGGCTAAAGGGCAACGGCAGTCTGATGATTGTACTCGCCTATATGCTCAGCACGAGTATCGAGTGGCGAGGCGCAACCGTTCGTGTGAAGATGGTAGCTCCCAACGAGGCTGCTGCTCAGACGGCAAGGATGAACCTCGAGAGAGTCCTGTCGCGGCTGCGCACGGGCGCGGTCCCCGACGTGCGGGTGGCGGCCGGCAGACCATTTGAGCAAATCCTGCACGACTCGTCATCAGACGCGGATCTTGTCATCCTCGGCGTCGCCGAACCCGGCGCCGGCTTTTCAGACTACTGGACGTCGGTTCAAGCCAGGCTGAGTGGGCTTCCGACCACGCTGCTCGTGCTTGCATCTGAAGATGTTGCCTTTGGCGATATTCTGACCGACGAATAGCGAGCCACAAGCCGTCGAAAAACAACGCCCCAGATCTTTTTGAACCGTTGCCAGTTTGACACGCGCTTGACAAATCCGGATTTTTCGGTCCCCAAAAAAACAACGCGTAGACCTATGAAGTACCTCTACCGATTTTCAGCTCTTGCATTTGTTATTGCGTTCTCGACGCTGGTTACGAGCACGACGCATGCGCAGGGCGTTCGCGTCGGCTCACACGTTGGCGTGAACTTTGAGGGTACAGACTTTCTGTTGGGATTGAATTCGCATTTTGATCTCTACGCCGGTGATACCAGGCTCGTAGGCAACCCCAATCTCGATTTCTACCTGTTCGAGGATGAGGTATCCATCTACGCAATCAACCTCGACGTACTCCTGCCGTTTCAGGCGGGCGAACTTGACCCGTTTCTCGGTGGTGGACTTGCCGTCAGGATTGCGAAGTTTGATCAGGCTGTTCCGATCCTCGGCGGCTCAACTGACTCTGACATTGGTCTGAACCTGAAAGCGGGCACGTTCTTCGGCAACCGGGATAATTCTATCCGACCCTTCGTCGACGGGACATTCGCAATCAGCGACAACAGCTCGTTCACGCTTCGCGTGGGTGCCTCCTTCGGCATCACGGGCTAACGGGCAACCTGTCTAAAATCCTAAAAGGACACCCAGCCTTAGCGCGTTGGCCTTGACCGACTCGGCCGTACTTATCACACCGCCGTCGTCGGTTTCGAGCTCCCCACTATAGATTCCGAAAAGGTCAGACACGTATCTGATCTCGGGAGAGAAGCGTATTGGTACGCGTGGAATCCTGAGCGATATCCCGACCCCCGCCTCAAACGTTGCGTCCAGCAATCGGATGTCGTTTCGCAGCGAGATTGGTCGCTCCTTCAGGTCAAGACCGTATCGAAATCCCGGACCGGCAAACAGGTATGGGCGTACGTGGCGCCCACCAAACGGAGCCAGTCGAAGGTCGATGGGGAGCGTAAGGAAGGAGACGTCGAATTCGTCTCTGGCGAGGAACGTGGTGCCGTCAAACAGTGCACCGGCGTTGACAAAATTGAGTCCGGTACGCAGCGTGAAGGGCCCAACTTCAAATCCGAACGCCATTCCTAAATGGAAGCCGACGACAGCGTCGAGCTCGGGCCGGCGACCGTCTTCGAAAGCCATGTCAACCTTCGTAAACTCGGGACCGAACGTGAACCCGAAGTGCCACCGCGTCTTCTTTTTGCGCTCGGGTTCAACGACGCCCTGCGCGACCGCTTGTGAAACCACCGGCGCCTGAAGCGCCACAAAAGCAATCAACAGACAGGCTAAAACCCCTACCCGACTCGAGATAAACTGCATTCTGGACTCGTGGCTTACGTTTTTCGGGGATCATAATACGGACGAACACCCGACACTCTGCCGGGTAGTATAGGGCCTCAGGCAACCATCGCTCATCGCTGACCCAGAGAATATTGGAAAAGCCCCCTCCATTGACTCCAGAGGCTATCCGCGTGCTCGGCGTTCTAATCGAGAAGGAGCTGACGACTCCGGACTATTATCCGATGACACTGAACGCACTGACAGCAGGATGCAATCAGAAATCGAACAGAGATCCCGTCGTGCAGTACGGAACTGACGAGGTCGCCTCAGCCCTCAAGGAGCTTGGCAAAGCGCACTTGATTGGTCGCTCGTCAGGAGCGGGATCAAGGACGATCAAGTACCGACACGCTGTCGCCGAGCACCTGCGGTTGACGCGTGAGCAGCGCGCCTTGCTCGCATGCCTGATGCTACGCGGTCCGCAGTCGATCGGCGAACTCAGGACCCGAACAACGCGCATGGTGAACCTCCCAGACCTCACGGCGGCCCGTGAGGTAGTCGAAGCACTTATCGAACGAGACCCGCCACTCGTCTCCATCCTGCCAGTGCAGCCCGGGCGCAAGGAGGCCCGCCTCTCCCATCTAATGGGATCTGTTCCACCAACCCATAGCGCACAAACGGTCGCAAGTCCTGAGGGCGAGCCAGCTGCATCGGTTGCTGTCCGACCCACGGACCTGCGAAGCGAAGTTGAGGACCTGAAAGACCGGCTGGAAAAACTGGAGCGCGCGTTTGACAAATTCAGGCATCAGTTCGACTAACCCAACATGCTCAAAGTCAACACCGTCACCAAGCGCTTTCGGACCAAGCTGGCAGTCGACGCAGTCTCGCTGAGTGCCTCCAGCGGACGAATTCTTGGACTTCTCGGGCCGAATGGCGCGGGCAAGACTACGACGATCAGGATGATCGCGTACATCACAACGCCCGACACCGGGGAAATCACTTTTGACGGAAAGCGCGTGGGACCGTGGAGCCAGCGCGTAATGGGATACCTGCCGGAAGAACGCGGCCTCTACCGTCGAATGAAGGTCGGCGAACAACTGGAGTACCTCGGGCGGCTCAAGGGAATACCGAGAACCGACGCCCGCGAGACCGCGAAGAAATGGTTGGACCGATTTGACGCCGCAGACTGGTGGTCAAAACGCATTGACGAACTGTCAAAGGGGATGCAGCAAAAGGTGCAGTTTGTCTCAACGGTACTCCACAACCCGGATCTACTGATCTTCGACGAGCCGTTCAGCGGCCTCGATCCGATCAATGCAGAATTGCTCCAGTCGGTGATCCTGGAACTGAAAGAAGAGGGCAAAACTATTCTGTTTGCGTCGCACAGAATGGAGCAAGTCGAACAGCTCTGCGACGATATCTGTATGATTGCAAACGGCAGGATTGTGCTCAACGGGACGGTGAGAGAAATCAAACAGTCCTACGGCCGTGACACTGTTGGGCTGGAGTTTGACGGGTCGTCACGGTTTCTCGACGACCTGGAAGACGCCGGACGTATTCGAGTGATCACGCGAACGCACCAGGCCACTGAAGTACGACTGATCGATGGCACCAGTCCGAGGCAAGTCCTCGACGCAGCCCTCGCCGAGGTCGATACGCTGTTTCGCTTCGAAGTCGTCGAGCCTCCCCTCAATGAGATCTTTATCTCAGTGGCCGGCGGCAGCAACACTGACGCATCGGAGACTTCAGCCTAACGATTTCAAGCACTGCCGACATGTCTCAGATTCCCGTAATTGCCCACCGAGAGTACACCCAGCGTGTTCGGAGTAAGGCATTTATCATCGCCACCGCATTGGGGCCAATCCTGATGCTTGTACTGCTTGCGGTCCCGATTCTTGCCGCCGTCTTCTCGAGTGAAGAAGAGGCACGAACGATAGCTGTGGTGGACCAGAGTGAAGTCATCGGTGACTACCTGGACTTCCCCGGGAACTACGAGGTAGAAGAGACACGCCAGACAATCGATGAGCTTCGCGCGCGCGTTGATGCCGGAGAGCTCAGTGGATACCTGGTTCTTCCGCCATCGCTACTCTCGGGAGATGGGGCCGCGCGATACTACTCTCGCGGTGGCGGTGGCATCATGGCCACAGAACGAATTGAGGACTCGGTCAGGGACGCCGTCCGCGAGGCGCGAATACTGCAGACCGGTGCCCCGGACGCCGTTCTCGGGATTCTCTCGGAGCGCGTTGACGTGCAGATGATTCAAATCACGGATGAGGGTGAGCGCACCGACTCAACACAGATTCTTGCGGTCTTTGGCTACTTCATGGGGTTCCTGATCTACATCTGCGTCATTCTGTACGGCGCGATCGTCATGCGGGGCGTAATCGAAGAAAAGACAAGCCGAATATCAGAACTGATTGCCTCGTCAGCTCGCCCGTTCGATTTGATGATGGGTAAGGTGCTGGGGATCGGAGCGATGGGCCTCACGCAGTGGCTCATCTGGATCTTCGCTGGCGTCGGCCTGACCTTCGTCGCGGGCCTCGTCCTTGGTTCAGTTATGGATCCAACCCTGATAGACGGTGACGCGGCGGGGGCGGCGGCCGCAACCCCGCAGTTCAGGCAATTCCTGCCCGACATTCCATCCCTGTTTCCCGTGTACTTCCTGCTCTTCTTTCTGGGCGGCTACTTGCTGTACTCAAGTCTGATGGCGGCAATCGGCTCCGCGGTTGAGCAGGAAGCAGACGCCCAGCAGTTTATGTGGATTGTCATTATGCCACTCATCATCCCCACGGTGCTCATAGTCAACGTGATGAGCAATCCGGACGGCGTTCTGGCGACGACAATGTCGCTGATCCCGCTCTTCTCGCCGATCGTCATGGTCGTCCGGATGGCGGCGACGAACGTACCCTGGTGGGAGATATGGCTGTCACTAGTCCTCCTCGCAGGTGCGTTCGTGTTCGCGATATGGATCTCGTCGCGGATCTATCGAGTTGGGATCCTCAGCTACGGCAAGAGGCCAACGTTCAAGGAACTCGCACGCTGGATGCGCGAGGCGTAAAACTATTCATGACGGAATCAGCATACAGATTTGACATCCAGTCGGAATTCAGTCCGACAGGCGACCAACCCCGCGCCATTGCAGAGCTCGTCGAAGGCATCGAGCGCGGCGACCCGCATCAAACGCTGCTTGGAGCTACGGGTACAGGCAAGACCTTTTCGGTCAGCCATGTCGTCGCGCAAATGAACCGGCCGACGCTTGTGCTCAGCCATAACAAGACGTTGGCCGCTCAGCTGTACGCCGAGTTGGCGGGCTTCTTCCCTGACAACGCAGTCGAGTTCTTCATTTCGTACTACGACTACTACCAGCCGGAAGCCTACATCGTTCACTCAGACACCTATATCGAGAAAGACCTCTCGATAAACGAACGCATTGACCGACTCAGGCTGCGCACGACCAGCACGCTCGTATCCGGTCGAACCGACGTTATCGTCGTTGCGAGCGTCTCGGCGATATACGGGCTCGGGTCGCCGACGGACTACCAGAAGAAGATCGTCCAGCTTCGGCGCGGGATGCGATTTGACCGAAATGAGTTCCTCCGGGGTCTCGTGTCGGTGTACTACTCGCGAAACGACGTTGAATTTGTACCTGGAGTATTTCGCGTGCGCGGTGACATTGTGGACGTATACCCGGCGTACATGGAGTCGCAAGCGTATCGCATTACGTTCTGGGGAGACGAAATCGAGTCGATTCAGTTGATCGATGCGCTGACCGGCAAAACCATCAACGACGAGTCGCTGGTTACCATCTACCCGGCAAAGATCTTCGTGACGCCGCGCGAAGAGATGGATCGCGCGCTGAAGTCGATCCAGGACGAGTTGAACTGGCGCCTCGCTCACATGCGCGAGAACGGCATGTTGCTGGAGGCTCAGCGGCTTGAGCAGCGCACCATGTTCGATATCGAGATGATGCGGGAAGTCGGTTACTGTGCAGGCATCGAGAACTATTCGCGCCACATCGATGGCCGACAGCCCGGCGAACGCCCGTATTGCCTACTGGACTACTTCCCCAACGACTTCCTCACCGTGATCGACGAATCGCACGTAACCGTGCCGCAGATCCGAGCAATGTACAACGGCGACCGCGCGCGAAAGCTGACGCTTGTCGAGCACGGATTCAGGCTTCCGTCGGCGCTCGACAATCGGCCGATGACATTTGAGGAGTTTGAGGCTGCCCAAAACCAGATGATCTTTGTGTCGGCGACACCTGGAGACTACGAACTCGAAAAAACCGCTGGGGTGTTCGTAGAACAGATTATTCGCCCGACCGGAATCCCAGATCCCGAAGTTGAACTGCGCCCGACGTCAAACCAGATTGACGACCTGCTACATGAGGTTCGAGAGACATCGAAACGGAATGAGCGTACACTGGTCACGACACTGACAAAACGGATGGCGGAGGACCTGGCCGATTACCTTGAGTCCTTCGGGATCCGCGTACGATACCTGCACTCTGACATTGACGCGCTGGACCGGGTCGAGATTCTCCGGGACCTTCGGCTCGGCTCGTTTGATGTGTTGATCGGCGTCAACCTGCTTCGTGAAGGCCTCGACCTTCCTGAGGTCTCGCGCGTCGCAATTCTGGATGCAGACAAGGAGGGGTTTCTGAGAAGCGACCGCTCGCTGATCCAGACCGCGGGGCGTGCAGCAAGAAACGCAAACGGGCGCATCATCATGTACGCCGACCGAGTGACCGGGTCGATGCAGCGAATGCTCGACGAGACCACGCGCCGTCGGGAGATTCAGCTCGCCTACAACGAGGAGCGCGGAATCGTCCCGCGCACCGTGTTCAAGAGCCGCGACGAGATCATGCGTGGTACAATCATAGCCGAGGAGAAAGGCGAATACGCGGTCGGGCCGTCCTCAACGCGCTTCTCGGAGGCTGACACGCGCTCGGTAGCTGACCCGGTGGCTAGATTTCTGAGTCCGGAGCAGAAAAAGGACCTCATCGCTAATCTCCGAAAGGAAATGTCGGAGGCCTCAGAATCGCTCGATTTTGAGCGGGCTGCGGAGCTGCGTGACTCCATCATCCAGCTGGAATCGGCCTAGGCGCGTGCAATGCGGCTTTGATAGACTCAGCCGCAATTCGTATTTTTCCGGGCTAAAGCAGGAATCAGGAAAACAATGAAGAAGGGCATCCACCCCGATTACAAGGTCGTCAAGGTCAAACTCGCTGACGGCACCGAAGCTCAGATCCGGTCGACGATGGGCGTCGAAGAGTACCGATCCGACGTAGACCGTACGAACCATCCGTTCTACACCGGTAAGCGGCAGTACGTCGATACGGCGGGCCGCGTCGAGAAGTTCAACCGACGATACGCCAAGAAGGGCGGCAAAGCCGATGCCGCCGCCGAAGCCGACAAGAAGTAGCTCGCCGGCAGGTGAGACCACTCGAAAAGGCGACCTGAATACCGGGTCGCCTTTTTTCGTTTCTTCAGACTGCCATGAACCCTGTCGAACTGATCATACGAAAGCGTGAAGACGGCGCGCTCACTGAGGATGAGATCGTCTTCCTTGTGGAGTCGTACACGCGGGGCGACTTGCCGGACTACCAGATCAGCGCGTTCTTGATGGCCGCGTTTCTCAACGGGCTTTCGAGAGACGAGGCGCTGGCGCTGACGCGGGCGATGCTGAACTCGGGCGTTGTACTTGATCTCTCGGGAGTCGCGGGTACCAAGGTCGACAAACACTCTACCGGTGGAGTCGGCGATAAGGTCTCGATCGCGCTCGCACCGGTTGTCGCGGCCGCCGGCGTACCGGTACCGATGATCAGCGGGAGGGGGCTGGGGCACACGGGAGGCACACTCGACAAACTTGAGGCCATACCGGGACTCCGTACCGATCTGACAATCGCAGAATACACGTCGCAACTCGCCGACATTGGGCTCGTCATGATCGGCCAGACCGACGAGATTGCGCCAGCCGACCGCAAGTTGTACGCCCTTCGGGACGTCACCGGAACGGTCGAGTACATCCCGTTCATCGCATCGTCGATCATGTCAAAGAAGCTCGCCGAGGGTATTGACGGACTCGTACTGGACGTCAAGTGGGGTCGGGGAGCGTTTATGCGAGACGAAGGAAAGGCTCGCAAACTCGCTGAGACGCTTGTGGGTATTGCGAACGACTACGGGAAGTCGGCCGTGGCGTGGCTGACCGACATGAATGATCCGCTGGGCTACGCCATCGGCAACTGGCCTGAAACGCGTGAGGCGATTGCCTGTCTGCACGGCGAAAGCGTGATAGAGGTTAGCACGCTGGTCGAGGTGCTGGCGGGAGAGATGATCTGGCTTGGTGGAAAAGCCTCTTCAGCTGCGGAGGGCAGGGAGGTTGCGCGCGAGATGCTCTCTTCGGGCAAAGCGTTAGCCAAGTTTTCGGAGATGGTCATCCGCCAGGGCGGAGACCCGCGCGTTGTCGAGGACCCAGATGTCATGACAGCGCCGACGATTGCCGTGGACGTCCACGCGTCATCTTCGGGCACGATTGACGGTATTGATCCCTATCAGCTCGGACGCGTTGCCGTCGACCTGGGGGCCGGCCGGCTGGCCGTGACCGATGAAGTAGACCCGATGGCGGGCATCACGCTCCTGAAGAAACCCGGTGACTCAGTGCAACAGAATGAGGCGATCGCCCGTCTACAGACGCTTCGGCGAGACCGTATTGAGACGGCAGCGGCCAGAATTGCGGAATGCTTCAGCTTTGGCGCGGGAGCGTCTGACCGGTCGCTCATGGCGGATCGATACGTCAACGGCGATTGGACCGGCGAATCGGTCCCCGCTTGATCGCTGAATGAGGCTCGATTGCGGTCGTTTGACGGCAGAGGCCTTTGTATATTAGCCTGTTTCGTCGTCCTGAATAGTAGCGTCTAAATCCGCGGAGTCTCAATCATGTCTATCTGGTCACGCTTTACCCGTTGGATCAAGTCGGTCTTCGGTGGTGCGATTTCTGCCGTCGAGGATCCTCGACTTATCCTGGAGCAGAACATCCGGGAGCTGAACGACCAGGTCCCCAAGATGAACGAGAACATCGCGACGGTCAAGGCCAACGTGATGCTCCTTCAGAAGGAAGCGCGGAAGTACGAAATCGAGATCCGCGACATCACGGCAAAGGTGAAAGCCGGTATCCAGGCGGGGCGGGACGACATCGCCGAACGCTACGCACTTCAGCTGGAAGAAAAGCGGGAGGCCGTGTCGCGCACGAAAGAACAGCTGCAGTATGCCAGCGCCGCCTATGACAAGGCGATCCAGATCAAGAAGGCGTTCATGCGCGAGAAGGAGCGCAAGATCTCGGAGGCCAAGGAAGCACTCCGTGCGCACGAGCGCGCAAAGTGGCAGTCGAAGGTCGCAGACACGCTCGAGCAGTTTGAGGTTGCCGGCGTCGATCAGACCCACGACGAAATGATCACGCGTATCAACGAAGAGACTGCCAAGAACGAAGCGAGAATGGAGTTGGCACTGGATTCGATCGATACGGAAGCCATGGCCATCGAGGAGGATGCCCAGTCGATCAGGGCACGCGAACTCGTTAAGCAATTCAAGCTTGAGATGGGCGTTGACGCGCCGGAGGGCGCTGGGCCTGAAGTCGAGTTGCCAGAGGGCGAGCTTGAGCAGGGACAGAAGACCGTCGGCCGCCAGCGCACGCAGACGGACTAGGATATGACCCGCGAAGAGTTCGAGAAGATCAAGCAGGCTGAGAAGGAGCACCTCCGGGCACTGAAGAAACTCAAGCAGAAGGTGCGTTCGCTCGAGCAGAAGAAAGCTGTGAGCGGGGCGCTTGGTGACCTGGCTTCGTCCACGGGCAGCCTCCTCGACGAACACACCGCGCTCGTCGAGAAGCTCTCCCAGGAGACGGCGATGCAGGAGGCGCGGTTTGAAGTCGCTATGGAATCGATCGACTCGAGCTCAAAGCCAACTGCCGAAGCACAGCGCGCTCAGGACGAAGCCGACCTCGCGGCTCTGGAGGCTGAACGTCAGAAGTCACGCGCACGCGATCTGGTGCGACAGGTGAAGCTACAGATGGGGTCCCCAGATGCCGGTACAGAGGAGGCGCAGGCAGACGATACCTCGGATAGCGCGGATCGAACGATTGGTCGCAAACGCGCAGGCGCCCCTGACGACACAGCAGACGACGCAGCAGCCGACGATGCAGCTCCCGAAAAGACGATTGGCCGGATGCGCCGCACATAACGCCCAGTGAGCGACCGAGACATCAACTTCACGAAAGAGGCTTTCCTCCACCCGTGGAACCTTGCGTTCCTCATCGGAGCGATGATTCTTTCTTTTGCTGTGAGCATGTTTGGGAGCGGCGGGGTTTCCTGGACGTTCGAGACCATCTTGATCTTCGCAAGCGCGATCGAGCTTCTATATCTCGGGATTATGCCACGCCAGGAACGATTCCGACGTGCGGTGCGCTCGCGTCAGGCAGCGGAGCACGCCAAACCACCGTCTCAGAAAGAAATCTTCCAGCTGCTGACGAAGAACTCCCAGCGCCGCTATGCGCGGTTACGAAAACTGGGGAAGGACATCCAGTCCAACTATCGCAAACTCAACTACGCTTCGCAGGGCATGCTCGAGAGCCATGTGAAGAAGATCAACGGACTCCTCGACTCGTACCTGAAGTTGCTCTACCAACAGGAGCGCTACGAATACTCAACCCAGGTGCGTAGTGAAGCCGAAGTCGTACGTGCCATCACCGAACTTCGTCAGGACATGGAGGACGACCCGCCAAAAGTGGCGGCGATCAAGGGAAGGCGCATGAAGATCCTTGAGCAGCGACTGGACCGCTTCAAACGGGGCGCCGAAAACCTCGAAATCATCGAGGCGCAGCTTGAGACCGTCGAGGATGTCATCAAATACATCCATGAACAGTCCCTGACGCTCAGCAACCCCGAGGAGATCACGTTCCAGCTGGACACGCTCCTGAACGAAGTCGAAGAAACGCGGACCGCGGTAGAGGAACTCGAGGAAGTGTTCGGGCGCAGCAGCACCGACATCCTGGGAGACCTCGACACCTACGAGGCGCCCGGCACGGCAGCCAGTGATCGTGGTCGAGTGCGCGAGTAGCGGCGCCACTGATGTAACCACGCCACCAGCAATGCCATACAATTCTCTCCTGTGCGACGTAGATGAAGGCGTCGCGGTCGTCACGATCAATCGACCCGGAAAACTCAACGCGCTGAATGCCGAAGTAGTTGACGACCTGGAGGCCTGCTTCAAAGACCTGCACGCCCAGACCGAGGTCAGGGCCGTCGTCTTGACCGGCGCCGGCGAAAAGGCCTTTGTCGCCGGAGCAGACATCACGCAGTTCAGCGGACTCTCGCCTGAAGATGCCGCGTCGTTTGCCAGACGTGGACAGGAAGTCTTCAACCTGATCGAGTCGGGGCCCAAGCCCGTCGTTGCAGCCGTCAATGGGTATGCCCTGGGAGGAGGATGCGAACTCGCGCTCGCCTGTCACATTCGGTTGGCTTCAGACAATGCCAGCCTCGGGCAACCGGAGGTTAACCTCGGCGTCATACCTGGCTACGGGGGCACTCAGCGACTGCCCCGAGTCGTGGGCCGAGGCGTCGCGCTGGAGATGATTCTCACCGGCGACCCGATTACGGCTGAGCGAGCCCTCGCCGTCGGCCTCGTAAACAGAATAACGACTCAAGAAGAACTGCTGCCAACAGCCCGCAAACTGGCTAAGCGTATAGCGTCGCGCGGGCCGGTCGCAGTTCGATTGTCGACCGCCGCCGTCCTCAGATCGGACCTTCCACTGCGCGACGGCCTCCAACAGGAGGCGGATCTATTCGGCCAGTCGTTTGCGACGGAAGACGTAAAAGAAGGCGTCACAGCATTCCTCGAACGACGCAAACCCGAGTTCCGAGGGCAATAACCCGCCGAGTTGCTCGCACTCGTAATCATACTGTCGCTGGTGCTCGGGGCGATGTTTTCGGGATCCGAGATCGCCTACGTCGCGGCAAATCGCCTGCGGGTTGAAACCCGGGCACGGGAAAAGGGACTTCGCGGAAAGATCGCCGCCGCGTTCGTAGCAGACATGTCCAAGCTGCTGACAACGACGCTCGTGGGCAACAACCTTGCGCTCGTTGCCTACTCAACGGCGATGGCAATAGTACTCGAGCCCGCGCTTGACCATTTCTTCCACGGGACGCTCCGCATTGGAGATCCCTTCGCGTCAGGGGCAACACTTCTGGGTCAGACGGTCATCGCGGGTGTGATCGTGCTCTTCATCAGCGAGATTATCCCGAAGTCCGTGATGCGCGAGATCCCGAATCGGGCCGTGTTCGTGCTCTCCCTCCCACTGCAGGTCACATACGTCGTGCTGTGGCCCATCATCGCTCTGGCGGGTCTTCTGGCTAGCGGACTTACCAAAGCCTTTCGCTCAGAACAAGGCACACTGCCAAAGATTCTGCGGCGCGATTTCGAGTTGCTCGTCAAGCCTGGCGGGACAGACGGCGTACTGGATCTCGACGAGGAAGAGCAGACCATCCTCTCCAACGTCTTCGCGATGGATTCGATAACGGTCAAGGAGTCCATGATCCCCCGAACGGAGGTGCAAGCCGTTGAAGACGACACGAGCCTCGACGAGGTCCGACAGCGATTTGTCGAGACCGGATTCTCGAAACTTCCAGTCTACCACGAGAACATCGACAACATCGTCGGAATCGCTTTCGCGAGACACCTGTTCGATTCGCCGAAGATGCTTGGCGATATTGTGAAGCCGGCCCGCTTTGTGCCCTCATCGAGTTCGTCCAAGCGGCTACTCCGCGACTTCCTGAACACGAACACGTCGGTGGCAATGGTTCTCGACGAGTATGGCGGGATGGCCGGAATCGTTACGCGGGAAGACCTCCTTGAAGAACTGTTCGGTGACATAAAAGACGAGTTCGACACCGACGACGAAATCGTCCGCCAGATCAGCGACGACACATTCATTGTGAGCGGTCGGACGAACCTCGACACGCTTGAGGATCGGTTTGGGATCGAGCTGCCAGATGGCGACTACGAAACCATAGCGGGCTACATTCTGGAGAGGCGCGGAACGATACCGGCTCAGAAGGAGGAGTTTGATCTCGAGGACATCAGGTTCACAGTCCTTCGATCGACGGCAAATCGGATAGACCTTGTCAGGATGGTGCGCAGCGAGAAAGCTGATCCCGACGCGGCCCAGACGGGCATCTTCCCTACTCCGTAGCCCGTCTACAGAAGGCAAGCACAACTTTGTTGTGCGTCACCACCTGTGAAACCGCGCCAAGGCCCTCAAGATGGTCGGCGGGGTGCCGACCAGTACCGGGTGGAGAGATCCGACCTACCCAGAGTGCAAGTTTGTCAGTCAGAAGCTTTTCGCCCGGCAAGACCGCGGCCGGCAGGTGCGCTTGGTAGAACTGGCACTTCCGGATCATCCGAGCCCGAATCTGCGCAGCGTGTGCCTCGATCTGATCACCTTCGTCAGTGGCAGAGAGTAATCCTTCGGCAACCATGTAGTCGTGGTAGTGTTGCGGAAGACTCAGAAGAGCCTGGACCACCTTCTGCTGAATCTCCGGGTGCGCTCGAAGCGCGACCTCAACAACTCGACTCGAATTTGTCGACGCCATGGCCAACGTTTCCTCAGCTGCGAGTTCGGGATCGGCGTTGGGAATTGCGCCAAGCACTGCTCCTGCAAGCTGCTGTACAAGCGTCAACGTTCCCAGCGAAACAAATGCCGTCGCGTGAGTTGCGAGCGAATCGCCGTCCACGCTACGGTCGCGCCGAGGCCGACGCCTCACTGGATTCCTCGCGCCGCAAGTAGTCGCCACTCTGGCCGCCCGTCTTCGCAATCAGGTGGATGCCATGAATCTCGATATCTTTGGAAACCGATTTACACATGTCGTACACGGTCAAAGCAGCGACCGATACGGCGGTCAGCGCCTCCATCTCGACACCGGTTGGACCAACGCTCTTGGCGTACGCACGGATGTTCACCGCGCCGCTTTCCTGATCGAGCACCAACTCGACATCGACGCCTTTGAGCGCAACGTCGTGGCAAAGCGGGATCAGACGACTTGTCTGCTTGGCACCGAGGATTCCGGCCACCTGGGCAAGCGTCAAGACGTCCCCCTTCTGAATGCTGTTCTCTGCAATCAGCTTGGCGGCGTCAGCACCCACGTCTACCCTGCCGACTGCCACGGCCGTTCGAACGGAGTTTGACTTCTCGGAGACGTCTACCATCCGAACTCTGCCTTCCTGATCGACATGCGTCATCGCGGGTTGCTGTGGCATTCTGTGGGGCATTCGATCTCCCGTGGTTTGTTGGAGCGGGCACAAAGATAGAGGCGTACCCGCCGCGCTTCAAGTGCGACGCTTTTGCCCACAACCTAACCCCCGATCAGAATCATTGGCCGGTTGTCGGATGCCGCTATCACGTGCATCCCTGCGTGGCTGGCCTTCTTGCGTCCAACCGCCAGGCCAATCAGCTTGCTCAGTTGTTCGTCAGACGCACCTGCTCGCATCTGGTCCCGCAGGCTCACCTCGGAATTTCCGAAGAGGCACACCTTGAGGTTGCCGTCCGCGGTTATCCGGAGTCGATTGCAACTACCGCAAAAATGCTTGGTCATCGAGGTAATGAAACCAACTGAGCCCGAGAAACCCGGAATACGATACTCGCGAGAGGTTTCGCCTGGGCTCAAGTCATCATCGATCGCGGCAATATCCGGATGCCGAGCCTTTATCTGATCGAGCATCTCCTCGAACGGCACAAGCTCGTCGTCGCTCCAGCCGTTGCCGGAGAAGGGCATGTACTCGATGAACCGAACCTCGAGGGCCCGGTTGCGCGCCAGCGAAACGAAGTCAAGCAACTCATCCGAGTTGACCCCCCGCATGACAACGCAGTTGATCTTGAGGGGCGCAAGTCCCCTCGTAACGGCCAGGTCGATCGCGTCGAGAACGATGTCGAGTCCTTTGCGCCTCGTCACCGACTCGAACCTGTCTGGGCGGAGGGTATCAAGACTGATGTTGAGGTGATTGAGTCCACCGCTCACCAGCCGGTCAATCTTCTTCCGCAAGAGAAGACCATTCGTTGTCATGGCGAGCGTGCGCAGTCCGCTGATCGCTCCCAGTCGATCGACCAAGTGCTCCACGTCTTTGCGTACCAGTGGCTCGCCGCCGGTGAGACGAACTTTGTCCACCCCTGCCGCTACAAAGAGCCGGACAAGTCTCTCAATCTCCTCAAATGTCAGGAGATTCTCGCGCGGCTGTAGCGGAACTCCCTCAGCGGGCATGCAATACGTGCATCGCAGATTACAGCGCTCAGTGAGCGAGACACGCAGATACGTGTGTCTTCGCGCGAACGAGTCGACAAGTACGTCGGATTCAGAGCTGGACATCGCCTTCCTACGCTGAGGCGCTAGAGGTCGTTTCCGCCGGCGGTCGCTCCAGCCAGATAGTTACAGGACCGTCGTTAATAAGCGCCACGTCCATCATTGCGCCGAAGACTCCCGTCTCAACGTCTTTCCCGATCTGCTGTCCGAGTATTCTAACGAAGGCATTGTAGAGCGGCTCGGCGACCTCGGGTCGTGCGGCCGATATGAATGACGGGCGGTTTCCCTTCCGTGCATCTCCATACAGTGTGAACTGGGAGACGACAAGGGCACCACCGTCCGCATCAATGATCGAACGGTTCATCACGCCGTCCTCATCGCGGAATATTCTAAGTCCGGCACACTTGCGCGCGAGCCATTCCACCTCCTTCTCGGTGTCGTTGACATGAATGCCCAACAGTATCAAACAGCCGGGACCGACACGTCCAACCGTTTGGCCAGACACCGAGACCGAAGCCTCCCGGACGCGTTGCACGAGCGCTATCACTCTTCCGACTCCACCATTTTGCTTAGCCACGCGGTCGCTCTCCGAAGTGCCTTGCCGCGATGGCTTATCAGATTCTTTTCGTCAGCCGTCATCTCCGCGAAGGTTCTGGCTTCGGCGGTCGGCTGAAAGACGCAGTCGTAGCCGAAGCCGCCGTCTCCACACTCGTGCGGTGTGATTAGTCCGTCACACACTCCGTGAAATGCCTCCTCCACTTCTCCGGCAAACACGATAACGGTGCGAAACCTAGCAGTCCGTGATGCCGCGTCGGGGTGATCACGAAGCTGCTCGAGCAGCAAGGTTCGATTCATGGCGTCAGTAGCACCGACACCGGCGAATCGAGCCGACAGGACGCCGGGGCGACCGTCGAGGAGGTCTACCTCTAGTCCGGTGTCGTCGGCAAGGGCTGGCAAACCCGTGTGATCCCGCCAGGCTTGCGCCTTTAGCCGGGCGTTGCCCTCGAGCGTCGCGGCGGTCTCAGCGACCTCAGGGCCGTTGGGGAAGTCTTCCGGGGTATGAATCTCCAGCGAAACTGAGCTCAGTAGGCGCCTGAACTCGCTAATCTTGCCCTGATTTCGCGTTGCCAGAACAATTGAGGTCACTCCCATGACGTCCTCAAAGGCCAAATCTTTGGACGAAAACGAACAACTGCGGTATATTTGCCGTTCTCATCCGAGAAAACCATCTCAACTATTGCAGGAGTTCTGTCTTGTCAGTCGGAATCAAAGTTAGGGACAACGAGTCGATCGATCGCGCCTTGCGGCGGTTCAAGCGTGCAGTGAACCGAAGCCGCGTGCTACGGATTTATCGCGCCAACATGGCGTACACCAAACCGTCAGAAGAGCGCCGACTCGCCCGCCAGAAAGCCGCCCGGAACGCGCGCAAGCGTTCGAGGTCGTACTAGCCTCCAATCGCTCGCGCCAGAATCTCGTCAGTCTCCAGCTGGTGCACCTTTGCACTGCCCGTAGACGGACTTGCACTCGCAGCACGCCCGACGTACTGAATCCGAGCGCACGGATCAGACGTTACCGCCGACAGGACTTCGTCGAACCTGGGTGAGACAAACGTCCACGCCCCCATGTTCTTTGGTTCCTCCTGCAACCAGACGGTCGTGGCCCCTGCAAACCGTTGCACTTCTTCCCGCACCTGGTTATCGGGAAACGGATGCATCTGCTCAAGCCGGGTAATCGCGACGTCCGAAACGTTTGTCCGCTCGAGTTCAGCAAGCAGCTCATAGTACACCTTGCCGCTGCAGAATATATGCCGGCGCGCTTGCGCAGGCGCCGTCGCCGGGATAACCGGCTGAAACTGTCCGCCGGTGAACTCCGACGGTGTTGATATTGCTTTCGGATGTCGGAGCAGACTCTTCGGCGACATCACGATTAGCGGCTTCCTTGGGTTCAAGCGTGTCTGCCGGCGCAAGGCGTGGAACAGGTTTGCCGGCGTCGTGAGGTTGCAGACGATCATGTTGTCCTCAGCGCAGAGCTGAAGGAAGCGCTCGAGGCGTGCAGACGAGTGCTCCGGTCCCTGACCCTCATAGCCATGCGGCAGCAGCAGCACGAGGCTACTCTCCTGCGCCCACTTCTCGTGCGACGCTGACATGAACTGATCGAACACGATCTGCGCACCGTTTGCGAAGTCACCAAACTGCGCCTCCCAGATCACGAGGGCTTCGGGATCAGCAACTGAGTAGCCGTATTCGAAACCGCATGCGGCATACTCAGACAGGAGACTATCGTACGGATAGAAATGTGCTTGCCCGTCCCGGATGTGATTCAGCGGGACGTACTCGTCGCCGGTGGTCTGATCTGACAGCACGCTATGCCGGTGGCTGAAAGTCCCACGCTGCGAGTCCTGTCCGGCCAGGCGCACCGTGGTGCCCTCCCGCAGCAGTGACCCGAAAGCAAACGCCTCGCCCAGCGCCCAGTCGATGCGACCTTCCTTCTCGTAGAGTTCCGCGCGCTTCCCAAACTGGCGGAGAAGCTTTTTGTGGGCGTGGAACGATTCGGGCACTTCATGAACAGCGCTCGCAATCTCGTCGAGCGCGCCCTTCTCGACAGCGGTGTCGTGGGCGACTACGGTTGACTCGCGGGCGCGACGTTGATCTCGGCTGGAAAGGAAGTCCTCAGGATCTCGTTCATCCAGTTCCTTTGTTTCCTCAAATGCCGTCTGCAGGCGGGCCCGATAGTCTTCGAGCATTTTTTCTGCTTCGTCGGGCTCCATCTCGCCGCGCGCCAGCAACGCCTCTGTGTAGAGCAGACGCACTGAGCGCTTCGCCTCGATCTTCTTGTACAGTACGGGCTGCGTGTAGGTTGGCTCGTCACCCTCGTTGTGACCGTGGACCCGGTAGCAAAGCATGTCAATTACGACATCCTTGTTGAATACCTGGCGATACTTGAACGCGAGTCGGGCAATGCGGACACATTCCTCGGGATCGTCACCGTTGACGTGAAAGATTGGAGCCTGAATCATCCTGGCGACATCGGTCGCATAGGTAGAGCTCCGGGCATCCAGCGCCGTTGTGGTGAAGCCTATCTGATTGTTGATCACGATATGCAGCGTGCCGCCGGTCGAGTAGCCCCGCAGCTGACTGAGGTTCAGTGTCTCAGCCACCACACCCTGCCCCGCAAATGCAGCGTCCCCGTGAATCAGCAGCGGCATCACCGTGTCAAACATATCGCCGTCGGATCGGCTCTCGTTTCGCTTCTCCAACTTGATCTGTCGGGCCCTGACCATCCCTTCTACTACCGGATTAACGGCTTCGAGGTGGCTTGGGTTTGATGCAAGCGTAAGCTGGACGGCGTTGCCGGCACCCGATTCATGTTCGCCGCGCGCACCCAGGTGATACTTCACATCCCCCGAGCCCTGCGTTGTATTCGGATCAATTGAGCCCTCGAACTCTGAAAAGATGGCCGAGTAGGGCTTCTCCATGATATTCGCCAACACGTTGAGTCGGCCACGATGTGCCATACCGATTACGACTTCCGCTACTCCGTCGTCGGCAGCATCCGAAAGGATGAAGTCAAGCATCGCAATGACAGACTCCGCCCCTTCCATCGAGAAACGTTTGTGCCCGAGGTATTTGGTATGGAGGAATCGCTCGAACGCCTCCGCAGCGTTCATCTTTGAGAGGACGCGACGCTTATCCTCGCCGTTCAGCGACGTGTCGCCGTGAACAGCCTCCATGTGATCCTGCAGCCACCGCTTTTCCCCGGGATCCGAAATGTGCATGTATTCGATCCCAACCTTGCGCGAGTAGGTTGCTCGAACAAGGTCGAGGATGTCACGGAGCGCCATGAGATCTCGTCCACCGAGTCCGCCACAATCAAATACGCGGTCCAGATCCCAGATGGTCAGTCCGTACGTGGCGGGGTCGAGTTCCGGATGCGGCTCCCAAGCGTTGCCAAGCGGATTGATATCCGCCTGTAGGTGGCCACGAACACGATAGGAGCGGATCAGCTGAAGGACACGAGCCTGCTTGCGGATCATGTCAAACTCCGCGTGCCCGTCCTCGTGGCCAAGCTGCGGTGTGTTGTCGACCGTCAACACATACGGCTGGTGCGGAATGCCCAGGTCGTCAAAGATAGATTCGTAGAACTCGTGCTGCCCGAGAAGGAGCTGCGTGACGTGCCTGAGGAAGGCGCCGCTTTCGGCGCCCTGAATGACGCGGTGATCATACGTTGAGGTGATGGTCATCACCTGCGAAATGCCGGCGCGACTCACGACCTCGGGAGCAAAAGCGTGGTAGTTTGGGGGGTACTCGATTGAGCCAACCCCGACGATGAGCCCTTGCCCTTCCATCAGTCTGGGCACCGACAGCGAGGTGCCGATCATTCCCGGGTTGGTGATGGTCGCGGTCGTACCCGCGAAGTCATCAATCTCCAGCTGGCTATTCCGCGCTCTGACAACAAGGTCATTGTATATCCCCAGGAACTGAGGAAACGACATGGTGTCGGCTTGCTTGATGTTCGGCACCATCAGTGACCGACGCCCGCGCTTTTCGATGTCAATCGCCAGACCCAGGTTCACGTGTTCGTGCTTCACGTGGTAGGGCTGCCCGTCTTTGACCTGATACGCGGCGTTCATGCCCGGCACCTTGCGCAATCCGCGTACCAGCGCCCAGGCAATGAGGTGCGTATACGACACCTTATCCCCGCCGACGTATCGTTGATGGTCGTTGATCAGCTTTCGGTTCTCGGCAAGTAATTTGACGGGAAACGTTCGGACGGACGTCGCGGTCGGGACACGCAGGCTCGCATCCATGTTTTCTGCGATCCGCGCTGCAGGACCGCGAAGTGCCTTCCACTCACCCTCCTCCATCTCAGTCGGGGGCGCCGGCGCAGGTGGCTTGACGGCTTCAGTAGCCCCATCTCCGGGAGCCGGCGCAATCGTCGCGGGCTCGGCGGCAGGAACGGACGCTGCGACTCGCGCCCTGCGCGCCTCTGCGGCAGCCTGATAAGAAGCTGATGGCTTGTAGTCCTGAAAGAACTCGCGCCAGCTCTCGCTAACGCTTTCGGGGTTTTCCAGGTACTGCGTGTAGAGCTCTTCGACGTAACCTGTGTTGAAACCGAGCATCGAAAATCAGAATTATTGGCGCGGTGCGACCTTTGTCATTCGGTGCCGCAAATTACGAATCCCTGGTCTGCATCACCCAGCGATAAGACCCTGGCCCCGGTACCATTCAATGGTGGAAGCAACGCCGCTCTGCAGGTCTATCTTCTGACGGTAGCCGAGTTCAGTCATGGCCTTCTCGACCGAACACATCTTGACCGCATCGAGAATCTCTCTCGCCTTCTCGCGATTCAGGGCCGGATACGCCTTTACGATCCGGCCAATACTCTCGGCCATGGCTCCCACGACGGGAACGGCCGCGCGCGGAAGATGCAATGTCACGATCCTCCGGGACACGGCGGCAGCGGCAGCGTCCCGAATCGCATGCCACGAATAGAACTCCTCGCTACCGAGATTGTAGAGCTCCCCATCTGCACGTCTACTCTCGGCTGCCAGAATCATTCCTCCCACCAGATCCGATACGTGAACGAGACTGATCTCTGGTGACGTTCCGCGTCCCACAACCGGGCACAGCCCTCGGTTCACCGACTTGAAAAAAGTCAAAATGTCGGTATCTCGGGGCCCGTACACCGCCGGCGGGCGCACGACCACCGTTGGGAGTCGTTCGAACCAGCGGTCACGGCGAAGGGCAGCCTCCATTCTTGCCTTGCTCTCGCCGTAGCCGCTGATCGGGTTCAACGGCGTTGACTCGTCTGCCACACGCGCAGACGCGGATCCCACCGCCGCAAGAGAGCTCGTCACAAGCACCTTGGAAACTCGGGGATTGGCACGCTCGACTGATTCCATCAATACCAGCGTACCGTTGACGTTGCTCTCTATCAGCGGCCCCAGCTCGGCAGATCGCGTCATCCCCGCGACGTGAAATACATAGTCGACTCCTTCGACTGCTCGCTCCAAAACCTCACGGTCGGCAAGGGTCCCGTGTACAATGGTCGCTTTTGTGCCCGCGAGCCACTTGGTATCCGACCGAACGAGGCATCGCACCTCCCCATACCCGGAGGCCAGGAGTGCTTCTACGAGATGCGAGCCGACGAACCCCGTTCCTCCAGTCACAAATGCAGTCGGCGACGGCCCTGTCATTTCAGCGAGAGCCTCCCCACTACTTCAGTATGGTGCGTATGAGGGAACATATCGACCGGGCGCAGTGCATCGACCGTATACCGCTGCGACAGAACCTCTACATCTCGTGCCATGGTTCGCGGGTTGCAACTCACGTATACGATGCGCTCCGGCGCCAGTGCCGTTAGTCGCTCGACCACCTTCGGATGCATACCGGCGCGGGGCGGGTCAACAATCACGACATCGGGGTGGCCGTGGCGCGCGACCATATCCTCCCCAAAGTGCGTCAGCATGTCCCCCTGCTCGAAAACCACATTGTTGACTCCGTTTTCCCTCGCAGATTCCTGCGCAGCCTCAACCGCTTCAGCAATCACCTCGATACCCACAACCTTCCGAACCTGATCAGAGACAAACATACCAATCGTTCCAGCGCCACAGTAGAGGTCAAATACGAGGTCCTGGCGTCGGAAGTTGCCGAGGTCAACCACCTCTCCGTACAGTCGTTCTGCCTGCGCGGTATTTGTCTGAAAAAAGGCAGCCGGCGTAATCCGGAACGTGTGTCCTCCGAGCGTATCCCGAATGAACCCGGGACCAAATACTGGCGTCGTCTCGCCATATGAAGTCTGCGACAGCGAGGTGTTCAGCGTGACGACGAAGGTTGTGACTTCGGGAAACGCGCGCCTGAGCATTTCTTCAACGATGGCCTCGGCCTCTGCGTCTCGCGCGGAGACGACGAGGTTGACCATCGCCTCAGGATAGGAGTGCGAAATGCGCACCACGAGATGCCGCAAGTAGCCCGAGTGCGTCCTCACGTTCCATGCCGACCACCCACTACTGCGTGCGAGCGTTCGTGTGTCGTTCACGAGGCGGGAGACCCAACCTTCGACCAGGTGGCACTCTGAGAGATCAAGCACCTTCTCGAAATTTCCGGGCACATGTAAGCCAAGCGCGAAGGATCGATCGAGTGCGGCGGCTGAATCTATCTCTTCCTTCGTAAGCCACCTGGCCGCGCTGAAACTGAACTCCATCTTGTTCCTGTATCCGAAGACCGGGGCCGCGGGCATTGTGGCCGCCACGATTGACTCGTCAACGCCCTCGACCTGGCGGAACGCATCAACGACCGCAGACCTTTTGGCCTCGCACTGCGCGGCGTAGTCGACGTGTTGCCACTTGCACCCGCCACATACACCAAAGTGCGTACACCGTGGCGTAACGCGAGGCGCTCCGGCTTCGATAAGCTCGACGATTTGCGCTTCAACAAAGCGACGCTTCTTTCGGAAGACGCGCACGCGAACACGGTCTCCGGGAACACCGCCAACCACGAGCACGACCATTCCATCGACACGCGCAATCGATTTCCCACGATCGCCGAAGCGTTCAATAGTGACTTCGAGCTCTGTTCCGCGTTTCACGTTTTAGGCGAGTTATTGGCGGTCAATTAGAACGTGTGACCGATGCCAAAGTGCGGCAACGGTCTGGAAATTCCGTCCGGCAGGAAACCCAGGTCGCGCCGTGCCGGGTCGTACAGGGGAACGGCGAGATCGAAACGAACAATCAAGTACTCCCATGATATTCGAAGACCCGCACCCGACCCAACTCCAATTTCCCGATACACGTTGGCGGGCCGAAACTTGCCCGAAGGTTGACCCGACTCGCTGCTGCTGAAGCCAGGATTGCGGGGCCCGAACCATACGTTACCGGCATCAACGAACGGCGCGAGAATCCACTCCGCAGCCAGCACACGCTTGAAGATCGTTCGGCGGTACTCGACACTTGCTTCCAGCTTAATGTCCCCTCCCAGGATGTTGGTCGCCTCCGCTGAAGTCGCGGCCGTCGAGAGGTTCACTTCCCCCGGCCCCAGTTCACCGAGGCGCCATCCGCGAATCGAGAACGCCCCGCCGGAGAAGAACCTGCGATCAAACGGCACCACCTGGTTCACGCTGATCGGGTGCGCAGCCCCACCAATCAGCTTCCATGCCAGCACCGCCGAGGGATTGACTCGTATGTACTGTCGAAAGTCTGCGATCGCACGCACGTACGGTCGATACACTAGCCGCTGACGACTTCCGTCCCGCCGAAAGAAGGGAAGCCCTGGCAGCGAGCCTTCCAGCTCGCCCGACGTGAACGCATAGCGATCCAATACAAGGTTCGCCAGGCCACCAACCTCTATCGCGGTTTCGTAGCTGTAACCTCCGTCGCGCTTGAGCGGATTAACCCGCGCTGAGCGGTACGTGTACCGGAGCGCATCGTTGACCTGGGGTTGCGTGTAGTCCTGGATGATCTGGGCGCGCTGAATCGGGTCGTCTTTGATCGACTCAAGCAGCGGATCAAGAAAGTCCGCGCCAAATCCAGCCAACGTATCAGGATTGCTGAGGCTGATATCGACAACATCTACAAACGAAGACACCGTCGGGGAATGCTGCATCTCGAGTCGCAGACGGGCCTCGCCGCGGCCTCGCACGATGAGCTTCAGCTGATCCCGCCGCGCCGTGAGCAAGCTTAGCGACAGTCGCGAGCCGACGTTGTAGAAATCCGCTGACCGCTCCAGTCGCCGGAACGGCGCGATCAAGTAGGGGTAGCTTAAGCCAACGTTGACTTCACCCTGCGTGGATGTAAACAACTTGAAATCAGAGTCAGCCGCGATTGAGCCCGACACGCCGAACGTGAAGGCCTCCGCGCTGCCGAGCAGGTTCGCGTTTTGGTAGGAGAAACCGACGCCCATCCCAAGCTCAGCGTCTGCCCCACCGAGCGCACCGCCGCGCTGGAGCATGAACCACTCCGATCTGAATCCGTGGCGCTCGCGCGTTCGCACTTCAAACTCGTAGTCGAGATACGGATCACCTGATTCGGACGCGCGTGGTGTCGGAGTGGCGTTGGTAAACGCAAACACACCCGTCGCGTCGAGTCTGCGTTTTGTCGCCAGTACGCGAGACTGGTTGAAGGTTTGGCCTGGTGCGAAGCGCAACGCTCTGGCAAGCAACGCGGCGCTCAATTTGTCTTCGTTCGAGAATGCGGCAGCCACATCCCCATGAGCCGACTGATCGATGACCACGTCGCGCGGCCGTTGGCGTGTCTCAGGGCCAATCACGGAGAATGCCACGGCACCAAACCGATAACGCTGGCCAGTTGTCACTTCGAGGCGAACATTGTAGGAGTCGGGCTGCGAGGGGATGATGACCGCCCGAACCGAATCCCGAGAAGCTGAAGCAAAACCGCGGTTGTGCAGGTAGTCCAAGATGCGGCCGCGTTCCTCAATCAGCAACGGCTCGGAATACCTCAGTCCGTCGCTGACAAGCGTCTCCCGCAGGAACTCCTGCTGTTCGTCAAGGGTGAGCCTGTTGAGTCCGTCGAATGAGACGGTACGGAGGTAGGTCGGTTCTCCCTCTTCGATCAAGAAGTCGACGCGCACCCAGCCCGGGTTGACCTCAGTCGTATCAGCCGAGATGACCGCACGCCTGAACCCTTCTTGCTGATACGCAAGCTTGAGTCTATCAACGTCGGCGTCGACAAGCTGCGGATCGTATATCGCGGGCGCCTCGCCCGAGGCCGTGAGCGCGCGGCCCAGTCGGTCACCGAGTCGTCCCGATTCACCCAGGCGATAGATCCAAAGCCACCAGCGAAGCCCGGCGATTCCGAGGAACTCGCGGTTCGCCCGTACCCGTGTGCGTAGGAAGAGATCGTAATCCGAGAAGAACTCGTTGCCGATGTACGATACTTCGGCGACAAGCGGCTGGCTGGGCGGCTCGACGTCCTGGGCGTGCAC
>JANQRN010000102.1 GCA_028284545.1 Rhodothermales bacterium | reverse complement strand
AAAGCCCCTGCTCCTCACCCGATAGCCCGGTGTAAACTATAGTGTGGTCGAATCTGTAGGCCGAAAGGACACGCGCGGCTTCCAGAACACCGGCCATTCCAGATGCATTATCGTTGGCGCCGGGCGCGTCACTGACGCCGTCAGATCCGTTTGATGCCCGCGAGTCGATGTCGCCGCTCATGATTACGTGGCTGTTCGGATAAGTCTTCCCGCGCTGCACGGCAATCACGTTTACGATCCACACATCTTCTGGTATCCGACGGTTGTCAGCCGCGCTGACCTCCGTGCGCTGGTAATAGACCTCGAGACAGCCACCGCAGTCGGCTGAGATCTTGTCGAACTCGGCCTTGATCCACCGCCGGGCCGCTCCAATTCCGCGCGTGCTCGAGACGGTGTCAGACAGCGTGTTCCGCGTTCCAAATCCGGCAAGTCGGCGAATGTCTGACTCGATGCGTTCAGCTGAAGTCGCGGCGATGATGTCGAACAACCGGTCGTCCTGCGCCACCGGCGACGTATCGCTTTGTGCGACGCTGGCATTGGAGACCAGAAAGGTGGAGGCGGCAAGTGCCAGCATTGTGGCAGATCGTAGACAGGCTGTCATCATGGGGCTCCATTGGGCGTGCGTAGCAGCAACTAAGCAAAAAAGATACTGACTGTGCCAGATCCTGGGAGCGCCTCGCGCGTTTGCCCTTTCTGCCCCACTCCTCCGTACCCGGTCCCTCGTCAAATCGTGCCCGCTTCAGGAAAACCTCGCGCCCAATCCGGGTCCAAGTCGACGGCAAAGTCCCGTGCACGTACAGGCGCGCGGCCGGGCAGGAACGGTAAGTCGAAGGGCGGTTCGTCAAAGCGACCGATCGTGCTAAGGGGTGTCCGTCAGCACAACTTGAAGTCGGTCGATCTGGAGCTTCCCCGCAACCAGCTCATCGTGTTCACCGGGCCTTCTGGTTCCGGGAAGTCGTCGCTGGTATTCGACACGATTTATGCCGAGGGGCAGCGTCGTTACGTCGAAAGTCTCAGCGCGTACGCGCGTCAGTTTCTCGAGCGTATGGATAAGCCAGACGTCGACTTCATTTCGGGTCTGGCTCCCGCAATCGCCATCGAGCAAAAGACGGTAAGCCGAAACCCCCGCTCGACCGTGGCAACGCAGACCGAGATCTACGATCACTTGCGGCTGCTGTACGCGCGCGTCGGGCGTACGATCTCGCCCATTAGTGGCGAGGAGGTTACGCGCGACTCTCCCCGGTCGGTGGCAGAGTCGATCGGCGCGGTGCTCGGTGACGGCGGTCGATTCTATTTGTGCCTGCCTTTTCCGGATCACAAGGGCATCACCGTTCAGAAGGAACTGGAGTCTCTACTTGCGCGAGGGTTCGCTCGGGTACTTGTTCAGCCGACAGCAGCCAAGGCCGCGAAGGGAGAAGGCGACTCGTTTATTGATCTGAATGAAACCGAGCCCAAGAGTGTGCGTGTCGCCCGCGCGCGCCTGAAGGTCATCGTGGACCGCCTGGTGGTTCGACATGGCGACAATGCGTCGGTTTCGCGCATTGCAGACTCTGTTGAACTCGCGTTTCGCGAGGGTGGCGGGCGATGCATAGTTCGAACGGTTGACGGTGAGTCACACGAGTGGTCTGAGTTCTTTGAGCGCGATGGGATGCGCTTTCTTGAGCCCAACCCTAACCTGTTTTCTTTCAATAGCCCGATGGGGGCCTGCCCGACTTGCCAGGGTTTTGGTCGGGTGCAGGGGCTGGATGCGGACCTCATCATTCCGAATCCGGCGCTCAGCATCAGGCAGGGCGCTGTAGCGCCATTTCGAACAAAGCGCTGGAACAGGCACTTCCGGACGCTGATCAGTGTTGCCGCTGAGAAGAAGATCGACATCGACACGCCCTACCAGAACCTTCCTGAAGCAGACAGGGAGCTGGTCTGGAAAGGAGAAGGCGACTATCCCGGTATCGACGGATGGGTTAAGTATCTCGAGGCGCGGACGTACAAGATGCACTACCGCATCCTGTTGGCACGCTACCGTGGGTACACGCGGTGTCCGGATTGCAATGGTCTGCGCCTTCGGCCGGAGGCGCTGTACGTACAGGTCGCCGGGCTCACAATCGGAGACGTCTGTGAGCTCACGACGGCCGACGCGCTGGAGCACTTCGACAGCCTGGAGCTCAGCGAGTTCGAGACACAGGTCGCGGGCCGCGTGCTGGACGAGATCCGCAAACGATTGAAATACTTGGTCGAGGTTGGGCTCGACTACCTCACGCTTGACCGGCTTTCACACACACTCTCTGGTGGTGAAAGCCAGCGTATCAACCTGTCCACCTCGCTGGGTTCATCGCTTGTCGGTTCGCTGTATGTACTCGACGAGCCCTCGATCGGATTGCACCCGAGAGACACTGATCGACTGATCAAGATCCTCGAAAACCTGCGCAACATCGGCAACACGGTCATGGTCGTCGAGCACGACGGCGCGATGATGGAACGTGCTGATCACCTCGTCGACATGGGCCCGGGCGCTGGCGTAAACGGCGGCGAGGTGATGTACAGTGGGCAGTACGGCGGGATGCTGGTGTCTGAGGAGTCGCTGACAGGGGCGTACCTGGCGGGCCGGAAGCGTATCGCAATGCCCGAGTCGCGGAGGCCGGCTGATGCTGAATACGCGATCACGGTTGAGAACGCGCGTCAGCACAATCTCAAGCGGCTTGACGTGTCCTTCCCGCTCGGCGTGCTTGTTTGCGTGACCGGCGTCAGTGGATCTGGCAAATCGACGCTCGTGCATGACACGCTGTACCGCGGTGTTGCGCGCCTGCTTGGCAGCGCGGAGTCGACAGATCGCATCGGGTCACACGCCGCCATTCGCGGCGCCTCTCTGGTGGACGCAGTTGAGATGGTCGACCAGACGCCGATTGGTCGGACGCCCCGCTCGAACCCCGCGACATACATCAAGGCGTTCGGACCAATTCGAGAGCTTTTTGCGGGGACGCACCAGTCGCGGATCCGCGGTCTGCGTCCGGGTTTCTTTTCGTTCAACGTCCCCGGTGGGCGATGCGAAACCTGTCAGGGCGAAGGGTTCGTCAAGATTGAGATGCAGTTCCTCGCGGATCTTTATCTCGAATGCGAGGCCTGCAAGGGCAAGCGTTTCAAGCAAGATGCATTGGATATCACGTATCGCGGGAAGAACGTGGCGGACGTCCTGGCGATGACGGTCGATGAAGCAGTCACCTTTTTCGAAGACGTCTCCAGTCTCTCAACAAAGCTAGGTGTGTTGCAGGATATAGGTCTCGGCTATGTGACGCTGGGGCAGCCGTCGACGACGTTGTCGGGAGGTGAGGCGCAACGCATCAAGTTGGCAGCGCACCTGGCGGGAAGTAACAAACAGCGAATGCTGTACATCTTCGACGAGCCGACAACGGGGCTACACTTCGACGACATTCAGAAACTCCTTGCCGCGTTTCAGGCGCTTATCGAAAAGGGTCACTCGGTTATCGTTGTCGAGCACAACATCGATGTGATCAAGTCGGCTGACTGGCTCATTGATCTCGGGCCGGAGGGCGGCCGGCGCGGCGGCTTTGTCGTGGCGGCCGGAACGCCAGAGGAGGTGGCGGCCGTCGAAGAGAGCCACACCGGCGCATTCCTGCGCAAAATGCCGGAATTTGGAGGATAGGTTGCGTCGTATGGTATATTTCCGGGTTAGACGATCAAGCCGAAGCCGATAAGGCGTGGACAGGGCAAACGGAAATAGCGTTGAAACGTCGGGAGTGCGCGTCGCCCTGTTTACGGGCGCGTACAACCATATCGCCGATGGCGTGTCGCTGACGCTGAACCGCCTGGTCGAGTACCTCGAGCGAAATGGGGTCGCCGTTCGCGTGTTTGCTCCGTCCATCTCGAACCCACCGATCGATCACGTTGGGGAACTAGTGCGTGTCCCGTCGCTCGCCATGCCGGGCAGGAACGAGTACCGAGTTGCATTCGGACTAACCCGGAAGGCTCGCCGTGAACTCGACGCATTTGCGCCGACAATCATCCACGTCGCGACGCCGGATTTTCTTGGCAAGGCTGCGGTGAAATACGCGAAGCGGCACGGCATCCACGCGGTGGCGTCTTACCACACGCACTTCAGCTCGTACCTCAAGTATTACCGGCTTGAGTTTCTCGTGGGTCGGCTCTGGCGTTACCTTCGGGAGTTCTACGCCGACTGCGAACACTTGTACGTTCCGTCGCCCTCGATGGCCGACGTATTGCGATATCATGGCATTACCGACGGCCTCCTGTACTGGCCGCGTGGCGTTGACACGGAGCGGTTCCATCCTCGCCATCGGTCGCTTGAGTGGCGTCGTGGCCTGGGTATCAAAGATGATGACGTGATCGTCGGATTCGTTTCGCGCCTGGTTCAGGAAAAGGGTCTACAGGTCTTGACGGAGGTTGCGCACCGCTTGCGTTCGTGCGCGTGCGGTCACCGGTTTGTCATCGTTGGGGATGGTCCCGCGCGGGCTGAGCTGGAAGAGCAGATCCCGGAGGCCATTTTCACCGGATATCTGAGCGGTGACGATCTGGCCACCGCGTATGCATCGTCGGATGTGTTCTTCTTTCCTAGCGAGACCGAGACGTTCGGAAACGTGACGCTTGAGGCGATGGCGTCGGGTCTGCCGGCTGTTTGTGCTGACGCGACGGGCAGCAACGCCCTCGTAGAAGACGGCCTAACCGGTTTTCTCGCTCCCCCGACCGACGCGGTCATGTTTGACAAGCGCATCCGGAATCTGATCGAAGACTCTGGCCTGCGTCGTCAGATGTCGTCGGCCGCCCGGGATCACGCCAAGGCTTACGCGTGGGACGCAGTACTGGAGCGAATGCTCAACTACTATTTGATGCTGTCCTCACCCTCGGGCAAGGCAGCGCCAGTTGGCGAGTCGCTCCCGTCGAAGCGCAGCGCGCGTCCGCTTGGGCCGGCCGTGGCGAGTTGACCTAGCGCCAATGGCACGCCTGCGGCTTGTATTTGTATCTCACTCCCTGCCGCCGGAGGCGCAACCTGATTCGAACATCGGTGGGATGCAACGCGTAGCGCTGGAACTGCATGAGGCTTTCTCCCGGCGAGACGATATCGACTACCTCCCGCTGGTCATGCGCTCGACGTGGTCTGACACTCATCGGCGCGTCGGTCCGTTCCTGATCAGAACGCTGTTCACGTTACGGAAGCTCATCCGGGGGAAGTCCGTTGACGTTGTGCTGTATTCGTCGATGGTTTCAGCTGCGCTTGATACCCTTCTCTCCAGGTCTCGGAGCAGAAATCGGGTTGCCTCAGCTGCGATTGTCCATGGCCTTGACGTGACGACAGACGCGAAGTTGTATCAACGGTTTGTGCCCCGTGTTTTCGCGGCGTTGGATTTGGTTGCGCCGGTTTCGCGCGCCACCGGAGACGCGTGTATTGTGCGCGGGCTGGATTCGTCTAGATGCATACCGATTCCCAACGGCGTCGACGTAACGCGCTTTTCTTTTCCGAGTGCGAATGACTTTGCCAAGCGACCTGCCAATCGCCCTTCCCTGCAGCTGCTTCGGGGTTACGTGGACGGCACCGTCTTCGAGCAAGCCTCCCTCGTACTCTGTAGCGTCGGGCGACATGTCGAACGCAAGGGGTTTGCGTGGTTCGTCGAAAATGTCTTGCCGCGGCTGCCTGAAGACGTCCTGTACGTGGTTGTCGGCGAGGGCCCGGAGACCGATCACATCAAGCAGGTGGCCGCGACTGCCGGGGTCGCAGCACGGCTGGTGTTGCCGGGCCGAGTTGGGGAGGACGAGCTGCGCCGACTCTACGCTGGCGCCGACCTGTTCGTGATGCCGAACGTGCCCGTGCCGGGTGACATGGAGGGATTCGGCGTCGTGATGCTCGAAGCCGGTCTAAGCGGCGCGCCAGCCATCGCAGCCGGCATAGAGGGCATCCTGGATGTGATTGAAGACGGACAGAACGGTACGTTGGTGCCTTCGGGAGACGTCGCGGCTTTCGCTAGCGCAATCATGCGCTACTACAATGATCACGAGGCAGTCGTAGAGTCCGCAAAACGGGCGCGCCAGTATACAGCAGACACGTTTGGCTGGGACGCAATTGCCGAACGCTACGTCGCTACGCTCGAGTCGCTACGCTCGAGTCGCTCGCTCGCGCCGGGACTCAATCCACGCGATGAGCGCCGGTAGAAATACGATTGCCGCAAGCAGCGTTGTGCCGATTCCGATTACCGCGAGCACCCCGATCGATCGCAGTCCAGGGTGAAAGCTGAGTAAGGGCCCGGAGAATCCGATCATCGTCGTGAGCGCGCCGACAAAAATGTGCTCACCCGTCGAGCGAAGAACGGTCCGAATTGAACCCGGACCGGATTCGCGATATCGGTGGACAAGGTGGACGCCGGCGTCGTTGCCAATGCCGAGTACCGCCGGCAGCACGATGAGGTTGTAGAAGTTGAGTCGAAGGTCAAAGATGCCAATGAGCAGGAGCATCCACATGACGCCGACAAGCAAGGGCACAATCGCCAGAAGCGCCCACCTGATCGAGCCGAAGTTGATCATCATCAATACGACGACAACCGCAAACGTCAGCGCGACCATGTAGGGCGCCTCCTGGCGCATAAGTCGCAGCATGTCGGCGGCAACGAGGCTGGTCGAGCCGGCGTGATACGTCTGCCCGTTCGTGCCGACGAAGGTCCCAACCTCGTCGGAAAATGCTATCGAGTTTCGACCATCCGACAATCCAAACTTCGGGTATATGATGACGAAGTTGCCTATTTGACCCGACTTCGACGTGAACTCCCTCTTCAGGAATTCGGGCACCTCCTCTGCGCGGATCGGCCGCGTCGTACTGGCGGCGCGCCGAAGGTTCTCGATGTCCTCGGAGTCTGACTCCAGCAGCAAAGGGTCGTCGAGCTCTCGACGGACCTCAGCGATTCGATCCAACTTTTCCTGCTGGCTGGCAGGCTCAACCGGGAAGCGTTCCTGCAGGCTCTCGATTTCTCCGATTGTTGTCGCCGAGTCTGCCATACTTGTGCGCAGCGCCTCAAGGACAGCTTCGATCTCCTCTGGCGTGTCGGTTATCACGTACGCCGGGTTTCTTCTACCCTTGTTGCTGTAGACCCTTCGCACGACATCGCGGCGCTCGTTGTATTCCGTGTATTCCGGCTCAAGTTTGCCGAACTGGTACTCGAAATAGGGAGGTAAGTAGAAGAACGACGCGACGACAAGCCCAATAGAAACCCAGACGATTCCGTGTGACAGGCGAACCGGCATCGGTCCGGCCGGCTGCGTATTGACGTCGTAGTCCGGGTCAACGCGCATATTCAGCAGCTTGAAGCGCTCGAAGATGACCAGCAACGCGGGCATGACAATGGTCATCGACACGACCGCGAAGAGGACGCCCAACCCCGCGATGAACCCGAACTCGCTGAAGCCCCTGAAGTCGGCCAGTAGAAGAGAGAAGAGGGCAGCTGATGTTGTGAGTGCACCGACGGTTACCGCCTGGCCGGTGGACAGAAACGTCTTTTCTGCCGCCTCAGCTATTTCATGCCCGGCACCTCGCTCTTCTGCGTATCGTGCGTAGAAGTGGATCCCAAAGTCGATGCCGAGACCGAAGAGCACCAGCCCGAGGGTCGTGGTCATCAGGTTCAACTCGGCGTAGACGAGGTACGCTAAGCCAAACGTCCAGGATAGGCTCATCAGAAGCGGAATCGCGATGATGAAAGCGAGTGCCGGCAGGCGCAGAATGTTGATCAGCAGCCCCCCCGCCGACCACTTGCCCTGGGCCTGCATACTCTTGTAGAAGAAGTAACCGACAACGACGAAGAGTACGGTCATGATGCCGGCGCCGAAGGAAGAGAACAGGTCGTCGGTAATTGCACGTATCTCGACGAGTGAACGCTGCAGACGTCCGGCCAGAACGACCTCCATCTCGGAATGGAATGATTGCGGGTTCACGACCGACGTCACGCTGTCGAGCCGAGCGTACAGATCTTCAATGAACCCGATATCAGACTGAGAGCCTGCCGGGTAAAAGCGGAGCACTAACGTGGTGCCGTCTTCGGACTCGGGGTATTCGTCCTGAACGATCTGGTTGTAGAAATCTCGAAGCGCCTCAGCGTCCTCGTCTTCCTCATCCGAGTCGAAATCGTCGTCTTCGATGTCGAAGAAGAACGGATTCTCTTCGAGGACGGCCTCTTCCTTCTGCTCCTGCAGGTAGTCCTCGACGTTGGAGAGTTCTACGCGAGAGGCGAAGTAAAGGGCGTTGTCCTTGACGAAGTCGACATCCTTTCGGTACTCGATGCGTGTAAACAGCGGTTCGTCAGAATCGGTCAGGGTCAGCGATCCGGCCATTGGGATCAACGCTTCGGCGTAGGCCCGATTTGCCTCTCGGGATGGGCTGACGATCGCGACGGCTGCCTCGGCTGAACCGCCTATGTTGTTCCGTAGCCGCTCCAGCGCCCTGACGCTCTCGTAGTCCGAGGGGAGCAGTTGAGAGAGGTCAGGGTTGACGGTAAGCCTGATGGCAGACGAGACGCCGGCCACCGACAAGATCAGTGCAATCCCCAGCACCACGAAGGGGTGCCGAACGACGGCCCGGATAAGGGGCCGCAGCGATTCGAATAACCGCTCCATTATGGCGTCATGACGGGTTTTGCGGGAATTGCCAGCGACCGAGTGATTGCCGTACCTTCAGCACGGCCAGACGCGGCCAACCTATCGTGATTGGAGGATGTTCCGGTAATGCACACGTACGAGACACTTGAGGTCGGACAATCATTCACCGTAAACCGGGTGATAACAGCTGCGGACGTGCAGACGTTTGCCCAGTTGACCGGGGATGACAATCCGATTCACGTAGATGAGGAGTACGCGAGTACGACCCGATTTGGGAAGCCAATTGTACATGGGGTGTTCCTTCTCGGAATCGTTTCGAAGGTACTCGGCCGAGACTTCCCGGGCCACGGCAGTGTCGCGGTCTCGATCTCGGCTCGCTTCCTGCGCCCGGTTCCTGTCGGTTCCGAGATCACGGTAGAGGTCAAGATCACGGAGAAACTGGAGCGCATGCAGCACATTCGCGGCCGCGTGTACGTTTACGTGGGCGGCAAGATGGCGCTTGGCGGTGAAGCCACTTTGATCCCGCCGTCTGGTGAGGAACGGGATGGAGCCGAAGACGAATCCGGCGAAACCCCGGAAGTGGCGGAAGACATCGGCTAGCGAAAGGAAGTCAGTCGTCGATTGGGCAGACAGCTCCCTGGTAGTAGTGCACGCGGCCGAAAGTCGCACCAGGGTGGAGTTGGCCTACGAATTTCTTGAAGCCCTCGTGTGACCAGAACTGTACGTGACCGGGGTCGTCGGCAATTTTCAGCAGGCGGGCGATGTCGTTGAAGAACTTGAACCACGGCTCAAGTGGTACAGTCAGGACAACCCGCTTTCGCGCAACGCGCCGGAGTTCGTCAAAAGCTCTCCCAGGTTCGT
>JANQRN010000037.1 GCA_028284545.1 Rhodothermales bacterium | reverse complement strand
GCGTAATCCCTGTGAAGTGGAACCAGTGTGCTCCTTCGAAGATAGCGGCAAAATCAAGTTCATCGGGGCTCAGCGATGTGACCGCCGCGTGGGAGCGATCGTAAATAACCTTGGATCCGCGCTGGCTTGCGCCGGTTTCGAGAAAATAGATCCCGACACGATCGCCACCACGTACGATGAAGCGGTCAGAGACTCCAAACCGACGAAGATGGTTAACGGCGGCCTGCCCAATTTCCTGTCGGGGCAGCTTCGTCACGAAAAAACTCTCAAGCCCGTAGTTCGAGAGTGCAACAGCAACGTTTGCCTCTCCGCCGCCGTAGGTCGCATCGAACGATTGACACTGGACGAAGCGCTGGTACCCCGGCGTTGAAAGCCGGAGCATGATCTCTCCGAGCGTGACTGTTTTCAATTCCCTTCGAGTTTCGTGACTCCGGGACAATATATGTACTGCTAAGCGTTGATTGAGGCGCCGAGTTGCCCAGGCCACCACGGAGCAGTACAATCTGTCGTCACTCTGTGACACGACGTGCGGTGAGCGTCAGACTAGATCGATGTAGAGAAGCATGAAGAAAGCCGGCCTTGCTCTGTTCGCAATCGTTGCGTTTGTGTTCGTGAATAACACCTCATTCCTGGCGACGCCTCCCGGATCAGAGCCAGTACTAGTCGCGCACCGGGGAATCGGACAGGACTTCAGTCGTGACGGATTGACCGGTGAGAGTTGCACCGCCGCGCGGTTGATCCCTTCGGATCACAGCTATCTCGAAAACACCATTCCGTCGATGCGGGCCGCGTACGACTTCGGCGCAGACATCGTAGAGTTTGACGTTCATCGCACTACCGACGACCGATTCGCCGTCTTCCATGACTGGACGCTCGACTGTCGTACGAACGGCTCTGGCGTGACGCGAAAGCAATCACTGGACAGCCTGCAGTCTCTCGACATTGGCTACGGATACACCGCCGACGGGGTGACATTTCCGTTCCGCGGACAAGGTGTGGGTATGATGCCGTCTCTGATGGATGTCCTTGCCGAATTCGGCGACCGCCAACTCTTGATCGACATCAAGAGCCAGGATCCTACCGAGGGCGAGCTCATGGCAGAGGTACTGTCATCATTGACACCTGAGCAACGGGCTCGCACTATGGTGTACGGTGGCGGTCAACCAGTGTCTGTGATCCGTGAACGCTTGCCCGACGTACGGACGATTTGGCAACGACGTCTGAGGCAATGCCTGAAGGGATATGCCGCGCTCGGGTGGACCGGCTTTGTGCCGGAGAGCTGCAAGCGGAGCGTCGTCATGGTGCCCGCGAACTACGCCAAGTGGCTCTGGGGCTGGCCGAACCGCTTTCTCCAGCGCATGGACGCTGCAGGGTCTATGGTAGTTGTCATCGGGGATTACGCGGGTGAAGGGTACTCGCAAGGCATCGACGAATTGGAGCACCTTGAACGGCTTCCGAGCGATTACTCCGGCGGTATTTGGACCGACCGCATCGATATCATTGGACCTGCCGTTCGGGGCCGGCGGCAAGGTCCAGGCGCCGGTCGCTAATTCAACGAGACCACCGATTCAGTCCGTGGAGTGGCGAAGTTTCGCGACAAGTATATCGAGAGTGAAGTGCCCGAAGGGCATCGACTTCTGAATCACAATCGCCGCCGACGCGCAAGCCGGCTTTCCCGGGACAAGAATCATCGCGTCGTTCGTGGATGCCGCATCTGTCTCAAGGTCACCGCAGTCAAGTTGTGTCATGAACTTGAAAATACCGCCGACCTGATTCATGAACTCTTCGGCCTCGTCCTCCGTGTCGAACGTACCCAGGCTTTGTCGGAAGAACCACTCCCCCTCCAAAGTCACGCCCGGAGCGAGTACCTCTCTCCATCCCAAATCGCTGCGCGTTTTCGATGTGTTCCGGCAGACTTCCGCTTCTGAGTCGTCTAATCCCAGCGCAGCCGGCGCAGTTGCGCACGGCTCGTCGTCCATGTACGCGACATCGGGATTAGCGCGCATCATGGTCACGAAACCGTCGGATGCGTTCGTCAGGTAACCGTCAAACTGTGAGTCCATCGTCCACGCGTCGTCGTCGACAATGCGAAAACGGTCCGCACTTGTGACCCTCACGGAATCGACGGAACAGAAATCGATCAGATAGTTGCCGTAAGCGCTGTCGTCGCCCTCGGCGTACAGGTTATAGTAGCAGCCCGAGTCCTCACCCTCGATCTCGAAGTTGATCGTTCCCCCGACTTCGAGATCGTCATCAAGCGGGCTTTCAAGTACGTTGACACCCGTCACCTCCAAATCCCACCAGGCCTCCGCGGTCTCATTGACGATAACGACCTTGCGGTTTGCGGCGGCCTCCTCTTGCGCCACGGCCAAGCCAGGACTCAAAACAAGCAACGCGAGTATCGCCACCAGGGCGCCGGTGGCCGCAGCGCGTATCGGAAATATCATAGTGCCATATTAGTTGCACGGGAAGGATCGCGCCACGCGTCGGCATCGCCTCGAATGCTCAGGCGCACGGATATTGTAAGCACGACAAGGCCAATCTGCCACAAGAACGCGGGTCCTTCTCTCACCCGCGCCAAAGCGCGCACCAGGCCTCACAAAGATGGACCGGCCGGGGCGGGTGCAAATCTGACGCCACCGATGAGCCGTTTGCTGCCCTCGATGCACAATTGCATGGTGGACCCAGCCACGACCGTCTGGGTACTCACAACGGCTCCAAGAGGCACCACGATGAAGACCCTCCGATACTTCGCTTTGCTGGCAACCCTTACGCTTACCACGTCGGCGGCCGGGCAGATCACGCTGACGCTCGAAACTGAGCGCGAGCTTGACGGCTCGCGTCGCACGGGTGGCACCGAGTTCGCCGACAGCGTAACCGTCGGTCAGGCACACTGGCAGATGTTGCAAGATCTGGCAGCCCAGGCAGGTGCGGGGCAACTATGGGACATCACGGGATTCACCTTGGAAGCGCCACTGCCGATTGACAACTTCTTTCGAAAGTTCGACCCAAACGATACCTCCGATCCCGGTCACAACGACTCCGATTATCAGACCGCTGACTGCTATGTCGTAGATGCCGATAGCATGCAGTTCTACAGCTACTTCCATGTCAATGAAAGTGGTGTCTCGCAACTCGGGAGTCTCGCCCCGGCGTTCAACTCCAAGAGTGTCAACTCGCCACCCGACCTGCAGCTTGACTTCCCGGTCTCTTTCGGCAACTCGTGGCAATCTGTCTTTCAAGAAACCCAGAGCGGTTTTTCAAGTGCGGTACTGGATCGGTCGGTCTCCTACGATGTTGACGGCTGGGGGACGCTCCGAACTCCGCTCGGCGACTTCGACGCCTTGCGAATTATGCGAGTCGAAAACATCTCAGTCGGCGGCAGCGCCCTTCCCGAGGAGCGAGACATCATGTTCGTTACAGCGGGCGGCGACATCGAGGTCAATCTCGGATACGACTCGATCTTCATGTGGTACGAGTCGCTGGGCTTCACGTCGACAACGACGACCGGTGGCGGCCCCGACTACTGCACAGGTGGCACAGCCAACTCTGGTGTGCTATTGGTCGTCGACGACGCAGGCAACCTGAACGCGTCAGACACCGCCATCCGGGACCTCCTGATTGCGCTGTCGCTGCAGGTCACGATTCTCAGCGACAACGACGTACAGACGTCGGACGGAGTCGGACGCGATCTGATCGTGATCTCGGCAACTGTAGACCCTTCGGCCATCGCGGCCGACTGGTCGACCACGGCCGTGCCCGTGGTCGTCAACGAGGCCGGCTTCTTTGACAACCTCCTCATGACAGGCGGCACCGCCGGTACCGATCTGGGTTCTACGGGCGCCATGACAAGCGTTTCGATCGTCGACGGAGCACACCCGATAGCGAATGGATATACGGGCAGCGCAGACGTATATACCGTGCCGTCTCCGATGAACTGGGGCGCGCCCTCTGCATCCGGGACTTCCGTAGCCGAGGACGATCAGAACCGCAGCGTAATCTTCACCTATGAGTCCGCGGCCGCGATGGTCGGCGGCGACGCTCCTGCGAGAAGGGCAGCGTTCTACGCAGACGACAACGGATTGGCGAATGCGACCCCCGACGGCAGCCTGCTGTTTCGGCACACTGTGCTTTGGGCACTGGGACGGGAGTCGGAAATAACAAGTACGGTCGCTTTCGAGACCGTGAAACCTGGAGTTGAGTCAGTTCGTCTTGCGCGAAACTTTCCGAACCCGTTTCGGGGCACTACCACAATTGCCTTTGAACTCGTCGAGCCGGCCGCGGTGAAGCTCGTGGTCTTCGACCTCCTGGGACGGGAGGTACTGCGGCTGGCGGACGATAACTTTGGCGCAGGGCGTCACGAGGTTTCCATGTCAGCCTCGTCCCTGCCCGGCGGCGCTTACATCTATCGACTCACGACCGGAGACACAAGCTTGAGCCAGCGGATGGTGGTGTTGCACTGATCAGGGCTGCTTCAGCGTGCTCTCCGCATCTTGTTGGATCGTGATCAACTCACGAATCCCCGTAGCGGCCAGGTCGAGAAGGCTATCGAGCTGATCTCGCGAGAACGTGCCCTGCTCTCCGGTGCCCTGCACCTCGATGAAGTCGCCGCGGTGATTCATCGCGACGTTCATATCCACGTCCGCCGCTACGTCCAGCTTGTAATCAAGGTCGAGGCGCGGACTCCCATCGACGATTCCAACGCTGACAGCGGCGACGTTCCCAAGTAGCGGACTCCCATCGACAAGTCCGCGTAGCTGCGCTTTGGCCAGTGCCTGAGAAAGCGCCACGAAGGCCCCTGTGATGGAAGCAGTTCGCGTCCCGCCGTCAGCTGACAGGACATCGCAATCACATGTTATCGTCAATCCGGGCATCTGCCCGAGGTCGACGCCCGCCCGCAGGACGCGACCGATCAGCCGCTGGATTTCGGTTGCGCGACTATCAGTTCCGCGCCGTTTGCGACTGTTGGTTGATCCCGGCAGCATCGAATACTCGGCCGTTACCCATCCACGAGTGGCAACGCCGGTCTTCTTGTCGATCATCCAGCGTGGCGACTCCTCAGCGATGCTGGCCGTGCACAGCACGCGCGTCCCGCCCTGGGTGATCAGTACGCTGCCGGCTGCGTTGGTGGGATACGGTTCTATTGTCGTGGGGCGAAGGGCATTTGGTCTGCGCGTAGGCATCCTTACTTTGATCTCAGTGGTTGTTTAATGGGCGCTTGCGTCGCAACCGAAGTCGCAATCGCAACTTGGCGTCGACAAGATGGCAAAACGACGGCATCATAAAAAGGTGCGATGCTGACTGAAACGCAGCGACACGCATTCTTCGAATCCGGCTTTGTTCGTATCAACGGCGCAATCCCTGGAGCCGTCGTAGCCTCCATGACGACCAGAATCTGGGAGGCACTCGCGGCGAGAAACGGAGCGCTTCGTGACGATCCATCAACGTGGACCGAGGGTTCGGTGCGGGGCATCGGCGACCTGAATCGCGAAGCGACGTTTCGACCATTTGGCAACAAGAGAATACACTCGATCATCACCAGCCTGCTCAGGCGAGATGACTGGCAGCATCCGTCGAGCTGGGGCCAGATATTGGTGACATTCCCGTCCAGCGATGGGCGTTGGAGTTGGGACAGTCTCTTCCAGCGCCAGGTCGAAGTTTCGCGCATTACTTGGCACACTGATTATCCGTACGACACTTCGCCCCAACAACTCGCGGGCGTCCAGATCTTCGGGATCCTGGCAGATCTTGAAGAGGGCGGCGGCGGGACGCTGGTTATCAAGAACTCCCATCGCGTTATCAGGAGTTTCGTCGAAACCCAGTCGCCGACGACGCTGGAAAAGATGAAGCGTGCCCGCCTTGCCCTGATGGCGAGTCACCCCTGGTTCGAGTCTGTTTCATCCGCAGTTTCGTGCGAGACACCTGAACGTTGGCTGGCGACGCAACGGGCTGAAGTCGACGGGGTCGACGTTAGCGTCGCGGAGTTGACCGGAAAGGCCGGCGATGTGTATTTCACCCATCCCTGGCTCCTGCACGCGATCTCGCCAAACTGTTCGACTTCACCACGAGTGATGTTTACGCAACGAATACGCGTTTGAAAATCGATCTGGACGATATTGAGCTGAAAGAACGATTTGTCCTGTCGGCTGGCCCGGGTGGCCAGAACGTCAACAAAGTCGCGACCGCCGTTGAGTTGCGCGTGCGCCTCGAATCGCTCGCAATGCTGGACGAGGACGCGAAGACACGCTTGAAGCGTATCTCTGGAAAGCGCTTCACGCGAGATGGAGACATCGTGATCGTCGCGCGGAGGTACCGATCCCAGGAACGGAACAGGCAAGACGCCAGAGACCGGCTACGCCGGCTGATTGAGCAGTCAATGCAGCCGCCGAAACGCCGAAAGAAGACTCGAAAACCGGCGCGGGCGAACAAGCAGCGCCTGGAATCAAAACGCCGCCGCGGTGAACAGAAGCGACTACGCGGGAGACCACCGACCGACTAGCGCGCGATTTTTCGTCAGTGCCCGCGAATGAACGTAACGAAAAGCACTTCCCTCCGTAGGCCGATGATTAAGTGCCCAAATCAACGGCAATTTGGTGAATCGCCATGCCTAGCATATTCGGAAGTGCAACACAACGAAGACTCGACGTAACGCTCCGCCGTCAGTCTATCGAGAAACGTGCTGCAAGAGACGCACGGCGACGCGCCGGAATTCCGGAGGTTCGGCCACCCTATCGCCCGCACAAGCCGTACAAGTCGAGCGGCCGTGACCACAAGACCTTCTACGCGCTTAAGGTACAGACCGGTTTTATCGTTGCGCTGCTGATCATGATCGGGCTCCTTCGGTCGCCGATCTATCAGGGACCGGCGCTGTTTGACGTTGCGCTTGCGGACCAGGAGCTCATTGCTATGGAAGAAATCACCCAGACGCGCCAGGACGTACCGCCCCCGCCGCCACCGCGGCCGCCGGTGCCAATTGCGGTCGCGGATGATATTCTCCTCGAAGATGAGGTGCTGAACCTGGACGCAACACTCGATGTCGACGACTTCTTGGCCGAAGTGCCTCCGCCACCGGTGCGCCTCGCGTCGGCCGTAGAAGAGGAAGAGCCGGAAATATTCGTCGTCGTTGAAGACGCGCCTGTGATGATCGGCGGTATGGCGGCGCTCGCGAGGGAATTGAAGTATCCACGCCTGGCACAAAAGGCCGGACTCGAGGGTCGCGTCACCGTTCAGTTCATCGTTGATGAAAACGGCGACGTTCAGGAGCCCTTCGTTCTGCGCGGCATCGGCGGCGGCTGTGACGAGGAGGCAGTGCGGGTTATCAGCAAGATGAAATTCGAGCCCGGGCGTCAGCGCGGCAAGGCGGTCAAGGTGCGAATGGCAATGGGCGTGAACTTCAGGCTTACTAGCTGATTGGCCGGGCATCGCCGGCTCGCTGGACCTCGCGATGGAGAAGGCCCCGTCGGACGTCGCGCGCTGGCTAGAATCCGAGCTGCACGCGGAGACTCGCCCTGGCGGTTGACCCACTTCATGGACGCTTTTCGGTTGTAGTGGCGTGGGCCTAAAACCCTCGCCCCCTCCAGTCCAGAAGTAAACTTCGCAAGTCAAACATGAGTAAGCCCACCGCCACGACATGGTTACTGATTGCAGCACTCGTCACAATCTCGACGGGCTGTGACAGCAACGGCGAAGGAGGATCTTCTCCGCGGATTACCTCAATCACGCCTTCAACCGTAGCGACAGGCGACTTGATTACAATTGCAGGTACGAACCTCTCCAGCGCCAGCGTCACCATCCAGGGCATCTCCACCTTTATTACCGCCAACACCTCAACATCCATCTCGACCAGCGTACCACCCGGCGCGTCCGTCGGAACACAGGAAGTGAGGGTCACTACGAGCGAAGGCACGGATGCTGCGTCCATCAATATCAGCCAGATAGGAGCCCCACCGACAATCACGGGCATCTCACCCGACCCTGTCTCGCTTGGACAACAAATCGTGATAACGGGCACCGGATTTCAGGGTGGTGCAGCCGTTGAGGTGGCGACTGTGCTAGCGACGGTCGACGCGACAACCGCCACCACAATTACGGCTACTGTTCCGACCAGTGGGATAACCAGAGGCCAACAGGCATCCGTCAGAGTGACGACTCCGTTGGGCACCGTCGTTAGCCAGGTGTTCATCAATAACTAAGGAGACGGGCGCGCCCACGAGTGGTCTGTAAGAGCACGCGGAAGCCTATCTTGTCGCCTTCCAGGTTTTCACTCCCGTTGCAGTCCCTGCCCGCCGCTCGTGATTCGTACGCTGACCGCTACGCGCTACGCCGTTCCCTTGAGAGAAGGTGGCTCGCTCCCGGCTGTGTTGGAGGCCACCGACGGTTCCTCCAGTGAACTGTTCGTAACGAAGTTCAAAGGCGCCGGCCAGGGGGCGCGTGCACTAATTGCGGAGCTGATCGTGGCTCAGCTCGCCGCTCTTCTCGATCTGCCGATCCCCGAGCCGGCACTGATCTCCGTTGATGAGAGCTTCGGACGTACCGAGCGCGATCCCGAGATCCAGGACATACTGAAGGGCAGCGTGGGCCTGAACGTCGGCCTCGCGTACCTCGACGGGGCGTTCAACTTCAACCCGCTGTCGTCTGCGGAATTTGTATCGCCCGAGCGCGCGGCTGACATCGTTTGGCTCGACGCCTTGACGACAAACATCGACCGAACCGTGCGCAACCCGAACCTGATGGTACAGCAGCGTGAAGTCTACCTCATCGACCATGGGGCTGCGCTCTACTTTCATCACGACTGGACCGGACTCAACCAAGACCGGATTCGGACTCCGTTCCCGGCGATCCGGGATCACGTGCTGCTACCAATTGCTGGAGACATAGAAGAAGCAGACGCACGTCTCGCAGACCGGTGTCAGCCGGCGTCCATCGCGCGCATTCTCGATGCGATTCCAGACGAATTGCTCACGTTCGCGCCGACTGGGACCAGTCCGGCGTTCGAAAATGCAACTGCCAACCGGCAGGCCTACGCCGCGTATTTCCGAGAACGACTGAGGGGGCCGCGGACCTTTGCGACGCTGGCAAATCAGGCCCGCGAGGAGGTCCTCGCTGAATCGCCGGCACCGCTGCCGTACCGACGATGATCGATACCGACGAACACCTGCTCAGCAGTGACTGGGTCGACTTTGACTACGCCCGGCTGCGAATTGTGCCGCACGTCCATGTCGGCGACTGCGAACACATCGGCGTTGTCCTGCACGCGCGGACGCGCGGGTTTCTTGCGGTTCGCTATAAGATTGATGCGACCTGGTTGCGCAGCCGTTGGCCGTTGCTGGACCTTGATCTCGTTGAGCGGGAGCTGGCTGCCCTAGACGGCATTGCCCGCGGCGATGCCGCAGCAGGTCCGATTGGCCGACTCCCGCCATCTGAGCGCTTCCACTGGATTACAGCGCCGCGATCGGCGGTGTTACAGCCGTCCGAAGTGCACGCCGGGCGAACGTTGGACCCGAGGGCCACACTGGAGAAACTCTTCGATGAACTGAGAACCGGGGCCCGCGGCTAGCTGAGACGCCTTGCAATGCCCTTACGTGTCCCGACGGGGGCCGAAACGGCAGACGGGAGTTGACGTCAGCAGCCAACTCCCGTCCGTCGCAAAACATCGCGCGACTCAAAGGCTCAGACTCGTCCTGAGCGCAGCGCCGCTACGCCTCCGCCAGCGCTGCGATCTGGCGCTCAAGCTCTTTCGGGTCCGCGCCATACAAATCGCCCATCTGCTTGGACATCGGATCAGGAAATACTTCCTCTTCCCCCGCCTCGATGCCGTCAAGAATCGCGTCTGCGACTGCGGCCGGGGTCTCCTTGTCCATTTCGATACCGGCTGCCATGTCTGTGTCGACGGGTCCAGGGTAGACGCCTACCACAAGTGTGTCGGGCAAGGCGACGCGCAATGCCTGAGTTATGGAATGCACTGCCGCCTTGGACACGCTGTACGACTGGAACATGGGAAAATTCACCAGGCTGGCCAACGATCCGACGTTCACAACCGCACTGCGTCCGTTGGTTCGTAGCGCACCCGTGAGCGCCTGTGTTGTGCTGAGCAACCCGAACACGTTGACGTCAAACTCCGTTCGGGAGTACGGGTTGATTGATGGATCGGTGATTGCCATGCCACCGTTGCCGGCGACACCAGCATTGTTCACCAGAATGTTGACGTCGTTCGCGAGCGAGGCAACTGCGTCTATGTTTGCCTGGCTGGTGACGTCTAGCTCTACCGGCACAACGCGGTCTGGGTATTGCTCAACAAGGGAGTCGAGTGAACTGGGGTTCCGGGCACCAGCGTATACCTTTGCCGCTCCGCGATCCAGGAGTGCCTGTACAATCGCACGTCCGATTCCACGATTGGCACCCGTCACAAGGGCTACTGATCCGGCAATTTCAACTGAAGACATAGTATTCTCGGTTTGTGTTGGTAGGTAAACAGTATTATTGACTATTCAGTCAAGAATTGGGCAAACTTGTTACAGTTGCGGTCACTTTTTTTTCAGCTGGTCCAGCAGCAGCCGGGTACTCTGTTTGACTGACCTGCGGCTTGCTCCTGCGCGAATCATGGCGCTCAAGCCATACGTATGCGTCGACAGAATCGAGGCAGCGGCCCTCGGATCGATAGATCCCGCCAACTCCCCATCCTCTATCGCTTCCATGAGCGTCTTGGCAAACAGACGATTCAAGATATTGATGTTGGACGAACACCTCTTTGCAACAGCGTCTTCTTCGTGGGCAGCATCCATGAGACTTCGGGCCATAAGGCAGCCTCTTCGTTCACTATCCTCGGTAAGGAAGTTAGTTAGCTCGTCCAGGTAGGAATTGATGGCCGCCAGTCCCCTGTGAGGGCCGTCGAGATGCATCCGCGCGATCGCGAGGCCCCGCTCGTTGTATCGCTCCAGTACGCGCAGGAATAGACCGAGTTTGTCACCGTAGACATTGTAGATGCTCTGCCGTCCTAGACCAACTGCCTCCTCAATGTCTGAGACCGTAGCCGCATCGTACCCGGCTGACCGAAAGACTTCGGTAGCCCGATCGAGGACTAGTTCCTCATCAAATTCTCGCGGCCTGGCCATCTATCGTGCTATTGTGCCTGCTCTCATTATTGACCTCTTGGTCAAATATTACCCTCGTCGGTGGCGGAGGTTCCCAACCGCTCGCACGTCGGATCGGAATCGCTACCTTGGGGCTCTTCAACAGTTAGCCAAAATGAAGACGCTCCTATTCATCAACCTCGCAGCCACCCTCTTCATGACGGGCCTTATATGGATGGTGCAAGTAGTCCACTATCCGTTGTTCGCGGACGTTGGAACCGAAGAGTTCGGCGCGTACCATCGGGCTCATAACCGGCTCATCACCCTGGTCGTATTCCCGGCGATGGTCGTCGAGCTCGTCACGGCTATTCTGTTGGTGACCCGGATGCCGGAGGGTACACCAACAGCGCTTGCATGGGTGGGCCTGGCCCTGGTTGCCCTCATTTGGTTGTCCACCGTTTTTGTCCAGGTGCCCCACCATAGCCAGCTCGCCTCAGGTTTCAGCGAGAGCATCCACCGGTCACTTGTCGCCGGCAACTGGATCCGGACTGCCGCATGGAGCGTGCGTTCGGTCGTTGTTTTCTGGCTGCTTGTCGCGTTGACACGCGCAGTGTCCCCACAATAGGCAGTTTCACGACTATCTTTCGCGGTACCCGTTTGACGTAGCGCGATCAAGATCTCAATGCTCAGGCTCACTTCGCTACTGCTGATTCTTGTCGGTCTTGGTTGCCGGGATGCACGGACAGACACGGACCCACTTTTTCTGCGCGCTGAGACCGTGCGCTACGCCGCAGACACGACGGGCAGCGTCGTAGGACCTGGCGATTTGCGCCAGACCATAATCGAACAGTTCGACGAGAACGGCGTCGTGTACTTAGCGGAGTACCGTGACGCCGGCGACAACGTCCAGATGCGTT
>JANQRN010000282.1 GCA_028284545.1 Rhodothermales bacterium | reverse complement strand
CGCGGTCTTGACTGCGACCATCGCTAGATCGGCACCGCCCAGGGGGGAGCCCTCTGGTTCGTAGTCGTACTTCGACATATGATCCCGACACACATACTCAGCAATCGAAACGTCACGAGCATCCATCCGGTCACGCCAGGCTTCTGCCCTACCGACCTGTACCGGACGGTTAGCAGCGGCGTTTATGTCCGACGAGGCGAATCCGCGCATATAGCTTGAGGCGGTCTCGTAGTAGCTCAGCATTTCTGGCTCAAACGGCACCCCAACAAACCTGCATACACCTTCAACGACCTCCGACGGATTGGCGACCAGGTCCTCGTATCGAATCGTCGTCTGATCGGACTCGGGTACGTGGCGCGCCAGCGTCCGCGTACCGGCAGAAACAAAATGGTCCCTATTCAGCGCGTTTATTACGGTATCGGTTGAGAAAATACTCGCGCGCTGCATCGAATGAACGCCGGCTCGCGGATCGCGGACCATGTTTATGAACAGAGCGTCCGGGAAGAACTCCCTGATTTCGCGCGCATAGAAGATATTTCCGGGGGTCTTCTCTCCCCAACGAGTCTTGCCGTGCTCACGAGCCCATTCCACGAGGACGTGCTCGTACGGCAGCCGCATATCGCCGTCTGCACTGGCCACAATCTGCGCATGTAGCGTCTCAAGGTCGAGTGGGCGAATGACCTCACGGTTACGCTCCAGAAACTGTCGCACAAAGAACGCATAGTCCGCTCCACGTACAGGCGTCCGCTTCCAGTTCATTGCGCCATGGTGGAACCGGACGCCCCGAAAATACACCAGCTCATCCGGGATCGCGATTGTCGAATGCGCATTCAGGATCAACCTCAGAAGCGTCGTGCCTGATCGATTTGCACCAACAATGAAGATCGGTCGTGTCAAGGCGAAAACCTCCGGGCGAACTTGCGCGAGGCATGCTTGAGCTTGAAGTAGCTGTATGAACGACGCATTCGCTTCCGGTGACTTATCGCCTCGGAACTACCGCTTTCGGATAGTATGTCTATCGACCATTCGACGACGCGATGAAACGACACGTCTGCCGCAAACCAATCATTGTGGACCCGCAAGGCCTCAGATGCCATTTCTTCAGCGCGATGCTCGTTTCGGCGGAGCAGATCAGGTAGCTCTCCTACATCCGATTCGCGAACGAAGAGCGCACAGGATTCCCAATCTGGGCCACGTGGCGGCAGCCAGTCGTCGGCAACAACGACAGGCACCCTTCCGGCACGAAGTACCTCGAATACGCGCAGACTCGCAGGACCTGTGCCGCGCGGACATATCACGAACTTGCTGTTCGCAATTGATCGCACAAAGTGATCCCGATATTCTTCGCCATCGGCCTTCGCGGCTTTCGCCGTGTCGACGAGGTCCGCGCGTTCATCCTGTATCGACAAGATTTCACGACGCCCGATCCAGGTATTGCTCGAGCCACGAAAAGAGTACAGAAGCGACGCTTCTTTGAACGGCTCCGCCGTGATGAAGTCTCTCTCGAGGGCAGTCTCCAGATAGTGACTCGTTGAGGCATACCCCGGAGCACACCACGCCCGTGGCGCCGAACCATAGATTCCCGGAGTGATCGGTGGCGCCTTGAGCCTCGGATTAAAGTGTACGGACTTGTCAGCGAACCGTCTGTAGATCGGGTCGCGAAGCAGATGATCCTGAACGTTGCCGGCCCAATTGCCCAACTCCGCAAATACAATCACGTCCGCTTCGTCGGGATCATCCGCAGCCGCGTGCACGCCAAAGCGATCTGATGACAAACACGTTTTGAGTCGTCGGTACTCGTTGAGGCACCGATCCTCTCCGGCGGTCCGGAGAAAGCAGGATGTGACGTGGACGAGCGCCAAGGGACCGGATCCAGTTTAGGACTCGGACGCTTCGGCATACGCGTACCCGTATTGGTACTCGTAGTACCCGGCGGCTGACCGGCTCTGGTTGAACTGGTTGAACACGACACCCGCAGTTGTTACTCCCAGGTTGCGCAACGTCGTGATGGTTGTTCTTACGCCACGGGGTGATGTTTTGTTGGCGGCAACAACGATAATGGCAGCGTCGCACATTGGTGCCAGTACAACGGCGTCAGTCACGGCAAGAACGGGCGGACTATCGACGATCACGAGATCGAACTCGGCACGCGCCGCCTCAAGCAGCTTCTCCATCGTACGCGAGCCCAGCAGTTCAGGCGGCGGCGAAGTTACGCGCCCTGCAGCGAGGCAATAAAGATCTTCGATGTCCGTCTGAAATGCCGCGAAAGACTCCGGCACCTGCTCGTCAGACAGTATTT
>JANQRN010000263.1 GCA_028284545.1 Rhodothermales bacterium | reverse complement strand
TCGTGCTGTCGTCGAGCTATGCGCCGTCCGCCGCCGCCCAGGATATCGTTGAGTTGTACCGGACGCGGCAAATGAATGCTCGGGCCGCGACCCAGCTGGTTCAAGTGATGGAGCCGTTACCCCCGGTTCCGGTCGCCCACTCGGCGGACCTACCCCACCTGCGAGCCCTCCTCTCGGCAGAAGTTGTTATCGAGGAGCCGCCCCCGCCGCCACTTGTATTTCACACGCGTCGCGTTCCGCGATTTGCCAGAACATGGTTCGAGGAGCAATACGCTGACGTTGAATGGGCGTACGAAGGCGGCAACTCGCTGGCCCCGCTCGACACGATGCGGACAAGCGAAATCCGAGCGCGTCTAGAGCGGGCTTTCGGTGCGCCGACCAAGACGCTCGGAGACCACGGGTCGATATTCCGACTCAAGCTGCCCGAGTATGTACAGTTCGAGTACTGGTTCCTCGTGAACGGAGAGTGGCCCGTTATAATAATGGACGTGAACGGGCCGTTTGAGCGGGGGATAGTGGTGTCTGGCGAGACCCGGCATCGCGATCTACTGACGAGTATTCGCGATGCGGTGCTTGCTCCGATTCTCGAATCTGATGCAAAGGCGCCATTCGCGGACTACTTCTTCGAGGAAGAGATCGGTACCTGGTACGTGACCGGATACGATGGGGAGTCGTTCTTCGTTGACCCTGTAGATCCGCGGAGACTAACCCCGGGTCGACCAAGGGCACCCGAGCCCCAGGACGGCCAGAGATAAACAAAGACAAACTGAGCATTGGCAAACAAGTCAGCAAAGAAGGAACGCAAGCGCAGGCAGGAGAAGCGTCGCGAGAGTCGCGCCGGCGGGGAAGACGCTCCCGCGCGACCGCAGAAGAGCAAGTTCCGCGAGTGGTTCGACGCACTCTTCTTCGCGGTTGTCGTAATGCTCATTGTCCGAACCCTGATCTTCGATCTGTTCCGGATCCCGACGCCGTCGATGGAGAAGTCGCTGATGGTTGGCGACTACCTGTTCGTCTCCAAGCTGCATTATGGCACGCGCACGCCGCGCACCCTTGGAGTCCCCTTCACGCAGATACACGTCAAGGGTCTTGAATTTCCGAACACGCGCTTCCCCGGGTTTTCTGAGATCAAGCGCGGAGATGCCGTTGTCTTCAATTGGCCAGGCGACAAAGACATGCCGATCGATCGACGACAGCACTACATCAAGCGGGCCATCGGCATGCCCGGCGAAACGATTGAGGTTCGCGACAAGGTTGTCTATATCGACAGCGTTGCACTCGACCCGTTTGACGGTCAACAGCACCTCTGGGCCGTCAAGAAAAAGGATGCGCGCTTCAGGCTAAACCGGACGCTCCTGGACCAACTCGGCGTGGAGTACCGCGGCATTGCGTCAGATGGCGTTACCGTTCAGCTGAACGGTACCGCCGCCGCAATAGATGAGGTGCGGGCCTGGCCCGGGATCGAGTCGATCACGCCGTTCATTGAGCAGGGCGCGCATCGACCGCTCTATCCGCCGGGGCGGGATGCGTCCCCCGACAACTACAGTGCGACGCATATCCCGGCGAAGGGTGAATCGGTTACGCTTACGCGGGAGAATTGGCCGATCTACGAGCCGGTGATCAGCGCGTACGAGGGCAGAGATACGGGCGTATCTGGGTCCGGGGAATTCCTGGTAGACGGCGCGCCGGTTGCGGAGTACACGTTCGACCAGGACTACTACTTCATGATGGGTGACAACCGGAATAACTCAGAAGACAGCCGCTTCTGGGGCTTCGTGCCGATGGATCACGTCGTCGGGAAAGCGGTGCTGATCTACTTCTCCTGGGACCGAGACCGCAAACTCCCTCGATTGAAGCGCATCTTCTCGCGCATCCGATAGTGCTACGGTTGGCGGGCGGCGCGGAGTTGGTCGTAGCGCTCCTGCTGCGGTGAACCCGGTGGCACGTCGTACGGGTTCTCCGGCAGATCGACCAGGTTCAGGACCGGGTAGCGATCCCGAAACGAAAACGGACGCGCCTCATCCACCGGGTCGTCACCGACTACGAGCACGGTTGTGCCCGGCTCAAGGATTCGCGTGGCCATGATTGAACCCTCGCCGTTCCCGGACGAGGTCTTCCAGCTGTCGGCCCAGTTGTAGATGAACATCGCGTCGGGCTCAAGCAGACGGACGCACCCGTGGCTCTGCGGGCCACCAGTGGGCATTGCGAACTGGTGGATGTGGATGCCTCTCGCCTGGTGAAAGTTGAACACCCACCACATTTCCCACGGTTCGTCTGCGGGACTCAGCGTCGAGACCCGGTACTCCGTCTTCCAGTTGAAGTTGTAGCGGCCCTTTGGCGTTGGCGACTCGGGAGCTCCAGTGTTCACGATGCCCCACCGAGCAAGCTTCCCATACTCGTAGGCTGCGAAGGCCTGAACAGTCTTGTGAATGACGAACAGCTTCGGAAAGTCGCGTGCACCCGGATAGTATCGCGGGAAAGGGGAGTATGCCCTGAAGTCCACGTCGAACCGCGTCGGGACGACGAGCGTGTCTCCGAGTTGCGCGGTCCCGATCAGTTTGCGGTTGAGTAGTCCGACAACCTTGCTGCGCTCTTGTCCGAGTCGTACGTCGCCGCCGCCTATGACGTAGTAGAAAGTGTTGCGCGCCTGTACGGTGTTGCTGCGCGTGCTGCGCATCACGTAGTACTCGTAGAAGGCGTCCGGGACATCGTCAATATCCCCGGTCTGACGATCAACAAACTCCGTGACGGCTGTTTGATTGATGAACGACTGTGCACTGACCGAGTCAACGGTCAGGACAAGCGCCGCTGCGAGGATGACGGCAGCCAAGTGTCCTGTGTACTTCATCGTCGGAATATCGGAGCGTTATCCTGCTGGTGTGGTGGAGCAGGCTCAGTGAGGGCCATTTGCGGATCTTACGCGGGCTCGCACGCCTCGGTTCGCAACCGATTAATCATCGTCGTGGTTCCCATAACGATAAGCGTGTCGCCGGCATTCAACAGTAGATCCGCAGGGGGATTGAACTCCATGCGCCCGTTTTCGAGGACGATGGCAACAACCATGGCGTCGAACTCCATTCGCAGATTGCTGTTGCGAAGCGATTTGCCAGCCACTCGGGCGCCCGCTTCGATTTTGACTTCGTCCAGGTTGAGATCGAAGGAGTGACTCTGCAGGACCTCGTCAACAAAACGCGAGACGCTTGGTCTCAGTATGACCGAAGCCATGCGATCGGCTCCGATCTCGTTGGCGGCGACAACCTTACTGGCGCCCGCGCGCTCAAGCTTTCGACGATTCGAGCGCGTGTCCGTCCGCGCGACGATGAAGAGTGACGGGTTTAACTCTCGCGCCGACAATGTCACAAAGACGTTGGCGCTGTCGTGCGGGAGCGTGAGGATGAGTCCGCGTGCCCGGGCCACGCCGGCCTTCTCGAGTACGGCGTCTCGCTCGGCATCTCCAAGCAGGGCCAGGACGCCGTCTGCTATGGCCTGGTTGTGTTTCGATTCGTCGATGTCGACGACGACGAAGGGGGTGCCTGCTCGCTTCAGGTCCAGCGCGATTCGACGACCTAGGCGACCGTATCCGCACAGGATGTAATGGGACTTCAGGTTGTTGATTCGGTTCGTCATTCGTCTTGCCTGCAGCACCTTGGCGTTAAGCATGCCCTGGGCGGTTCGGGTTGCGATAAAGGCAACCGCACCGATCCCGAACGAGGCGATGAGCATCGTGAAGATACGTCCACCGGCGCTGAGTTCGGTGACTTCGGCGAATCCGATAGTAGTCAGCGTGATGAACGTCATGTACGCGCCGTCGACCCAGGACAAGCCCTCGATGAGCCGGTAGCCGACCGCGCCAATCACATTCAGCGCCAACAGGAACAGCGCGGCCAGTACGACGTCGCGCCAGCCGGTGTCAGAGCGCCGAAACCATTGCCTAAGTCGTGAAAGCACTGCAGTACCCCGGCCGCTGTGGTGTCACGATAAGTCGAACGCGCGCGCGTGCCAGGATTCCCGTGCGCGGCACTCAAGGCCTTGCGTTCGGAGTTGGCCGAGAGTTTCGAGGTCTACCCTGTAGACGACGGTGTCACCATCTACCAGTCCGCCCTCGGCAGCGTTCTTGAACGTCAGGCGATCGACCGTGACGAGCGACCCGGAAGCGGCCCGGTAGTGTATGTCCAGCGGCCCGCAAATGGCGATGCCGAGGCGCTCCGCCAGCGGAGTGACGACGTGTACGGAGGCGTCAATCCCGCATCCGGAGATGTCGCCACTGTCGACCGTTGCCGCAATGATGACGAAACGTCCATGCAGTACCGCTCCCGCACCACGAACCTGTCTGCCATGTGACTGCCAATTCGCGAAGAATCGTTCGAGCTGCCCGAGGACCTGCTCCTGCTCAACCTGCGTCAGATCACGCGAAAGAGCGTAGGTCCAGATGCGCGCTTCGTTCGGGAGTGACTCCAGAGCGGCTGTGGCAGTTGGTGCCGGGATCTCCATCGCGTCGTTCATGTTGTGAGCAGCGTGTTGACTTGACTACGGGGCGTCGACCTGATCAACGTCGATGTCGCCAGTCAGTTCTGACAGCTGCTCGACACGAAGTTCGGCCTCGTCAAGCCGCTTGATGCAAGAGCGTGCTAGCAGCAGGCCGTCTTCGTACGCCGCAATAGACGCCTCGAGGCCGAGGTCCCCGTCTTCCAGCGACGCGACCACGGCCTCAAGTTTTGTTACAGCGTCCTCGAAAGACAACTGTGCTATTTCGCCAGCCTTTTCCCGGTTGGGTTGTTGGTCCCCATCAGGCCGGTTCCGATCCTGTATTGCGCCTTCGGTCATGGCGCAAGATCAGCATCGCCGCCCGTTCAAGCAACCGTTGCCTGTTTGGCTTCCTCGACCTGTTGCTTGATCCAGTTGTAGGTACGGCGGATACCGTCTTCCAACGGCTGCTCCGGCGCCCAACCCAGCTTCTCCCGAATCAATGTGTTGTCTGAATTGCGACCTCGAACACCAAGGGGGCCATCGATGTGTCGCAGCTCCAGGTCTTTCCCCGCAACGCGCATGGCGAGTCGCGCCAGGTCGTTGATGGAGACCATTTCCTCAGACCCGATGTTGACGGGGCCAACGAACTCGGATTCCATCAATCGGCGAACGCCGTCAAGGCACTCGTCGATGTAGAGGAAGGAGCGCGTCTGCTCGCCGTCGCCCCAGATCTCCACGTCGTCACCGGCACCGGCTTCGGCGACCTTGCGGCAAATCGCGGCCGGAGCTTTTTCGCGACCACCCGTCCAGGTCCCTTCCGGACCGAAGATATTGTGGAACCGCGCAACACGAACGTTTAGACCGTAGTTGCGCGCATACGCAAAGTACAGGCGTTCGCTGAAGAGTTTCTCCCAACCGTACTCGCTGTCTGGCGCGGCCGGGTAGGCGGATTCCTCTGCGGTCACCGGCGTCGTTGCGTCAAGCTGGTTGCGCTCCGGATAGATGCACGCAGAGGACGAATAGAAGATCTTCTTCACGCCGGCATCTTTGGCCGTATCACAGACGTTCAGGTTGATCGTCGCCGAGTTGTGCATCACGTCGGCGTCGTTGTCGCCGGTGAAGATGAACCCGGCGCCGCCCATGTCTGCCGCGAGCTGGTAGACCTCATCGAAGGGGCGATCAATAACCTGTCGGACCAGAACCGGATCCCTGAGATCGCCTACGACAAAGTCGTCGGCTTCGGTGGGACTGAACTCTGTGCGCTTTAGGTCAACACCACGGACCCAGTAGCCCTCCTTCTTAAGCCTCTTTACGAGGTGACTGCCGATGAAACCACCGGCACCGCAAACCAACGCTGTCTTCATTACAACTTGCTTTTCGATGAAACTACAATTGATTAAACGACCGGAGCCCGAGTTTTTGCGCGAACACCAACGCCACGAAACGCGGGTTGTTCGTCAAATAACGCCGCCAGAGTCGTTTGGGCTCTGTCGCCAGACGAAAGAGCCACTCGAGCCCAGACCGTTGCATCCAGGCGGGGGCCTGCTTCTTGAGGCCTGCGTGGAAGTCAAATGCGGCGCCGACCCCGATCAGGACCGGAGCTTTGATCCTCCCAACATGATCGGCCATGAAGCGCTCCTGCTTAGGCGTACTAAGACCAACCCATACAATATCTGGTTTGGCCGCATCCAGCAGCCGGACGAGCTCCTCGTCCTCTGAATCTGTCAGCGGCCGAAAAGGTGGACAATACGTCCCGGCAACCTGAAGGCTTGGAAATCGCTCAGTGAGCCTTTTTGCCAGGAGGTCTGCAATGCCCTCGCCGCCGCCGTAGAAGAAATGGCGGTACCCGCGTTCCTCCGATCTCTCGCAGACGGCGAGCATCAAATCGGGACCGTAAACCCGATCAACGGCCTCCGCTCCGGCCGCTTTGCTTAGCCAAACCATCGGCATGCCGTCGGGCGTTACCATGCCAGCGGAGTTGTGGATGGACTTGAGGTCCGCGTCCTGCTGACTCTCCATCACGCCGTGAACACCCGTGACACACACGTAGTTTGGCTCTTGACCCGCGATCCAGCCGTCGATGGTGTCCACGGCCAGATCCATGTTCACCGGGCTAATACCGACGCCGAGCACGTCGGTGCGACCGTCTCGAACGGGTATCGGTTTGGTGGCAGTTGCAGTCTTCATTGACAAGGTTCTGCGCGCTCCTCGACGCGATGAGTTATCGCTCACCCGGAACCGGATGATCTCGTCCGCTCCTACGCACAAAGTGTGCCGACATTCGTCTGATCCCCGACACCTAACATGTTGTCGTGCTTAAAGTTGTTCCTTCCCCGGTTCTTTCTTCGCCGGAGTATCATTATGTCTCCCATGGCGATCAGAGACGGCTACCGTATTCTCATTATGGGACAGAGCTCGTCGGGCAGTCGTTCGGCGTCAACATCAATTATGGTCAAGACATGGATTTGGAACTGGGAGGCAAGGTCGCCGTCATCGGCGGTGGATCTAGAGGAATCGGGAGTTACATAGCGCACGCACTGGGCGCTGAAGGCTGTCGCGTTGTGCTGACCGCCAGAGACGCGGGGCAGGTGAAGGAGGCCGTCAGCGTGCTGAATGCCAAGGGAATCGAGGCTGCTGGCGTGAGTGTCGACGTGACTGACGCTGATTCGGGAGAGCGAATCTCACAGTTTGCCCGCGACTCCTTCGGCGGATTTGACATCTATGTCGGCAATGCCGGTGGCAACCGGCGCAAGTCATTCGCGGACACGACCGACCAGGATTGGCTTGATCTGCTCAACCTGAACCTCCTGTCCCACCTGCGCGTGGCGCGGTCAGCCGTATCTGAGATGAGATCGGGGGGAGGCGGAGCCATCGTCTTCATCTCGTCCGTATTCGGAAGAGAGGCCGGTGGCCCGGGCTTGTCACTCTACAACACCTCAAAGTCTGCCATGATCAGCGCGGCAAAGATCATGGCCATCGAACTTGCTGGAGAGGGTATTCGGGTCAACTGCGTGGCGCCGGGCTCAATCCGCTTTCCGGGTGGAAGCTGGGACCGCCGCTGCATCGAGCAGCCCGATGCAATGGCCAAGTTTGTGGAAGCGAACATTCCGCTGGGTCGATTCGGAACTGCAGAGGAGGTCGCTAACGTCGTGGCCTTTCTCTCGTCCCCGAGGGCGAGCCTGGTCACGGGTACCTGCATCAACGTCGACGGCGGGCAGTCTCGCTCCCTTATCTGAGTCCGCGGCCTATTCGAATCTGACGAAACGCACGTTCAGGCGTCGAACGCTCTCGGGGGCCCTGCGCCACTGCACGAGGATCGGACTCTGGTAGGTGCCCTGTATGATCTCACCGACCTCTTTGCCCTCCGGAGCGGAGACGAGCAGGCTAACACCACGCTTCATTCGGAGAAACCTCGACGCGGGCACCGAGAGGAACTTGTCGAGGACGCGTTCGACCAGGGATTCGTTCAACCCGGTCTTGTCGATGAACTTGTTGACGGCGCGAACGAGGTCGTACTTGGCGTAGTTCTTCGCTTTCTCCGGTATCGCGCGCGGATCGCGGAGCATGTTGTAGCCCTTTTCAGCTACAAATCGCATCGGATTGTGAAGGACGTCAATCAGGTCGTCCCGCATCAGCAACGTCTCATATTCGTTGACCGTCAAGCCGGCGTTCTGCTCGCTGTGGTGCAGCGCCATATCAATCCGGCCGCTCTTGATGCCCAACGCTCTGATCATCTCGTTCAGCTGGTCGTACAGGCCAAGCCCGTCTGAACGGAGGTTGATGGAATCCATCGGGTGGGCCGAAACTGGCACCTGGCATACGATCGACGACTCCTTGACGCTCTTGTTATAGCCGATCACGGTTGTCCGCCGTTTGCGGCTGTGCTGATCGCTCATTCCGTCCAGTTCAACGAAAAAGACGGGTTTGTCAGGGCGATTCTCGTAAGTGACGACGTTTCCCAGCCCGGAGCTGATGTACGTCAGGTGCGAATCCGCATTCCGCGGCTCGACGAGCCGTTGCGACTCAGACAGCTCGTCCCGCAGATCCATCTGGTCGTGCCGGTAGTCGGCATCCGGTGGGAAAAGCTCCCGGAAGGTGTTCAGGTAGGTAGCGACCGACTCTGGATCATTCTGAAGTCGCTCGCAGAAGTTCTGATCCAGATACCCAGCCGTGGTGTGATAGGAGCAGTAGACCGCCTTGTCAAATGCCTCGAACGACTCATCTGTCGACGAGATCATCCGGTTGACGTCGATCAACTCAAAACGGGCCTTGGGCTCGATCTCAAGCGTATGCTCGGCCGGCGGCTGCGAGCCAACAAAGTCTTTCGGTGGGACCATCAAACGTGGTTTCGAGGAGGCAGAAGATACTCGATTTTATCCGAAATGGACATTCGGCCGAGCAGCGTACGCCAGCGGCGGGTCACTGTTTCAGATCCTGGGATCATCATCCGGGCCAGCCTCAGCGTCGTCATCCACCTGAGCGGATCGTGTGCCGTCGGCGAATGTCAGCGAAATGGCATCGCCTGCGGCCAGACTCCCGGCGTCTGAGACCAGCTCGTGCGATTCTTGCCGGCGGATCAGCGCGTAGCCCGATCGCAGCGGTCGGAGCGGGTCCACCGCT
>JANQRN010000236.1 GCA_028284545.1 Rhodothermales bacterium | reverse complement strand
CCTTGTGGCGCCAAATACGCCTGCAGATCGGATGGCCGAGATCGATGCAATCGCAACGGGGTTTGTTTACGCCGTCTCGATAACCGGCGTTACAGGATCCGATCTTGGATCCACGAACAGCGTAAACGAGTACCTGGCAGAAGCTCGGCGGTCCGTCAAGAACAATATGCTCCTCGTTGGGTTCGGCATCAGGACTGCCAGTGACGCCGCGCTGCTCACGCGGAGCACGGATGGGTTCATCGTCGGGTCCGCTCTCGTCACTCATATTCGCGAGTCCTGGGCCACGCTTGCTGGCCGCGAAGAGCGAATCGCGTCGGTCGTTGACTTTGTGTATGGACTGCAGCCCCAAGAGGCATCCCTCGACCCAGAAACCGCAATTCATGAATCGCACTAGGAGTATGAGATCAATTGGAAGCCCTCGACTCAAGGCTGCCACGCTTGCGACGATGCTGGTCGCCGTGCTCGTCAACTTCGGCTGCGAGACTGTGACGCAACAGCCACGCGCGACTGGACGCGACGGCGAAATAACTGTAGTCATCGACTCGGTCAACTGGGCGGGCGACGTGGGCGACGCGATTCGCGAAACACTCGGCGGCTACATCGAAACACTGCCGGCTCCTGAGAGCATGTTTGACCTGATTCGGCAGGACCTGACTCCCCAGAGATTCAATAGACTGAAGGCCCTGAAGAACGTCGTTTTTGTCGCCCCGCTGAATGATTCCACGGCTGAGTCGCGCTTCCTCCGAAACGCATTCTCCGAAGAGGCGCTCTCGGCAATCCGCGAAAACGATGGCGGGGTCGTCCTGCGCGACGATCCCTGGAGACGGATGCAAAAGGTCTACTACGTTGCGGCGGACACTCCCGACGATCTTGCCGCCACGATACGCGAATCGGGCCCATCGATGGTGCGCGTGTTCAACGAGATCACTAGAGAGCGTACCGAGATCGAGATGTTTTCGCGGGGGCGGCAGTTCGAAATCGAGGAGCAACTAATGGAGAAGCACGGTTTCGCCGTCAACGTACAGCACGACTACGTAGTCGCCGCTGACACGATGGAGTTCGTATGGCTTCGGCGAATCCTCTCCAGCGATACGTGGAGAAGCATGTTTGTTCACTACGTCGAGCGCGGCAACCCCGCACTCCTGTCGCAGGAGTGGATTATCGCTCACCGCGACTCCCTCGCCAAACAGTACATGCAGGGCAACGTTGGTGGTTGGGTCCAAACTGATGTGCGGCGCCCGCTTACCTACGAACAAATCGAGATTGATGGCCGCTTTGTGGTGGAGACCCGCGGGCTCTGGCAGATGGTCGGGCCAGATCAACAGGGTAACACAGTACAGTATGGCATGGGCGGGCCGTTCGTGAACTATGCGATCTACGACGAAGAATCAAGCAGGATATACATGCTTGACGGCATGGTCTTCGCGCCGGGGTATAGCAAGCGCGACTTCCTGCGACAGCTGGAAGTGATCTCCCACACCTTCCGGACCCAGAACGACACGGCAAACGAGAACGACGTAGTCGCGAGCGCAGACCTGCCGACTGAGACGTCTGGTAGCTAGGCTTTGACCGCTGAAAAGAAACCCACGCGGCTGCTGCTGACAGTCCTGTTTTCGGCGGCACTGCTTGTCGGACCCAGCTGTGACACATCCACGGCCCCGGTCGACGATGACGTGTTTGTTGAGCTCATGGTAGAGCTTCATCTCGTGGATATGCGCCGTGTCCCAGACGTCGAGCGTGCAACCCTCCGGTCCCGCGTACTCGACAAGTACGACGTTTCGAATGCGGAATTGGTGGACACCATTTCGTTCTACGCGGAGAATACCGAGGCCTACGCGGAGGTGTATACGCGCATCGTGGATCGCCTCCGCGAGGAAAGCAACGCCGAGTTATAGGGGCTCACGAAGCACCATTTCCGCGTCCAGGTCTTCGAGCTCCTCGAGTTCGCCGTTGCGCAGTAACTCCTGAACAACCCATCGCTGGTGCCGGGGCATCGTCGACACTGAATGCCATTTCAACTTGCCTTCGCTGATCACTCGACCCAGCGCTCGACGGTCCAGTGATTGGGGCCCGGCCATTCGCTCCCCGCCCAACGGCTTGCAGTTATCGCAGTTCAAACAGCTGCCGTGGTAGGGCTCACCGAAGTGGGTGAGTAGCACGTGTCTTCGGCAGCGGCGCGATTCGACGTAGCGCACGATAGCGTCAAGTTGCCGGCGCGCTGCTGAGCGCGCCCGACGGCGATTGATCTGCGCGCGCCGATCCGGCCTTGATGCGGCCGCGCGAAGCGAGCGTTCAATCATCGCGCGCTGCAAGAAGATGTCGGCCTGGCGGTGCAGAAGTAGCGCACTGGATGCTTTTCCATCGCGGCCGGCCCTTCCGGCCTGCTGGTAGTAGGCCGACAGACGAGCAGGCATTCCCAGGTGTATTACAAGCCTGACGTCTGACCGATCGATTCCCATTCCGAAAGCCGACGTCGAAACCATAACTGATGTCGCACCCGACATCCATTCTGCTTGCGACAGCGTCCTTTTGAGCCGCGCCATCCCGCCATGGTAGGCGGAGACGGGAAACCCCATCTTCCTCAACCAATCAGACCACAGTAGTACGGCGCGCCTCGTGATCGCGTACGCAATCACAGCACCCCTAGTTTGTCTAATTGCCGTCTGGAGGACCAGCCTTCGATTGGCACCGCGGACTACGCCCCAGTGAATGTTGGGGCGGTCAAAGCCGGTTACAAACGCCGCTACGTTTCGCATCTCGAGCCGCGCCACGATGTCCCTTCTAACGCGCTTTGTTGCCGTCGCCGTCAATGCGACTACCTGACAGCCGGGATCAATGTGCTTTCGTATATGTCGATATGCCGGCCGGAACCTGTCGCTCCACTCGCTTACGCAGTGAGCTTCATCCACGGCGACAAACGAAATCCTGGCCTCTGCGACCAATTCACCAAACTCCGTTGAGGCCAGCTGCTCTGGTGCCAAATACAGCAACCGCACATCACCATTCCGAGCCGCCTGCCACCGGCTGAGCCTCTCCAGACGTGAGAGCGCAGAACTGATATGTACCGCTGGGATGCCCCGGCGCCCGAGTTGATCCGTTTGATCTACCATTAGCGCAATCAGCGGCGAAACGACGATAGCCAGCCCGCGGCGCATCATCGCGGGCAGTTGAAAGCATATCGATTTCCCTGTACCGGTCGGTAACACGGCCAACACATCGCGGCCCGCAGCGACAGCTTGAATTGTCTCCCACTGACCTTGTCGAAACGAAGTGTATCCCCAATGAAGATTCAAGAGCTCGCGCGCATGGCGCTCGCTGAGTCGCGTTGACCGACTGGTCGTCATGCTACTGGCGTCAAGCTGCTCCGTATACTCTGTCTACACAATCCTATCAAGGACCGGTCTGCCGGTCCCCAAACCTATCAGCCCGGTAACCGGGCCGGGATTTGTTGAATCGCGTTGATGTCATAATCGTGAACTGGAATGGGCTGCACCTAATGCAGCAGTGCCTGCCCTCGGTCATGGAAACCGAGTACAAGGACTTCCGGGTAGTGGTGGTCGATAACGCGTCTACTGACGGCTCGGTAACGTGGCTCAAACAGCACTACCCCAAAGTTTCGATAATTGAGAACGGCGAGAACTACGGCTTCGCCCGGGGCAACAACATCGCCATCGAGCAGAGCCAGGCCGAATACGTAGTCCTGCTCAATAACGATGTCGAGGTTACACCAACCTGGCTCTCGGCTCTCGTTTCACGCGCAGACCGTTTCGCCACGCTCGGGGCCGTTGCGCCCAAGCTGCTGCATTTCGAGCGACGCAACGAGTTTGAGTACGCCGGCGCTGCCGGCGGCTTGTTGGACAACTTCGGATACCCGTTTGCCAGGGGCCGGATTTTCCACACGCTGGAGGTCGACGAGGGTCAGTACGACGATCAGCACGAATGCTTCTGGGCGACGGGGGCTGCGCTTCTTCTCCGACGGTCCGCATTGATGGACGTCGGGCTGCTCGACGAGTCGTTCTTCATGCACATGGAGGAAATCGACTTGTGCTGGCGACTGCGAAGATCGGGCTACACGGTCCATTGCGAGACAAGCGTTGCCGTGTACCATATCGGAGGCGCCTCGCTGGCCCGAGACAACCCGCGCAAGGCGTACTACAACTTTCGAAACAGCCTGCTGATGCTGTACAAGAACGGCGGCCGGCTCCAGTGGCCGCGGCGCTTTGCCGTACGGTGTATTCTGGACAGCTTGGCGGCAGTCCGATTCCTGCTACTCGGAAGTCCGCGGTCGGCTGCCGCAATCCTGAGAGCGTATGCGCACGCCCACCGCATGAAGACCATTTACGACGGTCAACGAACGGCCGAAGACGAGGCGCCTCCCCCGCTGAACGGCAGTATCATTTTGCAGTACTTCGTGCGACGACGTCGGACGGCCAGTGCGCTGTCGCGGTATATCAACTCCGTTCGAGACTAGCCGATGTCGCGTTCCCAACCGTCAGTCAACTCTCACAGGCGTTGAACCCACGGTAGGTTTTCTCCGCGAAAGCAAGAGCGCGACCGCGACAGATACGAGCACGACGGACATTCCAAGTAGCGAGGTGGCGGCCGGTATCTCGCCAAACAAGAGATAGGCTAGAAACGTCGCCCCCAGTGGTTCGGTCAATCCAAGCAATCCCAGCAGGGTAGCCGAGAAATACCTTACACCGAAGCTAAAAGCGCCGTGGCCGATTATCTGCGGCCCAACCGCCATCCCGAGGCACAGCAGGTAGATGTGGGGCGGATACCCAAACATCGGCACGCCACGGACAACGGCGATCGTAACCGTCGTGACGGCAACTACCAGGTAGACGGGAAATACATACGCGAGCCAGTCGACCTTCTGACGAACAACCCTTCCAAGCAAAAAGTACAGACTGAACAATAGTGTGGCCGTGGCAGCCAGCGCATTCCCGAGCATCGGATTCCGAGCATCAGACGCGCCCGACGCACTGTCACCAGCACTCATTATTACAGCACCCGCGACCCCACATACGATCGCGAGCACAACGGGCCACGTGAGTCGCTCGCGCAGAAACACAAAGCTGAGCACGGCGAGCAGGATCGGGCTTGAGGCAACCAGGATGGAGGCACTTGCGACGGTCGTCAAGTACAGCGACTCTATCCACAAGACAAAGTGCCCGGCAAGGAAAACGCCCGACAGAACGACGAAAAATCGCTCGCGACGGGACAGCTTGCGAGAGGCCGGATCTCTGTATCGCATCGCTACAGGAGCGAGTAGGACGACGGCAAAGAACGTTCGCCACGCGGCAACGGCCAAACCGGGCGCCTCTCCGGCGAGTCGCACCAGAATCGGACTCAAGGAGAACGTCAGCACGCCGACCGCCAGGATCGGGTAGACCAGTGCCGGCCTCGAGTGACTCTCCGCTTGCATTACGTCAGTCGCGCAGCCGATCCATGGACTTCACAAGCTTGATATCCGCCCTGACCGCTCGTCTGGCTAACTGGTACAGTACAACGCCTGCACCGGGCGCCAGCGTTGCAACCGCAGTTGCACCGCTGCTGACCAGCGACTGTACGCCCGCGCCATCTACGGCGTAGAGCAGGCCGGAGACGAGCAAAAAAAGGAACGCCAGTACGGCTGCCAGCTGTGCCCAAAGCACCAAGGTCGACTGGATCTCGCGCTTGTTGAACAAGAAGATCGCCACGACGCCAAGAAGCGCCGCCAGCGCGAACAGTCCGATGCGCAGCATCCCAACCCACGCACCTGCATCGTCCGCCAACGGGGCCGTTCCGAGGACAAGTGGCGCAGCGCAGGCAATCGCGCCGACCAGGAGAAACACAGTTTGAATCCGCTGTATCATTGGCGTACCAGACTCGCCACACGATCTGCAAGATAGGCGCTGAATTCTGTTGTGCTACTCGTGCCGCCGACATCACCCGTCAGCGTTTTGCCCTCTGTGTAGACTGCCTGTAGCGCAGATTCGATTGCGTCTGCGGCAGTACTCTCTCCGATATACCGCAGCATCATTACGGCACTCCGAAGGACCGCCGTGGGGTTCGCCTTGTTCTGTCCGGCGATATCGGGGGCACTACCGTGTACCGCCTCGAAGACGGCACAGTTTTCACCGATGTTTGCACCGGCCACAACACCAAGGCCACCTACGAGACCGGCACAAAGATCGCTCAGGATGTCGCCAAAGAGATTCGTGGTGACGATGCAGTCGTAGCGCTCTGGATACATCACGAGCTGCATACTCATGTTGTCGATAATTCGATCGTTCATGTCGATCGAAGGGTAGTCTGGAGCGACATCTCGCCCGATCTCAAGAAACATTGCGCCCGCTTTCTTGAGGATGTTCGCCTTGTGGACGAGCGTAATCAGGCTTCGTTGCTCCCGCCGGGCATACTCGAACGCAAAACGAATAATGCGCGCTGAACCGGCGCGAGTGACCCTGGCGATGGTATCAGCGATTTCGAGTCGCTCGTCGTAGTTCTCTATTCCCGAGTACAGGCCCTCAGTGTTCTCACGAAAGATGATCAGATCGACGTTCTCGAAGGGCGTCTCGATGCCGGGTAGCGACTTGCAGGGTCTGACGTTTGCGAACAGATCCAATCGCTGACGGAGCGTGACGTTGACGCTCTTGAATCCCCCACCAACCGGCGTCGTAATCGGACCCTTGAGCGCGACCTTGTTGCGACGAATCGAATCCAGGATCACGTCTGGCAACGGAGTCCCAAATTCTTCGAGCGCATCGGTACCGGTCTTGTCGAACACCTCCCAGTCTAAGGAGACACCGGTAGCCTCAAGCACCTTGACAGTTGCTTGAACAACTTCGGGGCCTATGCCGTCCCCCGGCAGTAGTGTAATCTTGTGTGCCATGATCTACAGAAAAAAAAAGCCCTGCCGAGGCAGGGCTTTCTAGAGTGCGCCGACGCTATTACTGGACGAAGCGCGTCGTCGAATAGTTGATCCGAAGTGTGCCCGCCTGGCGGAGCTCCTGCTCCACCTCCTGGACAATGCCCATTTCTGACGTCTCATCAACTTTAAGCGAGACGATAAGCTTCGGCTGTTCCGTCAGCTTTCGATACATAATGCTCCGAATGCCGGGCAGGTCTTCAATAAGCGCGTCGTCAATCTGCACACGCGTGTTGCCGAGCTGCAGGCCGGGGAGCTTCTCAGGACCGATCCAGATGTACGAGACCAGGCGCTTCTGATCGATCTTCGTCAACGCCTCGGCCGCGGGTAGCTGCGTTCGAACGCGCACGTCGTTCTCTCGGAGCACCGTCGTGACCATGAAGAAGATCAGCAGCATGAAGATGATATCCGGCAGCGAGGCTGTCGGAATGTCCTGCTTCGGCTTGCTCTTCTTTTTAAAGTGACCACTCATGTCCTGGTACGATTTTACTGCTGCGGGTCAGGCTCAGCGATCGAAATAGCCGCCGGATACTTTTCACGGATCTCATTCGGCGCGTCCTGCGCCTCAACAACATTGGCGACGTACGAAGCGTAGTCTCGCTGGCCGAGGATCCGCGCTTCGTTGTCCCAGATCTCGCGGTAAGCCATCCACGTCTCATCGAGAACGTCGATGTACGCACGATACGGCGTTTGACTCGACGTCTTGATTGAGATGATGGCTTGGCCTGGGCTCTCAGAGTAATTAGGATCAACTCCGTTGTTCGTCACGTGCTTCTTGACTTCAGCGCGGACCTGATCCACGGCAGCCGGCTGGTCTTCCATCAGCAGTTGCCCCACCTCATTCACAAGGATCTTGAGCATGTTCCGCTCCCTGACGGGAGGCGGCTCCTGCTCATCGAGCGGCGGAGGAAGCACCATCCCAATTCCGGTGTCGACGTTAATTGTGGTCGTCACGAGAAAGAAGATGAGGAGCAGAAACGCGATATCAGCCATGGAGGCCGTCGGAATCTCGCTTTCCCGCCGCTTCTTTTTCTTCAGCAGTCCTGCCATGAGAGTACCCGTTCGTTAGGCGGCTACGTTAACTGAAAAGTCCCTTGAGGCTCGACAGAACGAGGGCCGCCGCCGTGACAAGGAGCGTGATGATCAGGGTGAAGATCGCCGCACGCGGCCAGTCCTGCATCACCATGCCAAGGACGATCAGCAGCACGATCGGGGCGATCGTCGCCGCCATGGCCATAGGGCTCATTTTGCCGTACGTAAGCCCTCGCGTACCAAACACCACCATCAGCAGCAGGGCAAGCGCTAACATGCCCATGACCAGAAGAATCAGGACGTTTACCATGTTACTGACCCGCCGGCTTGTTGGCTGACAGCATCTCGAGTGAGTCAATCAGCTCGATCGAGGCTTCTTCCATGTCTACAACGATTCGATCGATCTTGGAGACGATGTAGTTGTAGAAGAACTGCAGGATGATGGCCGTAATAAGACCGAAGACGGTCGTCAAGAGTGCAACCTTGATCCCGCCAGCGACGAGTGACGGGCTGATGTCACCAGCTGCTTCGATCGCGTCGAACGCCTGGACCATTCCCCATACCGTTCCAAGGAAGCCAAACATCGGAGCGAGAGAGATTAGTAGCGATAGCCAGACGAGACCTCGCTCCAGAAAGCTCATCTCGATTGAGCCATAAGAGACAACCGCCTTTTCGACGGCGTCGATTCCCTCACCATGACGCATGAGCCCGGCCTGGAAGACTGACGCAACGGGGCCGCGGGTTGATGCACAAACGTCTTCAGCAGCGGAAACGCCCCCGTCTTCCAACGCCTGCTTCACCTTGACGATGAATTTACGGGTGTTAATGTCTGCTCGGTTAAGCGTGATGATGCGCTCGAGCGCAATCGCAAGACCGACGATGAGCGTAATGAGGATCGGCCACATGAAGCCGTCGCCATTGCCCTCGTTGAACTTTTCGACCAGAACGTTGATCAAGCCCTGGTCCGCCTCTTGCGGCATCAGCATGAGCAAGCTATACAGCCCCATTGATGGTACCTCGAATGTCGTAGGGAATGTTTCGGTAACGGAAAACGGACACAATCAGAAACAGCGCGGTTTGATTTGGGAGCAACCTGACTGCGATGCGTGTCCAGCGGGCCGGAACAGCCCATTCGTTGATAGCGCGAAAAAACGTGGTACGAATAATATCCATTCCACCCGGCTTTGTCAACGAGAGTCACGCTCGCGGGCATCTACTAGGAGACTCAGGAATCCGTGATTCGTTGCTCCCCAAACCTGTTCGCGCCGAGGGGTGAGTGCGGCAAGGGCAAAAGAAATGGGCTTGCCGCTGCGCGACAAGCCCATTCGAGTTCGAATATGGACGCCTGGTCAGTTTGCCGATGCGATTCCTGTTGCCTGCACCCACAACCCGTTGGCTACATCAACAACCTCATCGACCTGATGATATACGGGATACCAGTATGTTCGATCCAGCACACGCTGCGCGATGCGGCCCTTGATGAGCGCTGACAGAAAATCCCGGTCAGCTGCGAGATCTGCCTCGGTGAAGACCGGATCAGTCGGATCTACCTCAGTCGTAATCGTCGTTCCCGGCTCGATCTTGATACCCCGACGCTCAGCGAACGCCTCGAACGCTGACAGCACGACCTTGTCCACCTCAAAATCACTAAGGAACACGTCCGGCTGGTCTGCCCACTTGGCCGCAAAGGCGGTGCCCTGCTGATCCAGCCACTCCCTCGCGAAATGCGTCTCGAGATTACGTGACACGACCGCGCGCATCAGGAACGAAAGGGTGTCGGGCCTGACGAGGTAGTCCGGCAAGATGCCGCCACCACCAAGCACAACTCGTCCCCCATCTGTCTGGTACTTCAGTGAATCGGGCGCAGCATCGACAAGCTCTTGCAGCGAGACCGCGGCGTCGCTTGCAGCCTGCTCATACTTCTGCGAGTAGTAGTCCTCCCGGTTGCCGGAGTCATACTCCGTCTGTATCAGTCTACCCGAAGGTGTGTAGTAGCGAGAGATCGTTACGCGGAGAGCGCTTCCGTCATTAAGGGCATACTGTTTCTGAACCAGCCCTTTGCCAAACGTTCGTGTCCCAACGATGAGTCCCCGGTCGTGATCCTGGAGGGCACCCGCGACAATTTCGCTCGCACTTGCAGAGTTTCCGTCGACCAACACAATCACGGGTTGCGTTTCGAACAGCCCGCCCGAGCGTGCGCTATACGATTCGTTTGTGTCAGGCAACCGTCCCTTGGCGCTAACGATCACAGCTCCGGCAGGCAAGAACTCGTCGGCCATCCGAACGGCCATGTCCATGTAGCCGCCCTGATTCGAGCGGAGGTCGAGAATCAGCCGACTCATGCCCTTGTCCTTCAAGGCAACCAGCGCATCCCGAAACTCTGAGTACGTCGTCCGCGCAAATCGATTCACCTTGATGAGTCCGGTGCTCGAATCAAGCATGTACGCAGCGTCGACGGTGTTCAACGGGATCTTGTCGCGCCGAATTGTGAAGTCCAGCACCTCTGCTACGCCGGGGCGACGAACGGTAACGTCAACTGTGGTGCCCCGCGGTCCCTTGAGCGACTTTTTAACCTGGTCGCTGTCAAAGCCTATCGCGTTCTCGCCATCGATTTCGACGATGCGATCACCCGTGAACAGACCTGCGTCCTCGCTGGGGCCGCCGGGAAGCGGATTGAGGACCGACAACGTGTCCTGCCCCTCAGACCCCGGAACGAACTCATAAGAAATGCCGATCCCCTCGTAGCCAGCTTCGAAGTCTTCGTTGACCTGCTTCATCCGCTCGGCGTCGATGTAGACGGAGTGCGGATCCAGGTCCTCAAGCATACCGCGAATGGCACTCTCGGCGAGCTCCGACGCGTCCACGTCGTCTACGTACTTGCTCATGATCACGATGTACGCATCCTCGAGCTTACGCAGCGATATCACTGCCTCATCGTCACCGAAAAATGGCGCAATGCTGGTTCCCAGTAGGACTCCGGCCATCAGGATGGTACCCGACAGCAACGCGACCGTCTTATTCTGCATATTCAAACTCCGGTGCTAGACGCTGAGGTGAGCGAGGGCATATTGAGACCGCTCTAGGCTGTGTTGGTTTCCGGCAAGACCCGTTCCGAGTTGGGCCGACCGTTCCAATTGAACGTTGTATTTTCCTATTTAGTGTCGGTTTGGGCGAAATGTGCTTAATCCGAACCCCGTCTTTTCTCACCAACGGCCCCGATGCGCCCAATCCAGCTACTCGCTCTGGTTGCCGCTGGCTTCTGCCTGGCTGTCATCGGCATCTGGTACTTCGCGTACAAACTCGCTCCTGAGGTCCCTGCAGAGGTTCGCGTCGAGGGCCTGCTGGCTGAGACGCGCGTCGAGTCGCTCGAAGACGACGTCATTCGCATTCGATCGTCGTCCTCTATGGACTTGTACCGGGCACTGGGATTTGCCCAGGGCGCCTACCGAACCTGGCCAGCCCTCCTACTTCGGCAGGCGGCCATCGGACGTCTGGCGTTCTGGTTTGGTGACGAGGCCGTAGACATTGATGGACACGTGGCCGCGCTTCGGTTGGATGCCATCGCGCGGGAGGCTTTTGACGCGCTGCCGACGGAGGATCGGTCACGCCTCGTTGCTTTTGCCAACGGGATGAATGCGGCGCTCGACCTTGAAAGCGTTCGCCGTGCCGATCCCCTCGTCGTACTCCGTGCGGAACCCGCGCGCTGGGAGCCGTGGCACACGCTGGCCATTGAAGGCCTCTTCGCATGGTTGACGCTGCGCGTCGAAAACGACCTTCAGGTGGCCGAGCTTGAGCAGTTCCTGTCGCAGCGGACCCGACTCGTCAACAGCCTCTATCTATCGGGATTTGATCGGAGTACCGCCTGGGCATTCAGACGCGATGATGTCACCTACCTGTACTACCGACTTGTGCACGGTAACTCCGCACTGCCATTCTTCGTCGACGTCGATTTACAATCCGGGGCGGCCGATCCAGTCGCAGGGTTGGCAATTGCCGGAACGCCGTTCCTCATCGCCGGCAAAACCTCTCAGAATGTCTGGGCGCTCCTGCCGCTGTCAACGGCAACGGTTTCGCCGAACGACGTACCCGCCAAGTGGTCCAGTGCGCGCATCTCCGTCAGCACGACGGTACCGGGCAGCGTATTGTCCGGAGAGTGGACTCGCCGAACGATCGACGAACAAATGGTCTCCTTTCGGGTGAACGACCGCGGCTCGCTGGTCTTCGCTGACAACGACTCAACAGCGGTTCGCCTCCGATGGTCGGGTTTCGAAGCGAACACGGATGCCGAGGCGTATCACGCGCTACTCTCCAACGACAATCCGTTCTTCCGCCTTCAGGACGGCCTACTGCTGTCGGTCTCTCGATCGGGGCTCTTTACGACGGAGTCTCCGGAAGGATGGCAGCACCGGTTTGCCGGGGGTGTCCTCGTTGAACGATCGCCCTGGACGACGTACCACGTTGAACGCCTCAACACGTTGATCCGTCGGGGCGACTCGCTCTCAACCGATCGGTGGCCGACCGACACCTTCAGCCCGTGGGCGGAGGAAATCGTGCCCGGACTGCTTGAAACGTTGCCATCCGAACCGCTTGGCCCCGACCGTGTGTCTGCCGCACTCACGTATCTGCGGAACTGGGACTACAGGTTTGAGCCTGCCAGCATTGCCGGTTCCATCATTGACGCCTGGGCCTGGGCCTACACCCAGCGCACCGGTGTCTTCCCGACGGCAGCGGCAATTGCGGCAGACACCACGTTCGAGGTCACGGCCGCGTCCGCCCTTCGAAGCGCGGTGCAGGATCTAGAGCGGCGGTTTGGCGCCGACCTTGGCACCTGGAGGTGGGAGCGGGCCCAGGAGGCCGTTCGCCAGAAACCGTTTTGGACCTACTTCGACGACAGTAGGCAGTGGTTTGCCGACACGCGGTACGCTCCGGAGCGACCGCTGGGCGTCGGTCACCCCTCTACACTCAGTTGGGGTGCAACTTCTGAAGCCGCCGGTGATCCGCCGGCAGCGTGGGACATCCGCCTCAGGAGCGATCGGTGGGAAAGCTGGGCCGTTATCAGGAACCACCCTGCTCAGGCTGCTCAGGAACAGTTCTACACTGGAGCCAACAACTTCTCTACGTCGACAGCACAGATTCCCTCATCCGCCGTCGCCCGAAGGAGTACGGTCCTGATTCCCGCTTCCAACTAGCGCCATCGTTCAGTTGCCGTTAACGAGTGCCTCGACAACCGACGGATCGGCCAGCGTGCTTGTGTCGCCTAGTTCGTCAATCTTTCCTGCGGCAACCTTGCGCAAGATTCGGCGCATGATCTTCCCCGAGCGGGTCTTGGGCAGCGCAGCTGCGAAGTGAAGCACGTCGGGCTTGGCAATGGGCCCGATCTGCGTACGAACGTGTCGCACGAGCTCCGCACGAAGATCATCTGACGCCTCGTTACCCGCACCTAGGGTTACGTAGCAGTAGATGCCCTCTCCCTTTATTTCGTGCGGGAATCCGACGACGGCCGCCTCCGATACCGCCGGATGAGCGACCAGTGCGCTCTCGACCTCTGCCGTTCCCATGCGGTGCCCGGAAACGTTGATCACGTCGTCGACGCGCCCGGTTATCCAGTAGTATCCGTCTTCGTCTCGTCGGCACCCGTCTCCGGTGAAGTATTTCCCCGGGAAACGCGCGAAGTAGGTTTCGAAGAATCTCTCGGGGGCGCGATAGACGGTGCGCATCTGCCCCGGCCACGAAGACTTCATCACGAGCATTCCCTCGCACGCGCCCTCAAGCACATTGCCATCAGCATCTACCACTTCCGGCTCAACGCCAAAGAAAGGCAAGGTCGCGCTGCCTGGCTTTTGCGGTACCGCGGCCGGGATTGGGGAAATGAGAACGCCGCCTGTTTCCGTCTGCCACCATGTGTCAACTATCGGACACCGGCCCCCGCCTACTACCTCATGGTACCAGCGCCAGGCCTCGGGGTTGATCGGCTCTCCTACCGACCCCAGCAGTCGGAGTGACTTGCGGGACGTCTTGTGAACAAAGGAGTCACCCTTCGCCATAAGCGCGCGAATTGCAGTTGGCGCAGTGTAGAAGATCGTGACGCCGTGCTCGTCCACAACCTCCCAGAAACGCGACGCGTCTGGATAGGTCGGTACCCCTTCGAAGAATACCTGCGTCGCACCATTCAGCAGCGGGCCATAAACCATGTAGGTGTGCCCTGTGATCCATCCGACGTCAGCAGTGCACCAGAAGACATCTTCTTTATGATAGTCAAAGATGTAGTGGAACGTAATCGCCGAGTACAGCAGGAACCCCGCCGTTGTATGTAGGACTCCCTTCGGTTTTCCGGTCGAACCAGAGGTGTATAGAATGAACAGCGGATCCTCAGCGTCCATTGGCTCGGGCGCACACTCGGTCGAGGCGGCAGCAACCTCGTCCTCCCATTTCAGGTCGCGTCCCTCGACCCAATCCACTTGTCCGCCGGTATTCTTGAAGACAAGCACATGTTTGAGGTCCGGGCATTTCTCCAGCGCCTGATCGACGTTCTTCTTCAACGGAACCGTACGACCACCCCGTCGGCCCTCGTCGGCCGTGATGAGGAATGTGGAATCGCAGTCCAGGATCCGATCTGAGAGTGACCCGGGCGAAAACCCGGCGAACACGACCGAATGAATGGCACCGATCCGAGCGCAGGCCTGCATGGCGTAGGCCACCTCGGGGATCATCGGCATATATATGGTGACGCGGTCACCCTTTTTCACGCCGTGCTTCTTCAGCACGTTTGCTAGCCTGCAGACGCGGTCGTGCAGCTGCTGATAGGTGACCTTCTCGCTCTCTGTTGACGGATCATCGGGCTCACAGATCAGGGCGACACGATCCGCGTTTTCGGGTAGATGCCGGTCGATGCAGTTGTACGACGCGTTTAGCTTGCCGCCGAGAAACCAGGCAATCGACAGGTCGCCCTGATCGAACGAAGCCTTGCGCACCGTGTCAAACTTCTTGGTCCAAGAGAGGCGATCAGCCTCACGCGACCAGAAGCCCTCCGGGTCGTTAACGGATTCATTGTACAGCCCCTGGTACTCTTCCAGAGACTTCAGATGTGCAGCTGCAGCGAAGCCCTCTGGAGCAGCGACTGCCTCGCCGGTACCCGAGTACGCGGCGGTAAGTTGTTCGTTGTTTTCAGACATGCGAGTACTACTGTATCGATTCGGGTGTGAACTCGGTTGGATCGAACGACGGTGGTGGGAACGCAGGGTTCATGTCGGTCAACGTATCCACAAGCAACTGTGATATGACGACGTTGCGGTACCAGCGATTTTCAGCTGGAACCACGTACCACGGTGCATCTGCTGTAGAGCAGCGCCGGATCGCGTTCTCAAATGCGTCCATGTAGTCGGGCCATCTACGCCGCTCCTTCAGGTCGTCCGGGTTGAATTTCCAGTGTTTGTCGGGACGCTTCAGGCGCCTGCGCAATCTGGAAAGCTGGTATTCCTTGGAAATATGAAGCATGATTTTCACAACGCGCGTGCCCGTGTCGGTCAGCAGTCGCTCGAAGTCATTGATGTGCGCATAGCGCTGCTCAATGACTTCGGGAGGCGCCCATCCGTGTACGCGCACGATGAGTACGTCTTCGTAGTGAGACCGGTTGAAGATTCCGATTCTGCCCTTCCGCGGCACCTGGTGGTGGACCCGCCAGAGGTAGTCACGCGCAAGCTCGTTTTTGCTGGGTGCCTTGAACCCGTACACGCGAACGCCCTGCGGATTAACGCCTCGCGTAACCGCGCGGATGGTACTGTCCTTGCCGCCGGTGTCCATTGCCTGTAGGACAACCAGCAGGGCTTGTTTACCCTCGGCGAACAGTCTCTCCTGCAGGACTGAGACTTGTCGAATATTCTGCTTGTGCATCTCTTGCGCGGCGTCTTTGTCCAGGCCGTCGGGTGCAAAAGCGGAGTCTACAGCGGCAAGCGAGAACGCGGTACCGGGTGCGACTCGATGGATTTCAGGATCAACTCTTATCACTTGCTCCACATAGGCAGACGCCGGCGGTGTGGGTCCCGCCGGCGTCGTTTTCGTTAGGTCTTACTCGAGCGTCTCCTCTCAGAGAGATCGCTCTAGCTGAATAGTTTGCCAAGCAGGCCCTTACCCCCAATCTTCGCAAGATCGTCGAGGATCTGGCCATCGTCGTCGGCGTCCAGCAGGTCCATTAACCCACCGCCGAGGCCCGGTGCGCGTTGCTCGACCACCTGCTTCTCACCCGCGAGGATGTTCGCAAGTCCACCGGCGTCGAGATTCTGCTCACGTTTCATTTTGCCAAGCGCGCCCATGACAATCGGAGCCAGAACAGGCAGAAGCATGGCGACCTTCTTTGCATCTAGGCCACTGGCCTTCGCAACGCCTTCTTCGACGACCGGGCGTCGCTGGCCGAGGATATGTCCGAGAATGCCGGCTCCGTCGAGGGCCTTCGGTTGCGGCTTGGCGCCGCCGCCGAGTAATGAGCCCGCTGCTCCGATCAGCGAACCGAGGCCGCCGCCGCCACCACCGCCGGTGAGATTGGAGAGCAAGCCGCCAATATCGTCAAGCACGCCACCGTCGTGATCGCGTTCAAGTGCCGAGGCCAGTGCTGATGCACCTTCCGGCGACTTCGCGTTTCGTGCAAGGCCGCCCAGCAACACAGGTATCGCCGCGGTCACCGCCTTGCTGGTCGTCTCGCGATCAGCGCCAATCTGCCCACCAAGTTGCTCGAGCGTTGCTCCGCCCAGCTGCGACGTGAGCATATCAAATAGTCCAGACATTTCATCCTCCTTGCGTGCCATACTACCGCACGCAGTGCTATTGTTACTCCGGTCCAGGACCGGTCCCCGCGGCGCGACAACTTGGCCGCGACCACCCGCAGGGTATCACGTTCACATTACAAAAATTGTGGCTCTGATACCCGCATTTACCGTCAATTCTCAACTTCCGGAACCCGCCTCGTCGCAAAGGCTATCTTCAATCCTGGGCGTTCTTCCACCAGTCCGGTGCCCGGAGCGGCCCGGACACAAAACGCGACGAGATCTTGACCCGAGTGGGCTCATTTGTCAGACCAGATGGCAGGCGCATCCGCGTCCATTCTGCTTTCGAGGACGACGCGATCCTGGCTATCGACAAGCCGGCCGGTCTACTAACGGTGCCGGACAGGTACGACGCCTCCCTCCCACACGTCGCGACAATCGTTCGCCGTGAAAGTCTATGGGTCGTGCACCGCCTGGATCGGGACACCAGTGGCATCTTGTTGCTTGCCCGGACGGCCGAGTCTCACGCGCACCTCAACGAGCAATTTCAGAAGAACAGCGTCGAAAAGTCATACGTCGCGCTCGTCGTCGGCAGCCCGGTCGACGCGACATTCTCGATAGACGAACCGCTGAGGGTTGGCGCTGGCCCCGGTCACCGCACCGTCGTGAACGGTCAGGGCAAGCCATCGCAGACACAAATCGAGGTGGTCGAGCGATACCGCGGATACTCACTGATCAAAGCGACCCCGTCTTCGGGCCGCACGCACCAGATCAGAGTACACTTGTCGTACGCCGGTTTCCCGGTCGTCGCAGACGCGTTGTACGGCGACGGTCGCCCGCTACTTCTTTCGACGATCAAGGCGAGGTACAACGGGCGTGAAGAGGAGGAGAAACCGTTGATTGCTCGCCAGGCACTCCACGCAGAAACGCTGACCTTCGTACACCCGACATCTCACGTCGAGACGGAGGTATCCGCCCCGCATCCAAAGGACCTCCGCGCATCGATCAATCAACTTCGCAAATGGGCGCGCGTCTAAAGGGGGTCTGGCGCAGGTATCGCACCGCCTTATGCGCCGCGACAATCGTGTTTGTCGTCGGCGGACTGTCACTTGCGGTTCCCGTCTCTACGTTTGTGGATCAGCCGGCCGCGGATCAAGTCAGGGTTACAGCCCGGACGGGCGGCGTATTACGTGTTGTGGGTGGCGATGGCCGTACCGTACCGGTCTCGCTGGACGATGTGTCACAGGTCGCGGTCAAGGCCCTCATCGCGACTGAAGACCGACATTTCTACGCGCATCGCGGCGTACACCTACGCTCCGTCGTTGCGGCGGCAGTGGCGAACGTCCGTGCGCGTAAAATCGTTCGCGGCGGATCGACTATCACCATGCAGGTCGCGCGTGCGCTGCGCGAACGGCGCGGCAAAGGCCGAACTCGATCCCTCAAGAACAAGTTGGCGGAGGCACATCTCGCGTTGCGGCTTGACCTTCGCCTCTCCAAACCACAGATTCTGGAGCTGTGGCTGAACAATGTCTCCTTCGGCAATCGGCTGTACGGGATTCAGACGGCATCAGAATTCTACTTCGGAAAGTCGGCGCGCGACTTGACGCCGCTAGAGGCGACATTCTTGATCGGCTTGCCAAAAGCGCCGTCTCTCTACAATCCAATCCGCAACCTTCCGGAGGCTCGCTCACGCCAGCGTGTCGTGCTGACCGCTGCGGTGCAGGCTGGCGCACTACCCAACGACACCGGCGACCTTCTCTCGATGCCGATCAGACTTGCACAAACGAGAGCCGCCTTCCGGGCACCGCACCTCGCCGACCAGATCGTCGCAGCACACCGAGACACATTGCACCAGATCGCCGAAGTTCGCACGACGATCGCGCCGTGGCTGCAGGAGCGCGTCGAATCGCTCGCGACCAGTCAGCTCAAGCTTCTGTCGGATCAGGGTGTCTCGAACCTTGCTGCGCTTGTAGTGGACAACCGGTCGGGAGACATCCTGGCCTACCTGGGAAGCACCGACTACTGGAGTGAGTCGGCACTCGGCCAGAATAACGGGGTCGAGATGCTGCGACAACCGGGCAGTACACTCAAGCCGTTTGTTTATGGAAGGGCTATTGCCGACGGTGCAATGACGACCTCGACGATTCTCGCAGACCTCCCGATTCAGGTCGTCGAGGGCGGTGGCGCATTCTCGCCAAACAACTACGACGGGACGTTCCACGGGCCGACCCCAATGCGCGTTGCACTCGGCAGCAGCTTCAACGTCCCGGCGGTCCAGGTTGCGAGAACCATCGGGCCGCGGCGCGTCCTCTCAACGCTGCACGACTTTGGTTTCAGATCGTTGTCTCGGCCTTCCGAACACTATGGACCGGGCCTCGCCCTCGGAAACGGCGAAGTGCAATTGCGTGAG
>JANQRN010000205.1 GCA_028284545.1 Rhodothermales bacterium | reverse complement strand
ATTCTAAAGCTGATGCCGAACAACCGAATTCTGCTTGACCTCTTTCTGGAGAATGGGATAGAGGTCGACGTGGACGTCGTGTGTGATGGCGAAGACGTCTGGATTGCCGGCATCATGCAGCATATCGAGCCTGCGGGGGTGCACTCAGGAGACTCAACCGCGGTACTGCCTCCATACTCGCTCTCAGATGATGTTATCGCGACGATCGAGAAATACGTCATCGCGATCGCGAGGCGACTCAAGGTCCGCGGGCTGATGAACGTGCAGCTCGTAATCAAGGATGAAGTGGTCTACGTGATCGAGGCGAACCCACGCGCATCGCGAACGGTACCGTTTGTGGCCAAGGCCACCGGCATTCCAGTCTCGCGTATCGCAACTCAGGTTATGCTCGGGCGCACCGTCGATTCATTCAGGCAGGAGGGCAAGCTCGAGTCGTCGTTGGTTGGCTTCGCACTCAAAGAGCCGGTGTTCTCATGGGACAAGTTTCCGGAAGTGCCGAAAGAACTGGGTCCTGAGATGAAGAGCACGGGTGAGGCAATTTCCTTCATCGAGAAACTCACCGATGAGCATTTCAGCCGCCCGTTCGAAATGCGCAACCTGTACCTGTCGAAGTAGCCACCGGATCAGAGTCTCCAGCTCAGTCGGGCTGTCAGCGTAAGTAGGCGGGGGAGTAACGGCCGTCCAACCGGTCGCAGTTGCTCGCCATCGTAGCGCAACCGGTAGCTGGCGACGTTGGCCCGCCCGAGCGCATTCACCATGTCAGCTCGCAGCTGCAGATTCAGTTTGCGGAGCGGCTGCGAGTACGCAAGGCCGAGATCGAGCTGGTGCAGGTGCGGGAGGGCATGCTTGTCTGGCGTTCCCAGATCGATTTCGCCGTGGCGTCGAAGCGCCTCGGAGTGTCCGAAATAGTTGTAGTAGGCGGGGCTGAATGCCCAGCGCCGATCCCAGCCGCTCCGCCAGTAAAGCCGCACAACGAACCGACGGAACGGCAAGGCGGTGAATTCAACGGAGAACCGATGCGGGTCGTTGCCCGGCGCGCTCACCGACCGGCCGCCAAATAGATTCTTGCCGGTTCGACGGGTGTGCACAAAAGCGTAGCGAGCAGTCGCTGACAGCCGCTCCGACGCGAACTTTAGCTCAGCGTCAAACCCCGACGTGTTGCCGTCGACTGTTGTGAGATAGTCGCTTTGATGGTCCAGCGTATCACTTCCCGAACGAGTATAGTCGAAGACTGGAACGTCATTGTACGTTCTGGAGAACGCGTTGACGGCAAGCTTGATGTGCTTTGAGGGTGCAATCGATCCGGAGAAAGAGAGGTGGTATGACAGCGGCGGTCGCATCGAGCCATCCAGCGGGAGCCATAGGCGAACGCTCGGCAGCAGCGCGCCAGCGTTCAGGGCGCTATGATCAACCTGCGTCTCAAACTGGCGGTACATACCCAGTGCCACCCTGGCCGCAACCGGGATGCCCGACCGCAGTGAGTCGTCGATAAGGAATGCGACTCTGGGTTCGCCGTAGACGGTTTTCCGATTATCCATATACGTGGTACGGATACCCACCGACGCGGCAAGTTGTCGGGAGAGACCAATCCGGTCTTCCACATAAGCAGACACATTGGCGCCTGTGGACTCGACGGTATTCCGTGTCGACGCTACGGCGAGCGCAGTGTTGACGGCCGCGGCCTCTCGGGCGCCATCGAGGTTGTAAGATCGCAGACTCGTTGATCCGTCGGAGATAGTGGCCTCGACGCCGCCGGTGAGCTCGTGTCGCGTCCGGATGTGGTTGAGTGATAATCGCAGGCCGGCAGACTCGATGGAGTTGTTGTCGCTGATCGGTAGTGCGATGTTCGACAGATCAATGGCCTCAAATTGTGCATCGGTTTCATCGGGTAGTAGGAGATCGTCGACCAACGCGTAGGCATGTCGAACGTTGTATGCGCTCCCAAACAACTGGGTGTTCAACAGGGTATGTTTGCCGATAAACGTACTGTATTGAATCTGGCCCGACGTTGTGTTCCAGTCGTACGTATCGGCAGAGGAAAGAATGGCGTCTGCATTTGCGAGAGGGTCCAGCTGGAGTCGCTCGGTCTCGAGTGACCGGCCACCCGATAGTTCGCGTTGACTGTGGTGAAAGCTCCCGGATACGCTACGC
>JANQRN010000202.1 GCA_028284545.1 Rhodothermales bacterium | reverse complement strand
CGTGAGTGGCGGATGACAGTGGTCAAGTCGTACATGTCTGAGACCGACTGGGTTGCAGTTGTCGCCGGCCCGATCGACGTGGCTCAAGCAGACGCTTTCACTCGGGATGTCGACGCAGGCGCTGCGGTCCTGTTTCTTGGCACAACGCGACGGCTGACGGACGGTCGCGAAACCGTACGTCTTGACTACGAGGCGTATGACGAAATGGCGCTTGCCACGATGCGACGATTGACTGATGTTGCACGTGCGCGCTGGCCAATTCGGAAGGTGGCGGTCTTGCATGCCACAGGTACAATTGCGCCGAAAGAGGCTAGCGTGTGTGTCGCTGTTTCAACGCCGCACCGTGCTCAAGCGTTTGATGCAGCGCGGTTTCTGATCGATGAACTGAAACGCGAAGTGACGATCTGGAAGAAGGAGATCTTTGCTGACGGGTCGGCTGAGTGGGTGGACGCCGGATCGAAGACGGAGGACACACGATGATTGCCGGATTCATTCAACACGAGCCCAGGTACCTCGATGTGAACTGGAACCTCAGACTCGTCGACGGACTTCTTGGCGGTGTGCAGGCCGACTTGCTCGTCTTGCCCGAGCTTTTCGCGACCGGATACCACTTCAGGAGCATGGATGACGTGCACTCGGTCGCGGAGTCAGTCGAAGATGACAACGCGCCAACGCTGTCTGCACTAAAGGAATGGTCGGTCGCTACCGGGGCGACCCTCGTCGCTGGTTATGTCGAGCGCCACGGAAGCGATCTGTTCAATGCTGCTGCGGTCGTTCGTGGCGGGCGAATCATGGGTAACTACCGGAAAGTGCATCTTTTCTATAAGGAGAAATCCCTGTTCGCTCCAGGCAGCAAGTTTCCTGTGTTTCCGGTAGAGAATTCAAGCGGTGAGAAATACCGGCTCGGTGTGATGATCTGCTTTGACTGGTACTTTCCTGAAGCTGCGCGATCGCTTGTCCTGCAGGGTGCGGATGTAATTGCGCATCCTTCAAACCTGGTCCGTCGAGATTGTCCGCGATCCATGCCAATTCGGGCGTTGGAGAATCACGTCTTTACGATTACGGCAAACCGTATCGGCACTGAAGTCGCAGACGAAGAGCATTTGACCTTTATCGGTCAGAGCAGGGCGTGCGATCCCAACGGCGATATTGTGGCGGAGGTTGGGCGGCAAGACACCGGTTTGTCTTTGTTCCAGATCGAACCGGCTTCTGCCCGCGATCGGCAGATCACGGCTACAAACCATCTCCTCAACGATCGAGTCACCGACGCCTACGTGTTGAGCTAGGCGTAGGATCGAATCCGTTCCAGGATGCGATCTACAGGGTGTGGATGGGTATCGCCATAGAACGGCTGTCCACTGACCGTTTCGTAGAGTTCTATATATCGCCGCGCCACTTCGATACGGAAATCGTCTGTCAAGTCGGGCAGTTGCTGCCCATCTTTGCCCATGAAGCCGCGGCTCATCAGCCATTCGCGAACAAACTCTTTGGACAGCTGCCGTTGTGGCTGGTCAGCTCTGAGGAGTTCGTCATACGAATCTTCGTAGAAGTAGCGAGAGGAGTCGGGCGTGTGCACTTCGTCAATGAGGAGATAGGCGCCTTCAGGCGTCTTGCCAAACTCGTACTTCGTGTCAACCAGAATTAGTCCGCGTTCCGCCGCCATCTGTGTGCCCCGCTGGAACAGCGATAGTGCGCGCGATTCGAGCAGATCGAACTCGTCTTCACTCAGCACACCACGAGAGATTACCTCAGCTCGCGTTACGTCTTCGTCGTGGCCTTCTGCAGCCTTGGTCGCCGGAGTCAGGATTGGTTGGGGCAGCTGGCTGTTCTGACGCAAACCGTCGGGTAGGACCTTATCGCAGAGTATGCGTCCGCCGTCTCGATACGTACGCCACGCATGGCCCGCAAGGTAACCGCGGACGACGAACTCAACCGGTATGGGCTCGCATCTTGTCGCTATGGTTACGTTGGGGTCGGGTACTTCGCGAACATGATTTTCGACGAGGTCAGACGTGTGCTCGAAGAAGTACGCCGCAAGTTGGTTGAGCACCTGACCCTTGAACGGGATTGTCTGCTTGAGTACGTGGTCGAAGGCGGAGATTCGATCCGACGTGACAAGAATGAGCTGTCCATCCAGGGCATACGTGTCCCGGACCTTTCCTCCGTATCGTGTGCCGAGGTGATCAAAGTTGGTTTCGGCGACGGTGTGATTCAGCTGCTTCCGGATGGTTTCAGTATCCATGCGCTAGTCGCGGCGATATGCACTGCTGCGCCTGACGCGTAGCTCCGGCGTGTAACAAAACGAACCCGGAGGGTCATCAGATTCTCCTGACATCCGTGCGAGCAAGCGAACGGCCGCCTGCTCACCGACTGCTTGCATAGCCTGGTCCATGCTGGAGAGGCCAACGTATCTACTCGTCTTCACGTCGTCGTAACCCACGAGGGCGAGATCCTCGGGCACGCGGATATCCCGTTCTCGGGCGGCTAGCCAGGCTCCCATCGCCTGCGCGTCAGACGTGCAGAATACCGCAGTAACTGGCTCATCTAGTTCCAGCAACTTACCCATGGCTTCGTAACCAGACTCTTCGCTGTAACCGGCGTGCTTCTCCGTAGTCCCAGACGCGATCAAGTGGTCATCGAAGGACAGTCCACCTGCTTGAAGTGCGGCACGATACCCATCAATTCGGCGAATCTGCGTCCGACTGTCTGCTGCCGCTCGGATCATCCCGATTCTCGAATGCCCCATGCTCACCAGGTGGGTTACAGCCCGGCGCGCGCCCTCGACGTCGTCCCACCAGTAGGAGTCGAAGTCCTCATGGCGATATCCGATGATGCCGACGGATGCTCCCATCGACTTGAGTTCGCCCGCAATTTCGTCCGTTACCTTTAGACCGACGAGCAAGAGGCCCGATACGGCACCTCTCTGCAAGAACTGAACAAGTGCCAGATGCCTTTCTTTCGAGCCGAGGTCACAGAATAGAAGGTCCAAATCACGTTCGCGCAGGTGAACCCGGATCCCCTTGAGCAGAGAATTGTGAAACGGCGTCGTGAGCGTGGGAATGGCGATCGCCAGCGTCGGGGATCCCTGCTGAGCGAGTTGGCGGGCACGTCGGTCGGGTCTGAAGTTGAGCGCATCAATCGCAATGTGCACGCGCTGACGCGTTTCGCTGGACACGTCGGGCGACTCATTCAATACGCGCGAGACCGTCGAGATCGCGACACCGGCGCGTTTCGCGACATCGTAGATCGTGATCTTTGGTTTGTCGTCGGGCATCACCCAAAATACGGCGTCTCCGCTTATCTTTCCCCGCGCGCTTTTTGCGATCAAAAACCGGACGCACCGGATATGGCACGAGTTCAGCTTGAGAGTGTTAGAAAGGTCTACGAGAACGGCTTCGTTGCCGTTGAGGGGGCGGATATCGACATACGGGACGGGGAGTTCGTCGTACTTGTCGGACCGTCTGGATGTGGGAAGAGCACGACGCTGCGCATGATAGCCGGCCTCGAGACGATCAGTGAGGGCACCCTCCGAATCGGTGATACCGTTGTAAATGACCTGCCGCCAAAGGACCGTGACATCGCCATGGTCTTCCAGAACTACGCGTTGTATCCGCACATGACGGTGTTCGACAACATGGCTTTTGGTCTCAAACTCAGGAAGTACGCGAAAGCAGACATCAAGGCGAGGGTTGAGGAGGCCGCGGAGATTCTTGGGATCACGCCGATACTCGACCGCAAGCCGAAGCAGCTGTCTGGTGGCCAGCGTCAGCGCGTCGCCGTTGGGCGTGCAATAGTCAGAAAACCGCAGGTCTTCCTCTTCGACGAGCCGCTGTCCAATCTGGACGCCAAGCTGCGCGTGCAGATGCGTACGGAGATCTCGAAGCTGCACCGAACGTTGCAGGCCACCATGGTCTACGTAACGCACGACCAGGTGGAGGCGATGACGATGGGTGACCGGATCGTCGTGATGAAAGACGGTGTAGTGCAACAGATCGATGCACCACTGAACCTGTACAACGAGCCGGCAAACCAGTTTGTCGCCGGGTTCATCGGCTCGCCCTCAATGAATTTCGTGACCGGTCAGGTGGAGGGCAAGAACGGCAGCCGTCGGTTTGTGGCAGACGCGGGATTTGGGCTGGATCTGGCCAGATCTGTACCTGATGTCCTCGGCACAGGGCAGCGCGTCACCCTGGGAATTCGACCGGAAAACATCAGTGTGGCGACACCGGACTCTGCTACAGCGATCGCAATGACGCTCGACGTTGTTGAGCCAATGGGGAACGAGATCGTGGCGTACGCGAGCGCCGGGGGGCAGCACATAGTTGCGCGGCTACCGCCTCAGGAACTCCCGGAGCCGGGCAACCCGGTAGGCCTCGATTTCGACAGATCCCAGTTGCGGTACTTCGACGCTGACTCCGGAGCCGTCATTAGCTAACTGCAAACAAGTCACAGTTTGCGTGGTTATACGGTGCGGATGGCCCCGTGCCCTATTCGACGCGCGGCCCCTCCGGTACATTCAGTAGAGATATTCTAGGATCGCCGTGTCAGAGAACGGGCGAAACGTCACTGTGGAGCTCCCAGTTGAGGGGATGACGTGTGCGGCTTGCGCTTCGCGTATCGAGCGAAGGCTTGGCCGTACGTCTGGGGTGACCGAGGCGGGAGTCAACTATGCAACGGTTGACGCGACGGTTACCTATGACCCCGGTGCTGTGTCGCTAGGCCAGATCGTGTCTCAAATCCGCGATACAGGCTACGACGTTGTCCTGCAAGAGATGACTGGCGCGGTCCTGAGCGAGTCGGAGCGAGAGCAAGTGATCTCACTACCCGGTGTCGTGGCAGTCCTGCAAGGCGAGGAACATGAGGGGCGAATCGCAGGTGAGGGTTCCTCTGTCGTGCAGTTCGTCACTGAGCTAACCGATGTCGCGCATCTGCGTTCGCTTCTTCCCGGTTCATCCAAAGGGACGCAGTCAAGTGACGCAGAGACACCCAGAGACAGGATTCGGGAGCAACACGAAGACCGCGTTCGCGATCTGAAGCGCCGTGTCCTGGTTGCGTCCGTCCTCAGCGTACCGGTGGTAGTTTTGTCGATGAGCCACGGGTTGCTCTCCTTCGCGGGCGATAAACTCGTGATGTGGGCGCTGACTACCCCAGTGGTGTTCTGGGCCGGCGCCATCTTCTTCCGTGGCGCGCTGAAGGCAGCGAGACACCTGTCTGCAGACATGAACACCCTTGTTGCCATCGGTGTTGGTTCAGCCTACATCTTCTCGACGATTGCGACGTTTGCCCCACAGTTGTTCGACGCGAGCGGTGGTGGCCACGTCTACTTTGAAGCAGCGGCCGTGATTGTGACCCTCATTCTCGTGGGCCGTTTGCTGGAGGCGCGGGCGTCGGGAAAAACTGGTGCTGCAATTCGAAGTCTGATGTCGCTGCAGCCTTCAATGGCGAACATCGTTAGAGGTGGAGACATTGTACAAGTGGCGGCCGCCAGTGTCCGCGTCGGAGACCGAATCGTTGTGCGACCGGGTGAGCGAATACCGGTTGATGGTGCGGTAGTGGAGGGAAGCAGCGCAGTCGACGAAAGCATGCTAACCGGGGAGCCGCTGGCGGTGGAAAAGTCGGAAGGAGACGAGGTCTTCTCCGGAACGCTGAACACAACGGGTAGTGTTACTTTTGAGGCAACGCGGGTTGGCCGCGATACGACGCTTGCGCAAATCGTTGAGATGGTGCGTAGAGCCCAATCGCGCAAAGCCCCCATACAACGGCTCGCAGACCGCGTCGCAGCCGTTTTTGTGCCGATCGTAATCGGCATAGCCGCCTTGACCGCGGTCCTGTGGTACTTCATCGGGCCGGCACCGCAACTCTCCAATGCCATGCTCCGATTCGTATCGGTGCTCATAATATCGTGCCCGTGCGCGTTGGGCCTTGCAACGCCAACTGCAATTGTGGTTGCGACCGGCTGGGGTGCAAAGAGGGGAATACTTCTACGTGATGGCGCGGCGTTGGAGTCGGCCTCGCGCGTCAATACCCTGCTGCTGGATAAGACGGGTACGTTGACGACTGGCAAAATGCGGGTGGCGTCGGTTCGATCGTTCGGCGACATCCCGCATGATGATGTTCTGCGATTGGCGGCGGCTGTCGAAGCGTTGTCCGAACATCCAATCGCCAGGGCAATCGTTGTGGCAGCGAAGACGTCCGGATTGCAGGTCCCGACCGCGGACGGATTTCTCGCATCGGCAGGTATCGGTGCCTCCGCAACCGTCAACGATCGCGTCGTTCAGGTTGGAAACAGTCGGATGTTCCCGAAAGCTGCGTTGACACCTATTGAGCAGCAGCTTTCGAATGACAGCGCGACCGGTGTCTTCGTGGCGGCTGATGGCGAGTTGGTAGGCGCGATCGAGATCGCGGATACGATTCGGCCAGAAGCGGCAAAAGTTTGTGCCGCCCTCCGACGTGACGGCATCGAACAATGGATTGTGACGGGAGACCGTAGATCAGTGGCAGAGAGCGTCGCGCGTGCCACCGGGATTGAGAAGATCGAAGCGCAGGTCTTGCCCCAAGACAAGGCTCGTCTCGTCGAACGCTTGCAGGCGGAAGGAAGGATCGTAGGAATGGTCGGCGATGGCATCAACGACGCGCCGGCGCTCGCAGAGGCGGCGGTCGGCGTCGCCATGGGAACCGGGACAGACGTCGCGATCAGCACATCAGACATCACGCTTGTTCGTGGCGACCTTCGCGCGTTGGAGGAGGCGCTGGGCTTGTCACGTAGAGCAATGCGCGTCGTTCGACAGAACCTCTTCTTTGCCTTCATATATAACATCATACTTATACCGGTGGCGGCCGGCGCGCTCTATCCTGCGTTTGGCATCGTGCTGAGCCCGATATTCGCGTCAGCCGCAATGGCGTTGTCAAGTGTTTCCGTTCTGGCGAACAGCCTTCGACTCCGGTAGCAGTCGCTCAGCAGTCCACAGGTACACCTTGAGATCAAACGTAGATACTGAATGGCACACACCGTAAGCATATCGGGTATGGGTTGCGACCACTGCGTGGAAGCGGTGCGCGAAGCGCTCGGCGACTTGGATGTCGTCGAGGTTCAGCGTGTGGCAATCGGAAGCGCGGTCGTCGATTTGCCGGACGAGCGCGGCGCGCCGGACTGGAGGGACCGAGTGTCCGCTGCGATAGACGAAGCCGGATACGACGTTACTGATATCTCACCAGCCGATACGACCACGTCTTCTGCCTGAGACGGCCTCTTGGACTCGGGGTGGGCCGGGGCCTCGCGAAACGGAGTCTGCGCGCTGGGTGGCTGAGACACTAGTGGGCAGCTGAGCGGTCAATCTCTGCGCCTGGGGAATGAGATTGGGCACATGCGCCAACTCTGTTCCGCGAAAATAGAACGCGATGATTTCGTCATAGGCGTAGCCACGATTGGCCATCTCGTGGGCACCCCATTGGCTCAACCCGACACCGTGGCCAAAGCCAGCCCCCGTGAAGCGATATCCGGCGGGCGTGGCGGCGACATCGAATAACATACTCCTCAGACTCGAGGCACCAAATTCACGAAGCACGGCCAGCCTGAAGTCGTTTCCCGAGATCTCGACTTCACGGTCGGTGCCGCCGGTCAAGAGGAGTCTGACACGCGCAACTCGGCCGTCGGCGCTTCGGTGAGAAATGACAAATCCGCGCACCTCGCTGCCCGTTGCGGCAGACAGGCGAGACAGCAGTCTCGGCCGGTCAGCGAAGAAGGACCAACTTGCGTAGGGTGAGTTGTTTGCGAAAGGATCAGGAACACCCCGCAGATACGCGACGGGTTCTCCATTCCACACGTCATCGTTGTCAGCGGTGTGGCCGCCGCTCTCCGCGTGGTAGACGGCTTCGGCCAGTGCCCCGTTGAACAGGAGAACCTGGCCGGTTGTCTCAGTTGCTGCACGAATCGCCTCGGGGTCAAGTCCGGCGAGGCCCTTGTACACCTGCGACAGCTCCGAATCCACATGGTCATACTCAGACCCGGGAGGAGCAAGGCTCCGCAGCGCGTACGTGCGTGCAAGAATGGCCATGGCCTTTCGGCCCTCGACGTCGTCAAGACCGTATTCACTGGTAACAACGGCAGCCACGTACGCCTCGAGCGGCGCATGATTCACGAGAAGCAGGACCTGATCGTTTTCTACGTCGATACGGACATCCAAAGCCCCACTATAAGTGCGCGCAATTGTGTCTTGACCCCTCGTAACCGTCAACCGGAACGTCGACTCCGTTTCAACAGTGGCAAGAACAGCGTTGCGAAGTGTTCTCGTTTGACCTGCGTGTCGCACTCCAACCCCGGATCGGGTGCGCGTGAACTGAGCTTCGTCCCCAGGCCCCAGGGTGGCTAGAACCAGGTCATTGGCGCCAAGGGTGAAGCTACCCGATTCCACGGAGACGCGTACCTCTATCGGTTGTGCGTCCTGAAGTATGCGAACGCGGACGTCGGTAGCGGCCGGGGCCAGTGCAATCGCCCCGGCTAGGATGAGATTACTTAACGTGAACAAGCGTCCGCGAGCCGCGAAAGATCTCGCCAGAAAATCCTTCTACCCGAAGTTGGTAGAAGTAATTGCCAGATGGGAGGGAGCCAGCGTCAAACGTTGTTCGGTACCAACGCGGGCCCTCCTGAAACTCATCGACGAGCTTAGCAACTTCTTTGCCCGTGAGGTCATACACCGTGACGTCGACAACGCCGTCCTGAAGCAGGTAGTACCGCACCGTGGTTTGTCCGCTGAAGGGATTCGGGGCATTCTGTTCGACGAGGAAACCGTCTGGCACTGCTGAGCCGAATTGCTGCAGCTGTATGGCTTCGGTCCGGATCGACGGTAGAAGGGCGTAGTTGTTGTCGCCAGGGCAAGACGTCGCCGAGAAATCTCGGTGCCCTCTGAGCGTTCCACTGCTAATGGGGATGCTGTACGCCTCTCCCAGGAATGCGAACATTGTCACGTAACGATCCAGCGAAACCTGGGTGATCTGGTCCTGACAGTTCGAGCCCTCTGGCGGGTGATAGCAGCCGAGCAGGCATATGCCGATGTTGCCGGTGTTTGCGCCTCCCACGTGTGCGCCAAGGGAGAGTGGAGGGACTTCTTCTAGCGTAGTGCTGCCGTCGAGAAACGGCCTACCCTGATACACGTTGCCACCGCGGTCAATGACAAACTGGTAGCCGATATCGCTCCAGCCGCGCCCGTTCTGGTGGAAGTCCTGGATCGCCTTTACCTGCGCTTTGCCCTCCTCCAGGGTTGTGGCTGTGAAGCCGGCTGCATGGTGAAAGGTCATGTTCGTCAGGTTCGACGACGAGAGAGGCCTCGGTGTACCACGGAAGCCCGAAGCATTCCACTCGGCCCGCGTCACGAGAACGGGGGGCTCCACGGTACTGGTGAAGTGTGAGCGTTTTGAGGCCGACGGCGGCGAGGTGCCACCATCTCGTTTATCCTCGTCCCGCTCAGTGTCGAAGACTCCGGCTGCAACAAGTACCGGCCGAAGGGCTCCGTCCCCTTCGAAGTGAATCTCGACCTTCGCGTCGCGGTGGACCTCGTCACCGAAGTAGCCGGCGAGGAAGGCGGCGTCGGTAACCGAGTGGACTATGTAGAGCGGGTACCATCGAGAGGTGCTTCCCTCGGTCAGAAAGCGAACGCTCCCAGTGAAGTCCTCCAACTGGCTGAATCCCTGAACAACAACGCCGTTGTACCCGCGCTCGGGTTTCGAGGTCTCCCATTCCATTGACAGACGCTTGCCGGCTACGAGTAGGTCTACGACCTCAAACGTAACTGCCTCGTCAACCATGTCGAGCGCAATCTGCGCGCTGACCGATTTCGGCAGCCACAGGGTACCAAGGCAGATTGCCAGGGTCAGGAAAGAAGGCGCGAATCTCAAACTAGAACTGTAGGTCTAGGGTGAACCAATGGGTTGACTCCAAGCGGCCGAAATCGGCGTACGCGTAGTCGAATCTCGCCCGAAGGCTTCTGTCGATTCGCACGTTGAGACCGACGCCGTAAGTCAACCCCTTTTCACCGTCTTCCTCAAACAGGTTTCTGTAGCCACCTCTGAAGGCAATCAGGTCGCGGAAGCTGTACTCAGCTCCGAAGTTGACGTACTCGCTGTTGTCGTTGGGGTGTGCCGCATCGGTGACAACTCGGAAGCGGTGGTTTGCTGTGTCAAACGCGTCCCAGGCGAGACCGATCCGGAACAAAAGCGGTAGGTCAAACTTGTCGGTGAGGAACTGCGAGTTCACGACCTCGGCATTGCCTTCATTTGTCGGATCCGGGTCTTCGCTGAAGATTATATCCCGGCCCGACATCTGCATTTTGGGACCGAAATTGGAGATGCTGGCTCCAAGCCTGAGCGCGTCGTAGGGGGTGGTGAAAAGGACGCCGAAGTCGATCGCCATCGCACTGGCGGCCGAGTGCCAGACCTGCTCCCGTATGTACTTCACTGTACTGCCGATGCTGAACCGATCCGTTAGCGCCCGCCCGTAGGACAGCTGCAGCGCCATGTTCTGCACGTCGAAACGCTCACCTGTGCCCTCGGGACGATCGATAGTTCGCACCTCCATCTCACCGGAGTCGAGCATGATTATAGAGGCAGAGATCGTTCCGATGCCACCGAGCGATGTGCCAAAGGCGGCGTAGTTGTAGGAGACATCAACCAGATACTGGGTGTTGGCCAGTTGGACGGCTGAGCCTGTGAGCTGTGAGAGGCCGGCCGGGTTCCAATAGAGTGCTGAAAGGTCGCCGGCGTCAGCCACATACGAGCCGCCGAGCCCGATCGCACGCGCGCCAACACCAAGTTTCAGGAACTGGCCGGCCGTCGTGCCGACCTTTGTGATCTGTCGGTCTGACGGGGAAGCGTCCTGCGCGGCGGCGGAAGGACCGAGCAGTCCAACCAGTA
>JANQRN010000201.1 GCA_028284545.1 Rhodothermales bacterium | reverse complement strand
GATCTCAAACACCATCCAGGCCATCAACCACTTCCGGGGTGAGTTCTATCCCCACGTAGACACGCTGGTGACTGTAGCTGTCGCGGAAGAAGAAGTTGGAACGAACCTCCGGGACGAGTTTCTGGAGCTGCGAACGAACGATGATGTGATTGCCGACATCGAGCAGTATCGGTCACAATTCAATCGGCCTGTCGACTACGAAATCGAGCTGACGCTGAAGCACCAGAACCTCCCGCTTCCAATCGTTGCGATGATGGAGACCGACACGTTGTACGTGCCGCCGATGGAGTGGAACGATGCGATGCCGATGATGAATTGGCTGTCGACCGGCAAAGAGGTGACCTGGATACTGCGTGACGTCAACTCGGGCCGGGAGAACATGGACATCGACTGGACCTTTCAGAAGGGAGACGTCGTGAAGATCCGGATATTCAATTCGCCGGATTCGTTCCATCCCATGAACCATCCGTTCCATATTCATGGTCAGCGGTACCTCGTGCTGTCGATGGATGGCAGGCCGACGGGAAACCTGGTGTGGAAGGACACTGCGATTGTGCCCGTCGGTTCGACAATGGACCTCCTTGTCGAGATGTCAAATCCGGGTACCTGGATGATGCACTGTCACATCGCGGAGCATCTGCACGCGGGCATGATGCTGACATTCACGGTCGAGGACGCGAGCTAGGCGGCGGCGGACGCTACGGGCACTCTCCGGGTCTCAGGTTGCGGGCGTCGATGACCTCCGACACGTCGAACTCTTTTTCGTAGGCACCGAGGTGTCCGTATTGTCCGGTCTTGCTCACCGTACCCCGCAGCTTGACGAAGATCCGCTGGTACATCGTGTCGTTTCGAAGGCTCCGATACTTGGCAACGAGCTCTTCGCCGGCGCTGCCGGTCACCCACCACTTTTCGTTAGCGGCGCACGGTCGAAATTCAGAGACCTCGAATCCCCAGGAGTAGGTCCCGACGTAGCTCAACGAGGATCCGTGCCAGGGTAGAAGGGAGCAGCCCGGGAGCACGAAGACGATTGCCGTCAGGAGAAGGAGTCGGTCGATCTGTGACATGATTCGGCGGTCTTCAGGGTGGTTGCTACTTGGACAATCACAACCCGCTCGACAATCCCGCCCGTTCAGTCCTTCTTGATCATTCCGACCACGGCCAGCAGTACGATGGCTCCCACAAGTGCCGTTAGCAGGGTGCCGATAGTGCCATAGGCATAGATGCCCAGCATCTTGAAGATCTGGCGCCCGAGAAACGCTCCGACGATGCCGACACCGATGTTGCCGACGACGCCGAATCCGCGGCCCTTCATGATCTGGCCGGCCATCCAGCCGGCTGCTGCCCCGACCAGGAGCAATCCTACGATTCCCATATCCGGTTCCGGTTAGTTATCGCCAATGTACAAGCCGCGGGAGAATCTAGCGCGGCCAGGCACTGAGCGAGCGATTGGGGCGATTGTAGGTGCTCGGCATGCGCTTTGGCGGCCTTACGCCAACGGTGCGCGATCGCAGTCGGATGTTGCGGGAGTATGCAGTGCGCTTGTAGTCAGACGTCCTGCTGGCCGAGGAGCGGAGCATTCGAGGCTGAATGTTTCTGCCGGCTGAGCGCATGCGGCGCTGCTGATGCTGTCTGTGCAGTCGGGCTGAGTTTGTGCCACGCGCCTTGAAGCCAGAGCCCCCGCGGGGCGATGGCTGCTGCAATGCCGTCTGCGCACGCGGCCGGATGACCTTGAGGCGGGTTTGCAGGCGTTTCAGATACATCCGCTGAGCGGCCTGTCGGTACTGTGCTGGCATTGACCGACTCTGCGCCTCTGCCGTGTGGCCGATGCAGGACACCAACAGGAGGGTCAGAACTGAAAGGAGAAAACGGCGCATTTCTGTTGCGCAGATTCCCAGCTGTGGGTCTCTGCGTGTCTCGTTAGCGGATTTCGCCGGCCAAAGCCGAACCGGCTGTATCCATTACCAACGAGTACAAACACCAGTTTTGCGTCTACGCGGTACTGCTCGCCTGCATGGCCTCGTTGAACGACGCCGACTGTCCGCGTGGTATGCTCAGCGACTCCCAGCTTGGCCCGCGCATACGCTGAGCGAGCATTACGATCTGTCCGACATGGTAGGCGTAGTGCGTCAACTGTCGATTTACGGCCTCCAGGACGGAGTGTGGCTGGGCCCTGATATAGACGGTCTGGGCGAGGTCTTCAGGTTCGAGTGCGTCAACGGTTGACTCCACCAGATCCCAGCCTTGTTGCAGCTTGAGCTCCAGCTGGTCTCGGCTGTCCTCATCGAGCAGCAGAAACTCGCCGTCTCTGTTCCTGTCGGGTTTCTCTCCGTCGGAGTTTCCGAAGTCCGAGAACCGGGAACGCATGTTGCCGGCCAGGTGCTTTGCAACAACGGCTATGGAGTTGGACTCGGGCGCATCGACCCTGAAGAACTCAGCGTCGTTGACCTGCTCCAGGGCCCGCTCCGTCAACCAGCGGTAGTAGCGAAAGCGCGACCGGGCCTCGGCGAGATACGTGGCGCCGACCACGTCTGGCTGGCCATCGGCAGGTGTCAGTTCAGACATTCCAATCTCCACGCTAATTCGTTTTCGTTGAGCAGTATTGTTTCTCGGGTTTCTTCCGGTGCCCTGGGCGGTACTACTAGTCGTCGCCTTCGACGGTCACAACGATTTCGTGTCCGTGCGTTGCCGCGTCGAAAGCGATGTGTGCTCCGTTGGCGACCTGGAGGCGCAGCGTGTGTTCGCCGGGCGGGAGCGTGAGCTCCGCCGAAGTCGCACCGGTGCCGAAATGAAGGTGGTCGTCGTCGGTGGGGATGACCTGACCAGCTGCAACGAAGGGCGCGTCGACGATCACGTGGAAATGGCCGGCGTTCTCCCGGATTTCGCCGGCTGGTTCGATCGTAACGCCATCTGCCGCCATCTCAACGGTGAATGTGCCGGGCACCGTCGCGCCGTCTTCGGGAGCCACGAAGCGCGCGAGGCTGGTTGTCTCGGTGGCTTCGACGGCCTCGGTTTGGCCTCCCTGGCATCCGACCAGGATGGCGGCGGCGAGGAAGACGGCAACTCGTGCGCGTGGATAACAGATCATCTTTCGGTCAGGTTGTGCGTAGGGCTTCGTGTCGCGGTTTTCAGCGGAGGGTGCCGCGAATACCTATAATACCGCTGTGGTCATCCAGTTTCAGCTTGGCGGCGGCAAAGATCCATGAAGAAAGCCCAATCTGAATCCGGCGCCGCGGGCTTGCGTAGAACCCTGAGCGGAGGCCATTGCGATCGCGGAGGCGATCACGACAATGGCCCGCCGGTGGAAGAGTAGATCAAACCCAGGTACAAGATGTCAGACTTTGTAAAGAAGATGGCCGACTCGGCAAAGGAGTTGGCGGAAACGATTACCGATAAGGCGGAAGACGCATTTGATGTGCTGTCTGATAAAGCAGAGGATGCGCTGGAAGTGGTCAAGGAGCGCGGCAGCGACCTGAAGGAGCGGGCGGCAGCCTCGCTGCGCGAGACACCAGCGCTTGACCGCATCAAGGCGATGTACGGAATGATCGGCGAAGGCAAGATGATGGAGGCGTTTGAGGAGTACTACGACGATGACGTCGTGATGCAGGAGAACGCGCACGAGCCGCGTCGCGGAAAGGACGCGAACCGTGAGTTCGAAAAAGAGTGGATGGGGGGCATCAAAGAGATGCACGGCGGCGGCGTAGGAGCCATCGCGTCGAACGAAGCAGACGACGTGACCATGGTCGAATCGTGGGCAGACGTGACGTTTGCTGATGGCACCCGAAAGAAGATCGAGGAGGTGGCCGTCCAGCACTGGAAAGACGGTAAGGTCATCCGTGAACGGTTCTACTACAACGAGGCCTAGGCGCCCAAATTGGAACTAATCCACGTGGCTGCGGTTTGAGGCGCCCAAAACAGCCCCAGCCCCGAAATGAGTCTGTCGAGTGACCGGGAGTGGCGGACGCAGCCGTCCGTCTCCACCGAGAAATGGATTGCCCACGCCAAGCGCAAGCTTGAGAAGGGTTATCGGTTGGTCGTAAGCGCCAAGCGCCGGACGGCCAATTTCTACCTTCCCGGCAAGGGCTATGAGATGTGCGACTACAAGACGGCCCGGAAGCTCATCGAGCTCGGGCTGGTGATAGAGGTCCAGGAGCATCACCTGGGGCTGCTGTATGACCTCGCTCCAGACTACACCGTTCTTGACGAGCTCATCCAGATCCGCGAGGAGGATGAGGAGGCCAAGCAGGCCGACGAGCTTGAGAAAAGCCTGGAGAATATGTGGGAGGAAGGAGACTCCGGCAAGAAGGCGTCGGGCTCCAACTGACAGATCCGCCCCTCCTCTCGCATAGCGATCATAGACCTCGGCTCGAATACGTGCCGGATGATCGTTGTGCGTCACACGCCCGGGTACGCGTTCAAGCTGGAAGACGAGATCCGGGAGATGGTTCGCCTTCGCGAGGGCATGACCGACGACCGGCTGAGCGCGGCGGCGATGGAGCGTGGGGTAGCGACACTGCGCCTGTATCGCCGGTACTGTGACAGTTCCAAGGTGGACGATGTCATAGCCACCGCGACGAGTGCGGTGCGCGACGCGGTGAACGGTCCCGAGTTTCTTGCGCGCGTACAGCGCGAGACTGGCTTTACCCTTCGGATACTCGACGGCGAGTCGGAGGCTTCGTATGGCGCGATCGGTGTGCTCAACGACATCCAGATGAACGATGGGTTTGTCATCGATATCGGTGGCGGGAGTGCGCAGGTCAGCGAGGTCCAGGACCGCAAGTTTATGCGCGGCGAGGCGCTGCCGCTCGGGGCGCTGCGGCTGACCGAGGCATTTGTCGCCAGCGACCCGATGTCCGCTGAAGAGAGATCGAATATTGAGGCCGAAATTGCCCGACAGCTTGACGCCGTTCCGTGGCTGACGCGGCGCAAGGGTGCAGTCATCGCCGGCCTCGGCGGCACGATCCGCAATCTCGGTTACATCGACATCGCCCGGCGCGGACTGCCGCTCACAAACGTTAACGGCCTGACCGTTTCGAGGAAGTCCCTGGGGAAGATCATTAAGGAGCTGTCCGCGATGACGGTCAAGAAGCGGCAGAGTGTTGCCGGCCTCAACTTTGACCGTGCCGACATCTTCGTCTCCGGCCTATTGGTGTTGCAGGCGGTTATGCAGCGACTGGGAGCGAAGGAGATTGCGATCTCGAGCTACGGGATTCGTGAGGGCCTTTTTCTGGAGCGATTCTGGGAGCATTTGCCGTATCCGGTCATTCCGGATGTCCGTCGCTTCGGCGTGCTGAATCTTGCGCGAAACTACAATTACGACAAGCAGCACGCGAATCACGTACGCTTTCTCGCGCTGCGCCTCTTTGATCAGCTGGAGCCGTTGCACGGCTACGGAAGTCTCGAGCGACAGCTTCTCGACGCGGCGGCATTGCTGCACGACATTGGTACGGTCGTCAACTACAAGGGGCATCATCGCCACTCTGCGACGCTGATCGTGAACAACGGGTTGCCCGGCTTCTCGCCTCGCGAAATGGCGCTCATCGCCCTGACTGCGATGTACCATCGGAAGGG